>NZ_QTLN01000028.1:9989-57187 GCF_003602735.1 Bacteroides sp. AF39-16AC | reverse complement strand
CGAAAACGACCGATGCGACAGAAAGACGCATTAAAAAAAATGTCGGATAAACGTGGTTCCATAAACGGGGATATCCCTCTTTTACAATCTCCTTTTGTGTAAGGGCCGTACGTCCGATCTGTGCTTCCGGCACCCATATAGGCCGTGATTTGCCTCCCCGTATTATCTGCATGGCAAAAGATGTCATGGCAGGATCAAAAGGGTGTCCGATATCATTCCCATAGAGATGTTCCAAAGTCACATTTACAGGATAATTGTCGAACGACAGGACATCGCATTCATCTGCCAGTTCATAGAGGTTCATGGTGGTCACAAAGCCGCTTCCTCCGATATTAGTTGTCACTGTCATGCCGGGAGCCACGGCCTTAACCACATCCCGCTGTATACGGAAGAATTCCAATGCTACATCCGAATAAAACCGTTGATAATCCTGATAAATGCCCGGATTATCCATCCTGCGGGGTAACCATACCTGTTCGAAGTTATCTAATGTTTCGCTCCAGAAGACGGTTCCCCAGGCCTTATTTAAGGTTTCTATAGTCTGATATTTTTTCTTCAGCCATAACTGGAATTTTTTCAGGCATTCAGGACAATAGCAATAGGGCTCTTCGGTGGCCAGCTCGTTGTCTATCTGAAATCCGATGACGGATTTATTGTCTTTATAGCGTTCCGCCAAGGTGCGTGTAATGCGAGTGCAGTATTGGCGGTAATCCTCGTTGTTGAGACAGGCATGACGCCGGCGTCCATAGGGCTTTCTCTGACCGTCTGCTCCCATGATCATAATGTCGGGGTGTGCATCGTGCATCCATTTGGGTATGGCGGCAGTAGGGGTACATAATAGAGATTGTATGCCGCGCTGTGACAGTGTCCGGATAGCATGGTCTAACCATTCCAGAGTAAAGACTCCGTCTTTAGGTTCCATACTATGCCAGGCGAAATCACCCATTCGGGCTATGTTGAAATGCGCTTCCTCCATGAGGTGTGCATCCTTTTCAACCTGCTCTTTATCGGTATGCTCCGGATAATAGGCAGCTCCTGTATAAACTTGACTATGGATTGAAATGAAACCGCCAAAGAAGAGCAGGCAGCTGATCAGTAACTTCCTCATAGCTATAGCTGAATGATAATGGGATGATTGATGCATAATGCCTCATGGGCTATCAGGTTGATGAATGTCTCCCGTTCCCGGAACTGTTTGTCTCTCAACTCCCAGGCTGCATAAGCCCGGTAATTGTAGAGTCCGTTTGCGTCAGGTTTCATTTTGACGCACCAGGTTTTTATAATATCTGCGTTTTCTTCCGGTGCGTGGAAGGTTTCTACCAGATTGTCACCAGGTATCAATAAACTCATGCCGAAATAGAAGCTTTCGTTTACGGTCTGTTTGTCATGGGTGAGCATGGCATACTGTTTTCCTTCATATTCTTCTTCCGTGAAAGGTTGTGTATTCAGGTTATTGACAATGCCTGTCACCAGGAAGTAATTGCCGGGTAGGGTAGTGGTGCTGATTCTCTTTTCATATCCGTATTTTCCTGCCCATATACTGATTTCTTCGCAAAGATCTATCTTGTTATTTCCTATTTGCCATCCTTTATATGTCAAGCGAATGATGGAGCGGACCGGTCCTTCTGTAACCAGCTCGTAGTAGGTGGAGTCGATAACATCTTCTGTATAACTTGCGGGGACACCCATACGTACCAGGCTATCCGGAGTCTGCATGGCAAGTCCGCCCAAACCGAATGAGTTGGCTGCACTCAGAATGTCGCATCCCCATTCGCGTACTACCTGGTATGTATTTGCCGGATGTCCTTCCGGACTGATTCCCACTGTATCCAGCACCATTTCAGATATTCTTTTACCGAAAACATCGCAACAGTTACGACCATCGAAGTATTGCCGGAATCCCATTTTATCATTTTCCCAGACAGGACCATCCATTTGATAAGGATACATCTCACTTCCTCGTGGAAGATTGTGTTTGTCGTGTGCATCCCGGGACAGTTCTTCGATAATTCCGGGGGAGGTCATCTTTCCATAGCGGACATTCGTGCGAGGGGCGAATACCGGATATCTCTCCAGAGCAATCCATTCCACTTTTAAGCGGGTCTTTTCGGAAGGGGAAAAAGTATATACGAACGCCAACTCATCCCATTCTCCGTCTCCGTCGAGGTCGTCCAGCTGACAAGGAATATATTCTCCCTGTCTGTTGGTTATCACAGGTTTGAGTAGCTTTTCTGTCGGATTGAGTTGGGCACGTGTCAATACCAGTGCTTCGTCTTCACGATTTATATCCAAAGGATTCTCCACGGTAAATTCCTTTAAACTCTGCGGAGGGTTACAACCGGTCAGCATTGCCAATCCTCCTGACAGAACGAAACAACTCGCTATGAAATGATATTTTATATTCATGATTCTTCTATTGTTAATTGCGTATTACTTCCCATTCGTCACGGTTACCCATCTTTATTTCCAACTTGACAGGGCTTTTGCCCTGCTCTTTCCATTGAATATTTACTTGATAACCCTTATCTACCAGATTTTTTATTTTTATGTTTTGTGATAACTTGATAGCATTCGTTTCTTTGGAATGAGGTACCAGGACAGATAACCAACGTGTGGTTTTTCCGGCCTCCAGCGGACATTTGCTATAAACTGCATAATCATCATTCTTCCAATGTTTAGGCTGATACTGAATTCCGTTTTCCGATCCTGCCGGTGCATCGAAAGCAATAAACAGACATTTGTCTCCTTCACCGTATTTATCAGTGAAAGCCCGTGCTTGTGCAGGGTAATGTAGCAGGGAAGCATCAAACCAGTCAGCTGTAGCCCCATCCGAATTTCCGCAACGGGGAGTGGAGGGGACGTGCCATACCGGACCCGCCACCAGCTTATCAGCAGCTTTTCCCGGCAGGAACTCATCCAATACGATCAGAAAACCTTCTTCTGTCAGAAGAGTGCTTCTTTTCCAGGATGAATCGTGGGTCCAGATTTCTTTATAAGATACGGAACCATAACTGTCAGCTGCCTTATTTTCAGCTTTGGCATCAGTCAGAATACCACCTTGCTGACGGTCTAGGCGTAAGTTATGTTTCATATCGTTATCGTTGAAGGCTATCAGGATGGGTACTCGTGTCCAACCCTTGATGGGAGTGACGTATTTATATGATAATCCGATGCGGCTATAATCTTCATTCACATTAACCTGTTCATTCATTTTAATACGAAGAACCGTACGGCCATACTTCGTGCGGATGCGCAATACTTGTTTGCCCGTTTCTGCATCGGTTACAATGCCATAATCCTCTTTGGCTAATTCCGTTTCAGGGAATTGCTGTGTCTTGTCGGGAGCAACAAAACCAAATGATAGCTTGTCCGTCAGTTTATCAAACGGTACCAGTATTTTCTCTCCTTTATCTCCGGCAATGAACAGGTCACTGATATAAATATCTACGGGAACATCCGAAGGGCATACATTGCGTTTTTCATACCCTCCGAACCAAGTTCTTCCGGGAAATACCTTACCGACTGATTCTTCTCCTTCGGTAGGGAGTAGTGCAAACTCCAACCTGATTTCATGCAGGTTTATTAGGTCGTTATTTCCGGCTACAGCTTCCGGATTTCCCCACATATAACCATAAGGAGCCTTCTGGTCAGTCAGTGCATAATGGACATCGGTAGATTTTTGGGAATTGATGGTGTATCGTTTTGAAGGCATATACCCTCGGGTAACTCGCATATTGGCGGAAGAATGATACCATCGTCCGGAATATACTCCCGTGGTCTGACGGAAAGGATACTGCGCATCCGGTTCGGAAACCAGTAGCGTATTGTTCCATGCCGGCCATTCATAGCGCCCTCTGTCGGCAATGATCATGGTGCCGTCTACTTCATAATGTATCAGGTCGCCACGTGTGTCGGAAATTCCACCATGATAGAGGACATTGCAATCATCCTGAATCCAGAATTGGGCAAACGGAGCGCCTTCTTTGCGTGAAGGTGCCAGTATCAGACGATCTTTACTTTGGTAAGTGGCAGGGAAGAGGCATTGCACGGAAGCTTGTAGTTCCGGGGCTTTGGCTTCCATGCCTGCATATTGGGGATAAGCTTTTTCAAAAGCCTTTTCCGGAAGTCTTCCGGTTTTCATGTTGCCTGCCAGATACGTTTTTTTAAGCGCCCATAAAATAGTAGGTTCGGGGCAAACTTCCATAATGGCATCAAAAGCTTTTACGTAGGATTCCTGGTCGTACGGTTCTCCATCTCCTGTAGAACATACCAGGCCGGAAGAACTGACATGGTTTCTGAATTTGTAATATACCTGTTTCAGTTTATCTCCTTTTAATTCCTTCTGCTTGCCAAGCTTTACACCTAAAGCTATCAGGCGGGGAATATTATGGGCTACATATGCAGGTTCATAACTGTCTCCTGGTTCATACCAGTCATTCCATACGGCTTCGGCATAAGCCTTCCACAATTTGGCATCTTTGTGTTTCGGAAATAATCTGGCAGCTGCCAGTGCTCCCATGGCATAATTTGCTGCCCGGTTGTTCGGACCGCGTTCTTCACAGAAACTCATCTGACTGACAAGAGATTCGGACTGTTGTCTGAGTTCCGCGTCCATCAGTTTGTTTTCTTTAAGTATGCGTATGGCATCGAAGAATTTCTCGCGGGCAAAGAAAGATACTTCCAGGGGGCGGGATTGGTTCCGGGTAGACTCGAAGGCATCCAGGATACCTAATAGAATGGTTTTGCCTTGAAGCATTTTCTCCTTATTGCCGGAGCTTGCCAGATCATAGACAACGTAGATATCCTTATCGTTACTATGATAAAAAGTAACATGATCCTTGATTTCGGTGTGTCGGAGGATTTCCTGTCGGGCTTCACTGCGTGTCATCCGGTCGAGTACCTTTTCTTGTGCACACAGTGGTGGTGTGCACAAGAAAAAGGCTGTCAGCAAAGAATATCCGGTGATTAATACTATGTTTTTCATGTTTTGTGAGATTAGTTTTTACTTTGCAAAGTACGTGATTTTATTTGGCAAGTAATGCATAGGCGCACCATAAAACCGGAGCTTGTCCATGGAGATCTCCCGTTAAAGCTTTACGGTTGCGGTAGTGTTCACTATTATCTCCCAGCATGGTACCTTCGCATACGGCTTCCACATCTCCCTGTTCATTTACATATTTGGTTAAAGCTATCCAGGCGTTCCGGGCTACCGGTCCGTATTCTTCGGCAGGTAACCAACCTTTCTTGACACCTGTAATCATGGCGTATGCGAACATGGCCGAACCGGAAGTTTCTTCCCACATGGAAATATCATCCACTACCTGTTTCCACATACCATTTTCATCCTGCGTATCTTTTAGCTTCTCCATCATTTTCAGATATCCTTTCATGATTTCCGTTCTGTCCGGATTGTCTTGCGGAAGCATCCGGAGCAGTTCGGACATACCGACTGCCATCCAACCATTACCGCGTCCCCAGCAGAAGGGAGCTGTTGGTGCGTGATAGAACAGTCCTGAAGTTTGCTGTATTGAATCCAGGTAAAGCACCATTTCGCGAGCTGCTCTGTCTATATATTTACGGTCGTTCGTTACCCGATAGGCCTGCGCCTGGATAGTGGTGATCATATACATATCGTCCAGCCAAAAACGAGTTTGCCAGGAATAACCTTTGTCGGCCCATTCCTTTTGTTCCGGTTGGCAGATATCGGCATCTTTGAAGTCTCCATACATACTACTTTGACGTTCTTCGCCTTCTTTTAGTTTCCAGTTGGCTGGTAATTCCCATTGAGAGTCGGCATACATCATGCCTAATGTTTTATAGCGCTCTTCTCCTGTTTGCAGGTAGAGTTCCAGCGGCACGGCTCCGAAGACATTATTGTCTACATGATTCGGCTTCGGCTGCAAGTAAGCCTCGTTGGTGAATAAGGGCTCGAAACGGGCTTTCAGACGTTCTGTCAATTCCTTGTTATCTGTTTCCTGAGCAAACCAAAGTCCTCCCAACCAAGTGCATACATCCGGATAGGTGATTTGTGTTCTTGGTTCGTTCACTCGTAAGGGGCTGCCATATTGCGAATGCCCTTGCTCCAGAAACCGATTCGTAATTTTATTCCCGATTTCTATAGGGTTGGCTTCTTGTGGGAGGTTGTCAAAGTACCCGTTCTCTTTAGGAGTACAAGATGACAGCATCAACGCAGCTAATGCTGCTGTGAATAGTTTACTTTTCATATTTTCTTGTATTTTTTATATTGTTAGTTCGGATAATATTTCTCGGGTGTCATGAATGCAGGTACATAAGGTTCCATCCAGAATGCAGAGGTACGCTTGTATTTCAATTCGGTATTCGGATACCAGTTGGCCCAGGATGCCGGATGCGTATCGGCAACAGGAGACTGTACGCTTTCGCCATACCCGTTCACAGTGGTAACGGTATATTCATAGACTGTAAACGAACCGGCATCAAGAGTCGGATTGTCTAACTTACCGGGGAATCGGCATGCTTTGATGACTCCGGTTGTTTTCATGTCTGTATACTGATTAGCTTTACCTTCAAATATAAGTGCGAAATCTTTATCACCGGCCTTTCTCCGGTATATACGATATTTCTGTGCACCTAATACTTTTCCCCATGATAAGTCTACCTTCCCCTTGCCTAAATTCAGGTGCAGACCTTCCGGGTAATGTGGTGCTTGGTTAGTGGTATAAACCGGATACTCTTGGGCAAAGACGGCCGTATGTTTTCCATTTACGGACAGAGCTCGTACATGTATCTTCCCGGCAGGTTGCGGAGCAAGTTTGTATATTGACCGGGTGGTTGTGCCTACCTCCGTCCATGTTTGCCCATTGTCCCGTGATGTTTCTATTTTTACCTTTTTGGCTGATGCAGGTATATCCAGATAAATAAGGGTACCATTAGGAGTATATTCTGTGTCGATAATATCTGTTTGCATTGGAATTGCTTCACGTGCAAACTCTATGTGATGCTCTCCTGCGGGTAAAGAGATATTGCTTGTTCCCTGTTGTGCGATACCGTCGATATATAATTTTCCGCCGGACATTCCTTTTAGGGTTAACCTAGCTTTTCCATCACTCTTATAGCGTCCTTTGCAAGTGTTGGCGTTTGTGCGGGTCATGGCAATTGCCGTACCGGCGTCCGACAATTCAATCGAAAAACCATCGGCAGAAAGGAGTGTACCCTTCATTAAAGCAAGTTGCAAGGTTCCATTATCCATCCGGCGGATTACACCGACCTCTCCGGTGAATGATTCCTTTTCGGACTGATGGCTTATTCCTGTTCCATCACGGAAGATAACATCGGTACTGTGAGGAGCTTTGATATACAATATATTAGATGGTGCATTTTTTTGCTCGGACACAAATTCGTAAATGCTTGTATGGGCCAACAAAGCCGGGTTCACTACTTTCCCATGTAGAACGTTGATATCTCCTTTCTTGTGTGAAACCAATGTCAGTAGCGAACCGTCCGCATCCCGGTAGAAACCTTTGGAATTATTGGTTTCTCCTTTAGTCCAATGATCCGGGCGTGCTTTTTTGCCAAAGAAAACGATTTGTGGAAATTCATCTTCTTTCTGAACGAACCAAGAGAAACGGGCACCTGCTCTCCAGTTCGTTCCGGTCTGGTCGTAGAGTAGGAAGTAGTCTGTACCTACTAGTAGGATGCTGCGTGATAAATATTCCGGCCAGGCAAAACTGTCTTTTCCTTTAGCGGAACGAAGTTCTGCCAGCTGCACTATATCCAGGTCATAAAGTGGAGCCACAAGTTCGTTCATTCCGATGTTACAGAAAGCTCCATTTTTCATTACTCCGAAGTTAGTGATGCCATCCAGGTTATTTTGTACATGGTCGCCTACCACTTCGTTTTCATGCCCCGTATATATTTTACCTTTTGCATAGAAGTAAAGTCCGCCGGAGTTGCCTTGTCCCTGATGCCCCCAACGATAGTTAGGGCCTTTATCCACTTGGTTTAAGTGAATGGACAATTCTTCGTCTGTGTCTACTCCTGCACGCAGAACAATGCCGTGTCCGGTATATTTCGTGCTTCTTAAATGCGGATTGGTTCCCATGTTATGGGTAGGGTATTGTTTCTGATGGACATCCCCCCAATTGGTGTGTGTATCTTTGGTTTCAACACCCGGACCCATCTTGCCGGTCCAATATAGATTTTCGGCTAAGAGTGGATCGTAGTATTGCATCCAGTCTGCTAACTGGTAAACGGAGCAATAGCGTGGAACAATCCGTCCCCCTCCGTGAGCACCATGGGGCGGATAACTTCTTTCCATCTTTTCATTGTATTGAATGGGAGCGGTCATCATGTCCAACATCCAGTGTCCCCGTTGCGCCATGTATTTTCCGGCAAAACGATTTTTGCCATCGAACTCTTTTAGTGCGATATTGGTGGCTGAGGTAGGACGTAAGAAAGCCCAATTATAGATACCCAGGCTTTCTACCCAACGTCCGCCTTTGGATTCGAAGGCTTTTACTTCAGGACGTGTATAGAAGATACCGTATATTTCCAGTGTTTTTTCAAAGAAATCCGCCCATTCTTTGGCCATCGGGTGTTCGGGGTAGAGGAAAGACATCTGCCCCGGTACTGCCCAGCCGTCTGCTGCCATATTAGCGGTTCCTGCTAATGAAGTGCGAATGGTATTCATCGCTTCCAGTGTATTGATGTAGGCGGATATGAGCATCAGGCCGTCTACGGTCTTCTTTTGTTCTGTGGTCAGTTGTTTGTAAAGTGCTAGGTAATCTTCTATCCAGCTACCGAAAAGCGGGCGGTGAGAAATGGAATGAATGCCGGGAAATCCATTTAAGCCTGTCATATAATAAGCCATTGGAGAGGTTATTATCTGCTGATAGAATTGTTCGGCAGTGGGTGAGCCTGTTTTCCCTGTAAAGGGAGTATCCGGATGCTTTGCATGTACCGGATACTCCAGAATCCAATCTTTCACCTTATTTAAATTTAATAGCGCATACTGGCGGTGTAATAGCATAGCGTAGCGGAAGCCCATTTCATCCGAATGGTCTGCACCACCCTTGACTGCTATTTCGTCAATGCGTTTATTGAATTTGTCAACTATACCCTGTTTCTTTTCAATCGTGTATAAAGTTATGGCCGTGGACCGGCTGCCGGAATGGAGCGGGTACTTGAAATATAATTTCTGACCGGCATAACGGAAATATACAGATAAATCCGGAGTGGGTTGCCAGATCCCGTATTGCTGATCATCCCAGCGATTATGGTCATATACAAATATGCCTAATTCTCTGGCTGCATCCTGAGTTTCCCAGAAAGAGATTGCCGGAACCTGTTCACGTGTTGAATTTCCTCCGAAGGGTAAGAGGCGATACAACATTTGCTTATCGGGCTCTTCTATCCAGCCCATTCCTGTCCAGTGCGGATCTTCCTGGCTCCAGTTGGTGTATATGGGTTGGTCGATGGGCAAACCTCCGTCTACTGATATTTCCTTTTGTCTGTCCCAGTTGCCATAACGGCGCGTAGGATAGAAGTTATCCCATTCCATATCTATAAACACCTCATCTTGGTTTGATATATTCTCCATTTGTTCGTCGAGGATGACGAAGGGATAACCTTGTATGACTTTTACCTTGGCATAATAAGAAGCTTGGTTATCTAATATATAATGTATTCCACATTCTATAAACAAGTCGCCTAATTCTAAAACAGACGTTTCTATCTTTTTTACGGTGCGCTGTCCGGTGTGCAGCTTGTTATTGCCTATCTTTTGATGATCGTTCAATATGGAGATTATGGGAGCGGGAATTGTGTGCCCCGGATTGATTCCTCCGGCAGGTATTTCCACACCGAAGCTTCCGTCACTAATCAGCCAGGTTGACGCCTGTTTCTGAAGTATAACGGGTGAACTTTGCCGGGAAGCATTGTTTTTCCGAAGATACAATGTATAGTCGAATTCCCCTCCGCTTGGTAGCTCTGCGAAGAAGTTTATAACGGCAGATTTCAGTTTCCCATTTTCAATGACTTTGTTTGATAATTGGAATGGAACAGAACAGTTCTGCTTATTATCGGAAAGGTTAAGCTCCGATTCGGACTGTATTCCTTCCGGAAAGTAAACCGGATAACTTAAAAGGGTGCGGGGCCAGTCGTATATAGATAGGTTTATACAATCTTTCCGGGAGAAATTCAGCGGCTTCTCCCTGGATACGATGGTCTGTTGTGCAAAGCCTGTATTTGCAAAAAATAGTATGAGTAATAATGTAATCACGTGGTTTCTCATGGTCATAAACTTTACCTGAATTTTTTGCAAACTTAGGCGAAAAGCCTTTGACAGACTATGAAAATAGTGTCAAAGGCTTGTATTTTAGACCTGCGACCGATTATTTACCTATATTCTTGATATATTCGGTAGGAGTTTGATTGAATACAGATTTAAAAACCTTACTAAAGTAAGCCGGATCGGAGAAGCCTACTTCATAGGCAACCTCTGCAATGGTCATGCCTCCGGACTGGAATTTTTCCACAGCCATTTTCATCCGGATATTTAAGATCAGTTTGTTGGGTGATAAATCGGATATCGCCTTAATTTTCCGGAAGAATTGTGTACGGCTCATGCCTAATTTATTATATAGAACTTCCATGGATAATTCCGGATCCTGTGCATTTTCTGTAATTAATTCTACCAGTTTTTGCATGAATGGGTCCTCTACTGTGATTTCCTCTACCGGAACTTCTGTCCTCTCTAACTTCTGGCAGAACAAGTCTCTCAGTTTTTCTCTGTTTTTGATGAGGCTTTCTATTTTAGCCAGTAGTATTTGCGCATTGAATGGCTTTAATATATAGTCGTCGGCTAAAGCCTGATACCCATCTTTTACATGCTCTTCCAGGCTTTTTGCTGTTAGCAAGACTACCGGAATATGAGCTAAGGCCATATCATTTTTTATAACCCGGCAGAGTTCCAGTCCGTCCATTACGGGCATCATGATATCACTGATAATCAGATCGGGTATCTGCTCTCTGGCTATATTTATGGCACTTTTTCCTTCAGGAGCTTCCTGCACATTGTAGGTCTTGGATAGTTTGGAAACGATGTATTGGCGCATATCCTCGTCATCTTCTACTACCAGAATCCGCAGGCGGTTATCAGAATCTTCGGGTATTTGCTGGTGATATTCCGGTTCTACGGACAATACACTATTTTTTTCTACTTTCAATGTATGAGTAATTGCCTGGTCAGTATAGATAACATTGGAATTGGCGTAGTGTTCCTTTCCCAGTTGCAGGCGTATGAAGAACGTCGTTCCTTGTCCGGGCGTACTTTCCAGCCATATCTTGCCGAAATGCAGTTTAACCACGTATTGCACCAGATTAAGTCCGATGCCACTGCCGAACATTCCACCTTTGTTGCCATTTCCTATCTGAAAGAAAGGATCGAAAACTTTGCTTTGGTTTTCAGGAGATATACCTTCCCCGAAGTCTTTTACGGAAAGAACAACGCTGTTTTCCTCCATATTGGATTCTAGCTGGATCTTTCCACCTCTGGAAGAGTGCTTTATTGCATTTGAGAGCAGATTAAACATTACTTTACTCATCAGGTCTACATCTACCCACAAATTGTTTCCATAATAGTTGTTGGAGTACGAAATGGTAAGTTCGTGCTTGTTCAGCAATTCGGAGAAACTGTCAATCTGTTCAGTAATAAATACAGGTACATTCAGGCAGCTTAGTTTCAGTTGCATGGCTCCATGTTCTAATTTGCGGAAATCCATCAACTGGTTCACCAGAAGCAGCAGGCGGTTTGCGTTCTTTTGTATCTGTTTCATCGGATATTTTAAACCCGAAGGAAGCTGTTCATCGTTGATGATATCGTCTACCGGACCGGTTATCAATGTGAGCGGTGTCCGGAGTTCGTGAGAGAAATTAGTGAATAACTCAATCCTCATCTGGTAGTTCTTCTCGATATTCTCTTTTTCTATCTGTTCGATTTGGCGTTTGTACTTGGCTGTTTTCTTTTCATAAAAATAGCGTGCTAATACTGCCAGAAAGACGATGATGAATAAGATATAGAGGGCCTTTGCCCACCAGGTGGCCCAGAATGCAGGATGTACCGATATGATAATGGTTGTTTCTACCGTGCTCCAGATTCCTTCGTTATTGCATGCCTTAATACTGAAAATATACTTACCTGCCGGAAGATTAGAGTATATTACTTCATTATTTTCAATATAATTCCACTCTTTATCCAGGCCTTTTAACTGATAAGCATATTTATATCCCTTGGGGGAGATGAAGTCGAGCGCAGAGTATTTGATTCGTATAGATGAGTTATCATACGGCAGATCAACCTTGTTTCCTTCATTGAAGTTATTGATTTCAATATGGTCGGGTGCATTTTTAGAATTTAGTGACTCCACCAGGGATATCTGTACCAAAGGTGCCGTCTTTCTGTCATGAGACAAACGTGTCGGGTCCAGTTCCGCCAGTCCGTTGTTACCGCCTATATAGATGTGTCCGTTGCTGGCTTGCAACAGTGACTTGTGCGAAACTTCATTCAAAGGAAAGCCGTTGCCACGCGTAAAATTTACGATGATTCCATCCGGTTTGATCTGTGACAATCCGTTGATGGCAGATACCCATATATCCTTGCTGGTACGATCTTCCAGGATGGCACAAATGGAATTGTGTACTAATCCGTTATCTTTATTATAATGATGTATTTCCTGTTTTTCCAGATTACATTTATATAATCCATTGTCATAAGTACCGATCCAGATGTTCTTGGCGTGATCCTCGTAGAGTACACTTATATTCTTGTCATTCAGTTCTTCGAATGTGGTTCGTTCACCTTTAAAATAGTGTTCGGGATTTTCAGGTTGATGCCTGAATATCCATAAACCATTGGTACGAACTCCCACTATCATGTCATCTTCATATCGCAGAATATCCTGTGTCAACATATACCGGGTAGTGGCATTATAGTTGGTCGATAGATTCCGATCCAGCTTTTGCGTATTCTTATCCCAGTAAGACAAGTCATCTTCTGCTATCCATAGGCGATTTTCTGCATCTCTTGCCATTGCACGAATTTGTTCTTCACCACTCATTGGGGCGATCACTTTGGTTATGGAACGGGTTTTCAAGTTGAGTGAATAAACTCCCATATTTAAAAAATAGAGATAGAGCTCGTCTGGTGAATTCCGGTAAACATAGTATAAGTCCGTATCGTGTTTGGGAGAATTACCTCCGGATATATTTACTTCTTCTATATGCTTCGGATTGTTTACATCCATGGCTATAAGCCCCTTGCTATGTCCAATCCATAATTTACCTTGTGATTCGGATAATGAACCTACTACTTGGATTCCGGTGGCCTGCTGAGGGGAGGATATTAAAGAATGATGAGTAAAAGTAAACAGCTTGGGATGATAATAAATGGCTCCCTGACCGAAAGTTCCTATCCATAATGCTCCTTGATTATCCTTATAGACTGTCATTAGGCGGTCGCTTATAGCAAGGTGTTGATCAACTTTGGTATAAAAGAAAGAGTGCTTAATATCATAAGCCACCAGTCCGCGGTCGGTTGCAAGCAGCAAGGTGGAATCATTATATTCTGTGATGTCATGAATGTAATTACTTTCTATCGGAACATCCGGATGAACCGTGTATGAGATAGGCTTGATTTCTTCTTCTTTAGGAAAATATTGATAGAAATTCTTTAGCTCTTCTCCCAGCCAGATGCGTCCTTTGCTATCTGTAAATCCTTTCATTAAGGAGAAACGCTTTTCATTTTTGTGTAATATCTTGTAACGCTCGGTCCTTACGTCATAAAGTGCCAGCCCCTGATTCACCACATCCAGCAACAGGGCATACGGGCTCGCGGCAGCCATCATGTGAATATAGGTATCACGCATATCTTTCACATATGAACACGTTCCGTCGCTTTTGAAAACATATAATCCTTGTTTGGTAGCTACCCAGATGTTTTTCTTGGGATCTTCGTGCAGGCCTACAACCACGGACGAGGGAAATTCTTTCCCCGCATACCGTTCCTGTAAATCGATAAACTTTTCCTGCATGGGATCGAAGAGAACGATTCCGCTGAAGGTACCGATCCAGAAGAGACCGTCCGATAGTTGCGTAATACTCACTATATCGTTAGGCTGCTTGACTTCTTTGCCTGGCAGGTGATAATAGTTCTTTATTTCGTAACCGTCTAATCGGTTTAACCCATTTTTGGTACCAATCCAAATGTAACCTTTATCGTCCTGGCAGATAGCTTTTACAGTGCTGTTTGATAATCCATCCTTTACAGAATAGCTATTCAGCGTGATGTTCTGTGCCGATGCGCTAATATACCCTAATGAGAGTATGGACAAGATAAATAGATGCTTTGTGATATTCTGCATTATCTTCGGAAACATAAAATTCAAGTTATAAATTGAGCCCCTAAAGATAATGCAAAACATGCAATTCATACAAGCATAAACGCTTTTTATATGGTTATTTACGGAATACATTCCAATTCCCTTTCATGTCTATTTGAATGGTGATTTCTTCCTTGTTGTTTTTTATTTGAACGGTGCTGCATCCATCCAGAGTTCGTGTAGATAAAGACTGTACGATATCAACGGCCTTTTTCTTTATGCTGTAGGGCACGATTACGGTAACAAATGTCAAAGGCTCGAATGGAGTAACACGTTGCTTGGAGAAGACTGTGGTGGGCTGTATTGTATATTCTTGTTTCTGAAATCCGTAACTGCAGTCGGGTTGCTTTTCAAAATAGACTAGTAATTGCCTTTTCTCTATTTCGTTACCGGATGCGTCTTTCCACGGTTGACCTGCGTTTGGGGTATCCCTATATATTTTTTTCCCTCCGTGAGTACTGAACCAGTTTTCACCCCGTTCATCCATTTGATACAACTGCCAGATACTACCTGCCGTATATCCTTCGGTATCTTCTCCGGGAATCAGATGATCCTGTAATATCAGAATACCTTCAGCTGTCAATACCATGCGTCGTTGCAGGGTGGAACCATCGACACAGTGATTATCCAGAATCACTTCAGCGTATGAGTCTTTATCTTTATTCACAACTTTGGCTGTCCGCACGATATTGGGATTGAACAGCACACCTACTTCTTCATGTACATAGTCTTCTACCGGTTTTCTGATCTTGTTGTAGGCTCTAATCTTGAAACTCATGGGAGACTTGATTCTGCCGTCAGTCGTGTAATGTTTCCAGTCGCAACCAATGTATCGGTACTCATTCAGACTGAAATCTGCCGCCACTTTCAGATTAATAAAATGAATGCCGTTATCTTTCAAAGTAATACGTATCATCTTTCCACCTTTCTCATTGTCTGCAAGTTCTACACCGTCTCCCCATGCATCCAATGTGTTGCAATCATGCAGAATCTTTTCTCCGGCCTTACCTCGTAACCGAACCTTATCAATGCAGATCACTTCGCCCGGCTGTCCATTCTGAAAACGGAAAGTGATGTTTTGAAATCCCCTCATTTGCGGATCACTTTTTGATATATGTGTGGTTGAGCTGAAGTCAATCCAGTCTGTAAACCAACGGTTGGTCAGCCAGCGGTTGGAGCCTTCACCGAAAGGGAAACCATTGCTTTTTTCTTTCATCAGGATCACGGTGTTGCCATGACGCATATCCGTAGCATGACGTTGCACGCCGTGAAAGTGCGGGCAACAGTCGGTTTCAAAATAATTGATGGTTCCGCGCAGATTCGGATGTTTGTGAGAACCTTCGGCATAAAGATCACTCATGACAAAAGGAGTACCCGGAACGTGTGAAGCCGTTAGCAATAACTGGTCCGGTATACCACCTTGTCCTTCCCGGTTGGTGCGTGTTGTCACCATGCCACCCCAATCCGGGATAGAAGTCTTTGGAATAAATGGCGGTAACAGGGTTATTTCCGCAATCGAGGCCCATTCACAGGCATCCCGTAGAAACCAGCCTCGTTTAGTATATTTTTCGGGTAAATTAGGAAGTCCTGTTTTATATAATTTGCGGGCAGCTTCCTGATAGGTTGCATTACCAGTCAAGCGAGCCATCTTTTCAAAGACTACGATCCATTCAAAATAGGCAAAGAAGAAGTCATCTCCATATTCCGGCATGTAACCGCTGGGAGCTTGCTGATGAAGATAGCGTGAAAACCATTGTTCTATTTCGGGAGTCTGTAGCAATTCGACCCGTCCACTTTCTTGTGCGATGGTGATAATGTCATTTAAGTGGATGGCTGAATATAAAGTAGCGGTTTCGTCTACATCCTTATTGGCATACCAGAAATTCCACATAGTATCTGTATAGGCTTTCCACTGGTTTGCATTGGGAGCATCCGGAAACAAGTTATACATTCTGGTGAAGCCTAAAGCACGTTCCTGTCCCTGATTATGATCGGTGATGAAATGAGGCTCGAAGTGCAGGTCGGCAAAACGGATCACAATTTCCCGGGCTTCGTTTCCTTTCAGGCGTCTTTCTTTTTTAAGTAATTTGTAGGTGGCTGCCACGTTGCGGGTAGAGAAGAAATCATCTCGTCCCCGCATCAGTTGTTCGTCCTTTTCCCAGGCGGTGACGGCATACCGGAAAATCTCTTCGGACATGTTCAGAAATCGTTTCTGTCCGGTAGCTTCATAGAAAGTACCGGCAGCGCTCATCAGGTGGGTGGTCCAACGGACATTGCGGTTTTGAATTTCCTTCTGGATGCGTTCTTTACTGTATGGGTAGGTCTGGTTGTCAAAGGCTTCGACGGCTATGGACAACGGATCTTTGTCTATTGCTGGATACAGGTTTCCATACACTGAAATAATTCCCCAAAGGCAAAGAAAAATGGAGGCAGACAATTTCTGTATCATATTGGATTTCTTTTGATAGAGTTTATTAATAAGAGAGTGGGCAAACCGGATTTTCCGGCTTGCCCAACATACATATACTCTCTTTGTTCTATGACAGAATTTTAATATTCGGGATTTTGCCACATGATTGTTCCGTCACCATAGGCATTGATTTCAGATTGTGGAATCGGTGCCAGCAGATTACGTTTTTCCATTACATACATCGGTGTTTGGGTAGCTGTGTTGAAACCTTCGTTTTTGAGAGAGAAGTGTTTCTCCATTGCTTCTTCGGCAAGCCCCCAACGAATCAGGTCGGGCCAACGAAGTCCTTCGTAACAGAACTCGATAAAACGTTCGTGAACGATGTAATCGAATGTAGCTTGCTTACTGTTCAGTCTGGTAGCATCAATGGCTTCCAGACCGGCTCTTTTGCGCACTTCGTTAATGATGGATAAGATTGTAGTGATATTCTCTGCATAGCCCACTTCATTCAGAGCTTCGGCATACATCAGTTTGACATCCGTGTAACGCAGAATAGAGATGTTATTACCCCATTCGTCATAAGAACCGGGTTTCGTCTGCGTTGCTTTCAGGAACTTACGGGCTGTGTAAGTGTCAGCATGCTG
Source organism: Bacteroides sp. AF39-16AC (assembly GCF_003602735.1). Classification (NCBI taxonomy): domain Bacteria; kingdom Pseudomonadati; phylum Bacteroidota; class Bacteroidia; order Bacteroidales; family Bacteroidaceae; genus Bacteroides; species Bacteroides sp. AF39-16AC. The sequence continues at coordinate 39,719 of NZ_QTLN01000028.1, read as the reverse complement.
GTAATCTTTATCGTAATAAAGGTTATTCACCATGGTAGCGGCCCGGCGGATATCGCCTTCTTCGTAAACACCTTCACCCCAGATGGACTCGGAAACCTGGGCGGTACCGGAAGGACCTTTGAACGTTACATTATGAAGGAACGGAGCATCCTTTTCAAGATTGATACTGGAAGCGAGCAACATACTGTTGAACGTTTGGCTGATACCCAAAGCTTTACCGGTGGAACCGCCCATGTATTGCACTTCCCAGACACGTTCGGATGTGTTGTCGAATTTATCATCGAAACAATCTTCATAGTTGTCGGCCATTTTATATAAAGCGGGTTCTTTGGCAATTATCAGCTTCAACCATTCTACTGCCTTTGCAGGATTATGCATATACAGGTAAGTACGTCCCAGCATACCGGCCATTGCATATTTGGTGATACGTCCCACTTCTGTGCCGCTTCTTTTTTCGGGAAGCAGGTCATAAGCCAGTTCGAAGTCCTTGATTGCTTGCTGGTAAGTCTCTTCCTGTGAAGAACGTTTCACTTTACGCAATTCGGCCAATGAAAGGTCCGTAGTGATAAGTGGAGAACCTCCCCAACACCAGGCGAATTGCAGATAGGCTAGTCCGCGCATGGCATAAGCCTCGCCTTTGATATGATTTTTCTGATCTTCATCAGAGAAGTCTACCCGGTTGATGTTGTCCAATATCTTATTGCTGCGTGATACCAGTACCCAGAGCGATTTCCATGCGGTTTCCCAGGTCTTTTCGGTAGAAGTATCCGTGAAGCGGGTGATGTTATTGTTCATGTTTTTAATAGCGTCTTCCCTCAATACGATTGCTTCCAGATAGTTACGATTATAGACAGTCTGTAGTTGTGAGTAAACTCCGGCAATGGAGGCTTCACAATCAGCAGGAGTCTTGTATAAGCTCTGGTCTGTGTAAATAGACGGTTGGTTGACGTCCAGATAGCTGTCGCAGGAGGATAGCCCCCACAAACAACATACGGCTACTATTTTAGTTATTATTTTCATGATCGTTACTGATTAAAAGGTTACGTTTACACCAAATATATATTTTCTTGACAGCGGATAAGTATTGTAATCTGCACCTCTGAGCATCGGATTGGTACTATAGCTATTGGTATCCGGGTTGCCGACATAATCGGTAAAGGTATGCAGGTTTTCTACTGTTCCGTAAATTTTGGCTGCTTTGATTCCCAGGGCATTCAGCCATTTCTTGGGCATATTGTAGGCCAGGCTGACATTCTGAATACGTAAGAAGGTTGCGTCAAAGATTTCCAAATCTGTTCTGTGTAATTGTCCGTCCTGCTCGGAGTTGTCACCCAAACCGTAAGGAGTCGGTGTTTTCCCATCCCATGACATATCTACACCCAGTTCAGTAGGAATGGGGTTGCCGTTCGGATAATCTTCTTTGTAGCAGTGCAACCATCTTCTCAGTGTGTTGTTGGCACCATATTTACCACCGGTATCCAGGTTACGGGCACCAATCCAAAGTACATTACCGCCAATCTGTCCGCGCAGGAATATGCTCAACTCGAAGTCCTTATAAGTAAATCTGTTGGTGAAACCGAACATCACGTCAGGTTCATTTGAACCGTAAGCTACTCTGTCGTCATTGTCGATAGAACCACTTCCGTCAACGTCTACGTATTTCACGTTACCGGGTCTCTGCTTTTTACCTTTTACGGTAGGAACCAATGGTTTGTTGGGATTATAACGCCCGTCAGCGCCTACTTCGAAGTCAGCTTCCGTTAGCAGACCGTCTGTGAGGTAAGTATAGAATTGAGAAATAGGACCTCCTACTTTTGTGATGAACTGTGCGTTCCATGCATCGGTGATGATTTCATCGTTTCCACCTAAATCCAGTACCTTGTTCTTGTTTCCGGAAAGGTTTAGTGTGCTTGACCATTTGAATGATCTTGTATTGATATTGGTTGTTGTCAGGTCAATTTCCCAACCACGGTTCTCAATGGAAGCCAGATTTGTGCGCATACTGTTGAAGCCGGTAGCGGCGGGGAGCTGCAAATTATACAGCAAGTCGTCCGTGCGGTTAATGTAATAGTCTACGTTCAACTGTATGCGGTTTTTGAATAGGGAGAGGTCGAAACCAAAGTCGAATGCTTTGGTCGTTTCCCATTTCAAATCTGAGTTGGCATAGTTAGTCGGATAGATGGCTATTTGTGAAGTATTTCCGTAAGCGACATTTCCGGTAGTGAAAGTAGAAACATAGTCACTGTAGCCGATACGATCGTTACCGGACATACCCCAGGAAGCACGGAGCTTTAACAGAGAGATGAACTCTACATCTTTCATAAATTCTTCACTGTTGATTTTCCATCCGGCGGATACGGAGGGGAAAGTAGCCCAGCGATTGGAAGGACCGAAACGGGAAGAACCGTCACGACGCATGGATGCAGATACTAAGTATTTATCATCATAATTGTAGCTTAAACGACCGAAAAGAGAAGCTGTGCGAACGATGTTCTTCAGGGTACTGGCCTGACTTGGAGTGGCACCTTGGTTCAAGGTCGGAACGTTATCCAACGGGAAGTCGGTAGCTTTCATATCGGCAGTATAGATGCTGCGGTTTTCTATACTTTGTCCTAACAATACATTCATCTGATGTTTTTTCCAGAGAGTAAAGTCATAGCTCAGTGTATTCTGCCATCCGGTACGACTGCCGGAGATCACTTTGCTTGAAGCAGTAGCGCTCTTGACAGACATTTTCTGCACGTCGAGCGGGAGGAAATATTCATCGATGCGGTTTTCAGAACTATAGTTGAACATAGACTTGAACGTCAGTCCTTTGATGATATTCGCCTCCACCCATGATGCAACATCGAAGTTCTTGATATTTCTGCTGTCGGTAACTTGTCTGAGGCGTTCGTATGGGTTAACGTCATCCTTTCTGAATTTGCTGAAGCCTAACGAGCGGGTACCTTCGTTGATACCGATAGTAGGAATCATGGTCAGGGCAGTCATGATGACTTTATCCTTACCTTCAGATTCACCTCTGTCTTGTGAGGAAATGGTAGGAGCAAAATTCACACCGGCTTTGATGTGCTTGTTAATGTTCATGGAAGCGTTGATACGGAAGTTGAAACGTTCGTATCCGGTATGTTTTACGATACCTTCCTGGTTCAGGTATCCGGCAGAGGCATAGATAGAATATTTGTCGCCTTTGCTGGAAACCGATACCTGGTGACTGTGGGTGAAAGCGGTCTGGAGAATGGCGTCAATCCAATCTGTCTGAGGAAGGTCGGAACGCAATGTCCAGTCGGCTGTGTCGGAATTAGGGTTCAACAACCAGTCCGGGTTTACGCGGTCACCGCTCGGACGGTCTTTATTGGGGGTATCCAGTGTATTGTTGCCGTCTTTTTGCAGCCACATCGCATTTTTCAGATACAGGTTGTATGCCATCCATTCTTTAGGAGACATCATTTCGGGCAGGCCCACGGCGTTCTGGAAACCTAAGTATGATTCCCATTTAACGACGGGAGCACCTTTCTGAGCCTGTTTGGTCTCAATCAGGATTACACCGGCAGAACCGCGTGCACCATAGATAGAAGTGGCTGCCGCATCTTTCAATACTTGGATAGATGCTACGTCGGAAGGGTTCACATTGCTCATATTTTCGGTGATGACTCCATCCACTACAATGAGGGGATTGGAAGAACCGTTGATAGAGCTGACACCACGTACGGTAATCTGCATTTCTTCACCCGGAATACCACTGCTGGTCTGAGTTTGCACACCGGCCAACTGACCGGAGAGGGCGTCACTCAGATTTGTGACCGGACGTCCTTCAATGGCTTCGGAGGTCATCTTGGATACGGAAGTCGTCAGATTACTTTTCTTTACGGAGCCGTACCCCACTACCACTACCTCGTCCAATGACTGAGAATCTTCTTCTAATGTTACTTTCAAATTTGTACTCCCGTTGAGGGCTACTGTTTTGTCTTTGTAGCCAATGAAAGAGATGGTTACTGTGGCCTTGTTGCTTTTTACATTTAAGGTAAAGTTTCCGTCAATGTCGCTGATTGTACCGTTTCCCGGTACACCTTTTTCTACGATGTTGGCACCGATAATGGCTTCACCCGACGGGTCTGTTACAACACCGGTAACTTTTACTTGTGCCCAAGTAAAATTACAGAAGCATAGAAGGAGTAAAGTCACCCAAAGTCGGGATTTTCCTTCCACACGTTTTGAGAGTGTGATTCTGTTTTCCATAAATTAAATTTTTTAGATACTATTAATTTCTTTAAATATGCATAAAGCAAGTTTGTTTTTCATTCGCAAAAGTAGCCGATGGGCTAGGAAGGGATATGGAAAATCGTTTCAAAACCTATAAAAAAGGTCTCAAACGACCGTTTTCCCCAGCTTTGGTACGTTATTCCAATTCCCAGCTTTTTGTACCTTCCGGGGTGTGGAACAGGAGTACGTTACTATTGGCTTTTTGCTCCATATACTTGCTTTGAGATATGTATTCGGTATTCAGTTTTACAGGATTTCCATTCAGTTTATACTGTCCGTTATAGGCTGTTTCAGGGGAAAAGAATGTCAGTTCCAGTGTGTGTCCCTGTAGGTTGGTATATGAAATTCCCGGAGTTTCACTCGTTTCATAGTCACCGGAACAGTTAAACTTTACCTTTTCGCGAATATCATTGGCTAAATTCTCCAGTTCAGCTTTCATATCTCTTCGGGCATCTTTGTATTGTTCGGTGATTTCAGTCGTTTCCAATACCCAGGAGCCTCTGCGACGCTTCTTGTCTTTAAGAATGAGAACATCGTGTGCTTTTATATCATACTTGCCGCCGGAAATTTCAAAAGCCCATTCTTCCGGAGTAGCGAAAGCGAACATCATGGAACCTGTGTGACACAATATCCATTGCAATCCGTTGATCTTCTTCACCATTCTCTTTTTTATGCCTTTGCGGCTGAATGGTACGTACATCTGATAGAAATGGGGGATATTCATATAGTTTTCTGTAACATTATATACGCCAATGGCACTTTTTTCGTATCCGAAGACACGGTGATAAGGATTCTCCCCATACCCCAGCTTGTTGGAGTGTGTCTGATAAATCTGAGGGCGTTCGGGGTTATCGTGGCACACACTGAATACGGATGCTTCCGAATTATCCGATTGCCAGACAAGATGTATGTTCTTAGTCTCTTTAAATGCGTAGGTGTATTGGAAATCTTTCAGTTTATCAGGAAAAGCTTCCACTGTCTGGGTGGATAAACCGTAATTCGGACTTTGATAAGTGTAGCGGCAATAGTAATGCTTGCTGTCTATCCGTAAAGCTTTGAAATCGTAAGGATAACTTTTCGAGTTATTCAGAGCTTGTAGGAAAGGGAGTGGTTTTACAGTACGTTCGTAGGCCAGCCAGAAGTTGAAACAGCCGAAATTGTCTCTGTTTGCAGCTTCACGGAGGATGATACGCTCATCGGGGCTACCGTAGAATAACCAGGTTAGCTGAACGATCTGTACGCCGGTGCTCAAATTACCTGTATATAAGTTCTTCCAACCTTTACAACGGGGAGGGTTGGCACAATACAGGCCTTGATTCCAGGGTAACAGCAATTGTGCCACAATATGGTGGTAAGCTGCTAAAGCACTTTTACGTATCTCTTCATTTTTAGAGAACTCGGCAAGCATCCTGATATATTGAAGATTGGTTCCCAGATAGGTAAAAGCATCTGCTTCAGGACAGTTATGAGTGATGAATTGCTTTAATGTATGTACGATTCTGTCATGCAGAAATTCTTTTAGCTGGACAGAGGTTTTGCCGTCGGCATCTGTAAAGTCAGGCCATTCTTCGGCGCAGAGCAATCCGCTGGTCTGATGCATGAGTTTCATATTCAGCGTACCGTTATCTCTGGTATATTTACCTATTTCCATAAAGGCTTTAATCTTTTCTCGCAGCGAATCCGGCATTTTTTCTTTGGTGAGCATGTAGCCGTGCATGGTGGCATGGGCAAAGAAATCCATATCGGAACCGGAGTTATAGAACGCTTTCACATGTTCCAACTGGTATTGATACATTTCGGTTAGTTTTTCTATGGCTTTTTCCTTTTCATAGTCACGCCATAAGCGGGCGAAGTAGAAAGGCGACACATATTTTATATTACCGTTGGCCACCGGTTGGGTCTGTAACATCTGGTCGATGAGTGAATGACTGCGTTCTTCATAAGTAGAACCGTGCATATAGGCTATTTGGGCATTTACGGCACTTGCAAAAAGAAGTCCAGCCAACAGAAAAATAAAGTGGTGATAAGATAGAGTTTTCATGTATTTCCGTATTTATATTTAGAGGACAAATGTAAATGCGAATCCTTTTTAGAGGTATGAAAATCGTCTTCTATTTTAGTAAAATCATCTCTTTCTCGTCTTCTTTTGTTTGCTTATGGGAAAATCAGTACCTTTGTACCCTAAATCATCACCCAAAGGGTGAAGGATATGGCGAGAGACTTGTTCTTCCAATCGCAATGCCTGAAGTTGCGTACCTCACTTGCGAAGTGGGGTTTTCTATTTTGATAGGTAAAGGACTTTTAACTTCATTTTCTGCCTACTTTCGTTCTTGACAGATCTTACAACGTAAGTAAAGAATTTCTATTTTACAGGTCTAATTGCCATTTTAGCGAAATTAGCATTCCAACTTGCATTATAATAATGGCTTTTCGCGTTATAATAGAAGATGTATCCAAAACGCCCATAAGAATCTTTATAAGATTCTCCTACCCAATAATAACCATCATTAGCATTTGTTATTTGAGTCTGTCCTATAGGACCACTCATCGGCAATCCATAACCCGTAGGAGGTAGAAATATACTGTTTCCATTACGACCAGTTACTTTCATACCTACCACCCCGTTTACTGTAGCTTTTGCCCATGTACATTGCGTTACCAGTTCCACTTGCTCTGTTTTACTCGGTAACCTCCACGTCCCTCCCCATGTTGCGCGTACAATATCATATTTAGTTCCACAAATATTATCAACATCCGGAGCTTCATAATAAGGTGTCATTCCACTATTCTCAACATCTCCCCACAGATAAAGCCCACCTGCTTCCGAAGATGTTGTTGCTCCTAAATTGAATGAAGCCCATTTTACACTAAGGCCTAAGTCAATAGCCTTATAAGGTGACTGTTCGCCTAAAGGAATAACTACTTCTGTTCCATCCTTAAGAACAATTCTCAGTTCATCTTCTGTTGCTTCTACTGATTCAAAGAATGAATCACCATTTTTACCAGAGGCTTTTACTGCATTTCCATGTTCATCAAGTAATTTAGAATAGGTGTACCCATTGTCATAACTTACAATCCAATAATTATCTGAATCCACTTTCAATAATGGCGTAATCGCATCTGTTCCTGACGCAGGAATTCTATTTCCTTCAGTATCATAAAGCCAAGTAGTTGTACCATTAATAGTCTGGGTCCAATAGTATTTACCATTATCATACCGAACATTAATCACCGGAGCATCCTTTCCATCAACTCCATCTTTTCCATCAGATATTGTTATTTTTGAACCGTCAGAAAATGTAAGAGTATAGCCATCTCCTGACGTAGTAACCTTGGCAACGTACAACCTATCCTGAAGTGCAGCCACAATGGACTTAATGGTAGTAATATCACTATTCAGCAATTTTAACTGCTCTTCAATGGAAGTCACTCTATTATCCAGTGAATTAATCTCATCCCATAATTCGCTGTCATCATACTTACTGCATGCCGACACGCAGATTAACAATAGGATTACTCGACAAATAAACTTTATTTTTTTCATCTTCCTTCAATTTAAATATATCATTAATAATTAAAAAACACATAATCATAATTTCCATTCAACAACGACTCCTCATAAGTTGGCTTATAAGCAAACCCATGTGAAAGTTCCAATCTTGTGCCTAAGAAAGTATCTACATTCACTATTTGATCATCAATTCCAAAAAGTCCACAATCCAAAACAAGATCATCCATATTCCAGCTATAACTTCCATTATATTGAATAGTGCCATTTACCAATCTGAATCTTCCATCAGTATAAAATGTTAAAACTGTATCTGTTGCTATATTTTTCCAACTCCCAACAATCACTTGTCGATTCATATTGAGATCAAAAAAAGAATTAGCCTTCCAGTATTCATGGTCCGCAATAGAATTACGAGCCTTAAAAGAATGGTAATTTCCATCCTAATCAATACAAGTCATAGCATACGAAGCCAGTTCTGTAATGCAAAAATCATATCCACATGTCGTACTTATTCTCCGAGTTTTAGGATCATACCCCCAACTACCTTTTCTATTTAAGGTATCAAAACCTCAATATATTTTGCATGTCTTATCAGCGTTCAACCGCATCCCCAAACTATTCCAATTAGGAGCATCCCAAATGCCAATAACTTCTCTATACTCTGAAAAATAATCTATAAGAAGTACATCGTCATCTAATTTATCGTAAGCAGACATACTTATCCCTATAAATAATATGAGTATAAACTTATAAACATCTTCTTTCTATTATTCTATAATAAAAGGTTTAGCATTTGACCTAACATATTCTAACTCATCTTGGTGAAAGGTCACATTTAGACTATTATCTTTCTCCAATTTTCTACATACTACAAAGTCAGTCTTTTGCATGGACAAGCCTAAACCAAAGACTTCTTTATAGCGAAGTACTTCCCATTCATTTCCCAATTTATCTTTAACAAAGTCTCCTACGTTATAATTTTTTTGTTGTATCATAGTTCATATTTAATTATACATTCTATTTATTGCTCACCGCAAAGCAATTAACATTTAAACTACTACTATCCGTTTCTTTCTTAAATATATTATTTACGCCACTTGTTCCTTAGAGTTGGGGCTATTACACAAAAAGACAGCGTGGAACTGCGTGCTATTCATTGTCTTTGAAGGTCCTAGGAAAACCCAACTATACAAATGAACAGACAGCAGACCCACGCCGAAACCAGCGTAGGAGCAGTCTATGCCATTCTTGTATAGTTTCGAAAATTTCCTAGGTTCTCAAAGACAAGAATGAAGCACAACGCTTCTTACAATATCATTTCACAAAACATTGAGGCTAAGGACACTTCCTTGCTTCGATGGCAAATTTAACGATAAAGAATGAAAACAAGAAAAAGATTGGAAAGTATTTTTAAGGCTGATACCTACAGAAGATAAATATGATTTTGTCATTCTGACACTTTGTATTTTCTATCGCACGAGAATCCCGTACTTCCGACCGATTATCCACACAGAAAGAAATACGAGAGCGAAAATCCATAAGTGTCAGGTTATAAGCATTATACCAAAACGAACGTCCTTCCAATAAATCGAAATCACACCTCCGAAAGCCCTGATACACCGAAAATGCAAAAGCAAAAGAACGTTTTACTAAAACAGAGTAACCGTTTTACTAAAACGCAATACCCCTTTTAGTAAAAAGCAATCACCCTTTTAGCTTAAAGGTGTAGCCAATTTCTGCATAAAAGCCCTACAAAAGCGGAAGAATATGCAAGAAGAACGCATCTTTATGAACCGAATATCCACAACATATCCCAAATCCGTTCTTCTGTAAAACCAAGTGCGGCAGGAAAACCGGGAAAGACATTGCTTTTTGTCAAGGTTATAGGGATATTCCCGTCTTTCTGCCCCTTTCACAACAACCCATGCAGTTCCCACGCCCGCACATGCCGTATTCCTTCATTGGACGGCAGGCAGAAGTCATCAAGCGAGACAACCAGTTTCTCATAATTATCTTGTATCGCCTCCAACGAAGCATACTCACGGCGCGCCGTCTGTTCATCTACCAGCATGTAGGTGGATTGCAGATATATCGTACGGTCACCTTTCCGAGCGATGAAGTCCACCTCTTTTTCTTTTGCACATCCGGTATAGACATCATAGCCCGCCCGAAGCAACTCCAGATAGACAAGATTCTCCAGTTTATAACCCACACCATAGGCTGTTCCGGGATAGAGGAAATTCTTAAAGGCAAGGTCGTTGATGTAATATTTCGCCGTACCGGACAGTATTTACTTTCCGCGCAAGTCAAAGCGTTCACAACGATACGCCAAGAACGAGTCTTCGATATAGCCTATGTAGGCAGCCACGGCATCATAGCTCGTCTTCCGGCCCTGGCTCTTGAAATAGTTCACGATGTTGCCGATGGACACTAAATTAGAGGCATTGCCTACAAGAAACGCAAAAAGGTCCTCAAGCAGTCGGGGGTCACGTATGCTGTAGCGTTGGATGATGTCCTTCAGCAAGATGGTGTCCTTCAAGGCAGACAAGTAATTGCGCTGCACCTCCTGCTTTTCGGGCAAGACAAAAAGTTCCGGGATTCCGCCCGTATTCATATAGCTCTCGCGGTTCTGTTCCAGATGCCTTATCTCTGCATACTCCTGATAGCTGAAGGGATATACCGGGAATTGGACGTATCGCCCGGAAAGCAGCGTGGCAAGCTCACCGGACAGCATCCGTGAGCTGGAGCCACTGATAAAGAGCTCGTACTCCTCGGTATAGTCCTGCGAATAAGAATTGACCGACTTTTCCCATTCTTCGATGAGCTGCACTTCGTCGATGAAAATATAAATCTCCTCTTGTCCAGAGATTGTACTTCCTAAGTATATCCATTCTTTCGTTCATAACCTAAAAAGTTTGCGAAAAAGGCTAGATTTTCGGTTATAAACGAAAGATTCATTTAGACAAGCAAGGAGGATACTTCCTTTCCGCATCCCCTTTATCGGCCGGATATTCCCTCTATAGAATCATCATTGTTGCATCTATATATCCACCGCGTTGCATCTATACTTCCACCGTGCTGCATCTATAGATGCAGCAAATCCCTTAACCTATCCTAATAATGCTGCTTATTGTCACCTATTTAGAAGCGAAATCATTATATTTGCGCCCATATATGCCAATACGTTAACTAAGCGGATGGCAAAACAACTTGTAAAAAACAAAACTGAATTATAACGAATTTCATCTGAATGAAACAGTACAAAACCGTAAACAACCTTGTAGGCTGGATTACCTTCCTCATTGCAGCGACGGTCTACTGCATGACCATCGAACCTACTGCAAGCTTTTGGGACTGCCCGGAGTTCATCACCACTGGCTATAAGCTGGAAGTAGGACACCCGCCCGGCGCACCGTTCTTCATGCTGGTAGCCAACCTGTTCTCACAATTTGCTTCCGATGCCTCCACCGTGGCCAAGATGGTGAACTACATGAGCGCACTGATGAGCGGCGCATGTATCCTGTTCCTTTTCTGGAGCATCACGCACCTGGTACGCAAACTTGTGGTGACAGACGAAAACAATATCACACGCGGCCAGATGGTTACCATCATGGGTAGCGGTCTGGTGGGCGCACTTGCCTACACGTTCAGCGATACCTTTTGGTTCAGCGCTGTGGAAGGCGAGGTGTATGCCTTCTCCTCACTGTTCACTGCCGTCGTATTCTGGCTCATACTGAAATGGGAGGACGTTGCCAACGAGCCTCACAGTGACCGCTGGCTGATTCTCATTGCCTACCTGACCGGTCTGAGTATCGGCGTGCACTTGCTGAACCTGCTCTGCCTGCCCGCCATCGTACTGGTATACTACTACAAGAAAGTACCCAACGCCAATGCCCGAGGTTCCCTGCTGGCATTGCTCGCTTCGGGCATACTGGTAGCAGCCGTACTCTACGGCATCGTGCCGGGTATCGTGAAAGTGGGCGGCTGGTTCGAACTGCTCTTCGTCAACACGCTGGGCATGTCCTTCAACACGGGTGTCATCGTATATATCATCCTGTTGGCAGCCTGCCTCATCTGGGGTATCTACGAAAGCTATACCGAACGCAACAAGGCACGTATGGCACTCTCGTTCATACTCACTATCGCCATGCTGGGTATCCCGTTCTACGGACACGGTACCAGCTCGGTAGTTATCGGTGTCATTGTCATTGCCGCATTGTGGCTCTACCTCCGTCCGAAGACGCAGGCAGCCGTCAAAGAGAAATTCCGCGTATCGGCACGCACGCTGAACACCTCGCTGCTCTGCACCATGATGATTGTCATCGGATATTCCTCGTATGCACTTATCGTCATCCGCTCCACCGCCAACACGCCGATGGACCAGAACTCTCCGGAGGACATCTTCACACTGGGCGAATACCTGGGACGCGAGCAGTATGGCACACGCCCGTTGTTCTATGGCCCTGCCTTCTCCTCGCAAGTGGCGCTGGACGTGAAAGACGGTTACTGCGAACCGCGCATCAAGTACAACGGCACGAAGTTCATCCGCAAGGAGAAAGCTACACCCGATGAAAAGGATTCGTACATCGAAATCCCCGGACGCATTGAGTACGAATACGCCCAGAACATGCTGTTTCCGCGTATGTACAGCAGTGCCCACACACAACAATACCATGCCTGGCAGGACATCAAGGGTTACGATGTGCCCTATGACAAATGCGGCAACATGATTATGGTAAACATGCCCACACAGTGGGAAAACATCAAGTTCTTCTTCTCCTACCAGCTCAACTGGATGTACTGGCGCTACTTCATGTGGAACTTCGCCGGACGCCAGAACGACATACAAGGCAGCGGAGAAATTGAACACGGCAACTGGATTACCGGTATCCCGTTCATCGACAACTGGCTGGTGGGCGACCAGAGCCTCTTGCCTCAGGAACTGAAAGACAACAAGGGACACAACGTATTCTACTGCCTGCCCCTGCTGCTGGGTATCATCGGCCTGCTATGGCAAGCCTACCGTGGACAGAAAGGCATCCAGCAATTCTGGGTGGTCTTCTTCCTCTTCTTCATGACCGGTATTGCCATCGTGCTCTACCTGAACCAGACTCCGAGCCAACCGCGCGAACGTGACTATGCCTACGCCGGTTCGTTCTACGCCTTCGCCATCTGGATTGGTATGGGTGTGGCAGGACTCGTCCGTCTGCTTCAAGACTACGCCAAGATGAAGGAACTGCCTGCTGCCGCCATCGTTTCCGTAGCCTGCCTCTTTGTCCCCGTGCAGATGGCAAGCCAGACTTGGGACGACCACGACCGCAGCGACCGCTACATGGCACGCGACTTCGGCCAGAACTACCTGATGTCCCTGCAAGAAAGCGGCAACCCGATTATCTATACCAACGGTGACAACGATACCTTCCCCCTCTGGTACAACCAGGAGACCGAAGGTTTCCGCACCGACGCCCGTACCTGCAACCTCTCGTACCTGCAGACCGATTGGTACATCGACCAGATGAAGCGCCCCGCCTACGACAGTCCTTCTCTCCCCATCACGTGGGACCGAATGGAGTACGTAGAAGGCACCAACGAATACGTCCCCATCCAGCCTGAGTACAAGAAAAGCATCGACCAGCTCTATGCCGAAGCCGAGAAGCAGGCACTGGACGGTAATCCCGAAGCACTGGTCAATGTAAAGAAAGAATTCGGTGACAACCCGTATGAGCTAAAGAATATCCTCAAGAACTGGGTGCGCAACAAGAATCAGGACTTGAAGGTGATTCCTACCGACAGCATTGTCATCAAGGTAGACAAGGAAGCCGTGCGCCGCAGCGGCATGATGATACCGGGCGACTCAATCCCCGACTACATGCACATTTCGCTGAAAGGCAAACGCGCCCTCTACAAGAGCGAGTTGATGATGCTCGAAATGCTGAGCGAGGCCAACTGGGAACGCCCCATCTATATCGCTGTCAGCGTAGGCAGGGAGAACCAGCTGAACATGGAGAACCACTTCGTTCAGGAAGGTCTTGCCTATCGTTTCACTCCGTTCGACACCAGTAAGACGGGCGTGACGATAGACTCCGAAAAGATGTACGACAATCTGATGAACAAATTCAAGTTCGGCGGCATCGACAAGCCGGGCATCTACATCGACGAGAACGCCATGCGCATGTGCCACTCTCACCGCCGCATCTTCTCGCAGCTCGTGCAGCAGCTGATGCGCGAAGGCAAGAAGGACAAGGCAAAAGCTGCCCTGAACTATGCCGAAAAGGTGATTCCCGCCTACAACGTGCCTTATGACTGGCAGAACGGAGCCGTACAGATGGCCGAAGCCTACTACCAGCTTGGCGACACCGCCAAGGCGGACGAGATGATGAAAGCCCTTGCCGACAAAGCCGTAGAGTACCTGACCTGGTATCTGAGCCTGGACGACAACCGCTTCATGATTTCTACCCGTGAATTTGAATACCACTGGGCTGTACTCGATGCCGAGGTGAAGGCCATGAAGAAGTACAACTCCAAGCTCGCCGAAATCTACGAGCCGAAGGTGGAAGAACTGTATAATATGTATGTGGACAGAATGAAGGAGTGAGAATAAGGATTAGGGATTAGCCTGTGCAGTTCATCACTAATCATTAACCCCTAATCCTTAACCCCTAATCCTTAATCCCTAATCCCTTAATCCTTAATCACGTGTTTATAGAACAACCTCCTGAGTTTTTTCGCAAACTATATCCCGGTGCAGTCTGGAGGATGGACCCCAATGAAAAAGCCGTTTATCTGACTTTCGACGATGGCCCTATCCCCGAAGTAACTCCCTGGGTGCTCGACCTGCTGGATAAGCACAACATCAAAGCCACCTTCTTCATGGTAGGTGACAACATACGGAAGCATCCGGACGAATTCCGGATGGTCGTTGAGCGTGGGCACCGCATCGGTAACCACACCTTCAACCATATCCGTGGATTTGAATACACGGCCAAGAATTATCTGGGAAATACCGAACAGGCGAAGATTTTCATGGAAATGGGTGGGGACATCAATTGCAATGTGGAGAAGGTTCTCTACCCTCTCTTGTTCCGCCCTCCCCACGGCCATATGTTCGCCAACCAGTATCTCACGCTGAAACGAACCTACAAGATTGTGATGTGGGACCTCGTGACCCGCGACTACAGCAAGAAGCTGCGCGGTCCGCAAGTGCTAGCCAACGTGATGCGCTACGCCCGCAACGGCTCCATCATCACCTTCCACGATTCCTTGAAATCCTGGTGCAACGGAAACCTGCAGTACGCATTGCCGCGCGCCATTGACTTCCTGAAGGAAGAGGGATATGAATTCAAAGTATTATAAACTTGAAACAGCAGAAAGTTACCAACATCTGCTGTCACAATAAATTCCACATAAAATAAGAAGGGGTTGTCTCGGCAAAAGGCAACCCCTTACATTTTATAGGCTCATGTCCTGTTCCACAAGAATAAACAGATGTTTTATAATTACCAAATAAATGTACATCTGTATTCATCCCACTGGTCTTTTACAACCAGTTCCGTAGGATAACTGTCGGAATTCAATGTCCATGTAAAATACATATCGGACACAGAGTCCTCGCCATTGTATGTATAATGCCCTACAAGCGGCAGATGTTTCGTAGCCTTACCAAGCATGCCTCCATAATAGGCATATATCATCTCGTCCATATCCACATCCAGTATTTCATCAAACAACATCAGGCAGCCCTTATTCTCGATAGGAGCTGTTATATTATCCGTCGTATAGTCTATGGCAGCACTATACTCCCACTCGTCATTGCTGTCGATAATTCCGTCACCATTGAGATCCCCACTAGCTACATAACGTGTGGAAGTCTTCACCACATCTCCATCCTTATAGGTGATGTTCGTTATTTCACCATCGCTTTCAGAGCGTTTCATTACAACCAGATGGCCTTCAGTGTCGTATTCCATCTCCCAAGTAAACTCATCGGCATCGGGAGTACCAGCGTGGTCTATTGAGTTGCAAAATTCCACATAACCATCGCTGTTGAGCTGCAAGTTCAGTTCTGTAACATCGCCCTCTTCATCCGTCACGGTGATTCTTGCTCGGTCCTTTGCAACATCTGCCTTTGTAGTAGCGGGAAAGTACTCAAAGACGGCTTTATCCCCATCCTCAGTTGTAATGTTCGTCACCAGCCCTTCTTCATTGTGAGAAATCGCCATGCCCGAAACCGACTTCGGAAGCCCTCCCGTAAACACTTGCGAAGGATTGACCACAGTGGCGGTGTTTTCGCCACCCTCACCATTCTCATTTTCGTCATCGTCACTGCAAGCAGTGAATCCCAAGCACAACGCCACACCCAACATGGAGGCAGCCATCATTTTAAACATTTTCATAAGTTACAAATCTTGTTTTATCCCCATCCCTCTAAGGAAAATCCATAATAACAAAAGTATAAGGAATGCCGTCCGTATCTCACGACAACAAGACTCTGCCATTCAAACCCGGACAGATACTTTTGGCCATTTATCATTCCCAGACAAAGCTTAATATTTTTTGCAAAGTAATAAACTTTTCCTTTCACTCCTTGTCACTGAAAAAGGTGATTTTTCAGCCACATACAGAAAAAATTCAGCATCTCCAATAAAAAGCAAAATGAATAAGACGTATATTTGCAACAACTAAGCACAGATTGAATTCCACTAAAATATACCGATATGAGGGTACGCCATACTAAGCTATTATCACTCCTCTTTTCTTTAACCACTATCCTGCTTCACGCCGGAGAAATACCAACAGACACTCTGTTGGCACACTTCTACAACCGGGCAGCCAATCTCATGGAAGAAGGACACTACGATGAAGCGCAACGTAGCTTCGACAGCGCCTTTGCCACCCGGAACGTAAAGCACTCCTTCATGTATCCCATCTTGCTGAACGAACAAGCCACACTACTGATCTATGTGGGAAAGACAGAAGAAGCCTTTGCCATGAAAAAAAATGTGCTCCCCTACCTGCCGCAGATAAATGATTTGGAAAAGCACATCAGCGTATACAACGATTTGGGCCTCCTCTACCGTCAGCACCAAATGAATGACTCTACACTCTACTATTACAATAAAGCACTGGACAGTGCCTTGCAATATGGGGACGAAAGCTGGATAGCCCACATCTGCAACAATGTGTCCATCCTATACTTCAATATCAGGCAGCTGGACGAAGCCGAAAAGTATACCGACATGGCCGCCGAACATGCCGCCAGAACCGAAGACCCATTCGTAGCTTTCACCACCTGGCAAATCAGAGCAACCATAAAGGCTGAACTAAACAAGCTGGATGATGCTGAAAAATCCAACCGCAAAGCCTGGAACATTGCCTGCCACGGAGAGGGAAACGAAGACCTATGGAAGATACGCTGCCTGCCCGGCATGCTGAGACTCTTTGAACGAAAAGAACAACCCGATTCCATAGACCACTACTTGAAATTGGGGAACAAACTACTACAACGGGTACCATCCAACTCCATCGCTGCCATAGGATTCATACAATCGAGGGCAGCCACCGAAACAAACCGCAAAAACTATGCCCGCGCCTTGAAGGACTTCCACTGGCTGCGTAACCGGAAAACCGGTACCGAGCCCAAAACATTATTTACACAAATGGCACGATGCTACGATGCCTTGGGAAACCCCAAACTGGCCTACACCTATATGGATAGTGCCCGCATGTGGACTGATACGCTGGCACAGCACAATCTGACGCAACAAATGGCAGAATTCAACGTGAAATATCACACACAAGAAAAGGAATTGGAGATAGCCCACCTGCAACAAGAACAACTGGAACACCAAGCCTTCCTGCTAAAAGCCTCCATTGCTGTAGCCCTTCTGTCCGGTCTTGCTCTCATTACTTTGTTGACGCTCCGCCACAAGAAACGAATAGCCGAAAAGAAGATTGAACTGCTAAAGCAAGAAAACGAACTGAACTCGGCACGCCGTTACATTGAAGGGTTGGAAGAGGAATGCAAATATTTTGCCAAGGAACTGCATGACGGCATAGCCAACGACCTGCTGGGGCTGCAAATGAAGATAGAAACTTCTGCCAGCAAAGGGAATGAGCAGGAACTGGCCTCACTCGTCAGCAAACTGAGAAACAACGTGCGGAATATCTCACACGAACTGATGCCTCCCGAATTCGAGCATCTCAGTCTAGACCAGATACTCGACCGTTATGCTGCCAAACTGACCGAGAACACCGGCATAGAGGTCAGCTATCATCCAACGGAGAACAACGCATCACGCCATCTTCCCAATGAAACCGCTTATGAGCTGTACCGCATCGTACAAGAGCTCACCATGAACATCGTGAAACATGCCTCAGCCAGTCATATAGTCATCAGTCTCCGTGCCGACAATGAAAATAAATATACCCTGCAAATTACAGACAACGGTAAGAATGCAAACAAGCAACAAACAGCAACAAACAACAATGACGGCATAGGATTGCGCACCGTAAACGACCGTATCAGAGCCATCAACGCTACCGCCAATGTATGCTCGTCAACAGAAAACAACGTTTTCACCCTACTGCTTAACATAAACGAATGAAACCAAACAAAGAAACATACAGAATACTGGTAATAGATGACCACCCGATTGTTGCTGAAGGCATCATCGCATTGGCCTCGCAACTCGAAGGAGTGACGTGCAAAGGAGCCACTTGTGCAAAAGACGTGGAACAACTGACCCTCAAAGAGAGATTCGACCTTTGCATCATTGACCTTGAACTACCGGATATGAATGGATTCCAACTCATATCCCACCTTCACAGCCAGATACCCGAATGCGGCATTTTAATCTATACCATGCATGAAGAACCTTGGATCATAGCCAAATTATCCACCCTAAACATCAACGGAGCTGTTTCAAAAAATGCCAGCACCAGCGAATTGAGAGACGCCATCAGTACACTGAAAAACGGAACCAGATACTTCAGCAATGTTTTCAGCGAACTGGACAAGGAAAAACAAAACACCCTACCACATGCACTTCCCGAATTGTCGAGACGTGAAAAAGAAGTGCTCGCCTATCTCTCGCAAGGACTGAGCACTTCTGAAATATCCCAATTACTATTTCTCAGCATCAATACAATACAGACTTACCGGAAGCGCCTGATGGAAAAACTGGAGGCCAAAAACGTTGCAGAACTTGTCTACAAGGGGAAGAGCTTATTCTGAGAACACTTGTCATTCGCCCAGACAGTTACAAGCCTCCAGCTTCTCAAGCTTCTCCGTCTGAAAAGGAAGAAAATCAACTTAGCGGATACTCACCGTCATCGGATTGCGCACCTTCTGTGCAAAATCAGCCATGTATCGGTTCCAGGCTTCAGCAGTCTTGATGTCCGCGCGGTCCCAGGCAAAGCCCCAGTAATACACGTAGTCAGCGCCCGGCTCATAGTCGCTGACAACCAGTACATGACCGTCCGCATTGTTACGCATCTTCTTCTCCTCTATGGGGAAAAGCACGGTTTTGGCTTCCTTCACAACGGCAGGGAAAGCGGCCCCCATAAATATCTTGCCATTATCCGGTCCGGTAGTGGGGTCTACATACGTCATATAGCCACCGGCGGCATCAGCCACCACAGCACCGTCCGGTTCGTGCAGCACAATACCGGTAACAATGGGCAAAGATTCCTTTAGATTGCTATACGAAACGGCAGTACGGTTCAGATGAGAACCGGCATCCAGCGTAATCAGACGCGTTTCCACCACCGCAGTATCCCCTTTCACAGCCAACGGATTGAACTCCAGCTTCACCGTGAAGCGCAACGGACCGTTGTCCAGCACCTCCTGCGTCTTGTAGCACCACGGATAGATAATGGTATCATTCACCATCAATGCAGACACTCCGGCTCCCAATGTTGGGCCTACTGCATAGCAGTCCATGCCATAACCGTGGTCTATATGATAGGAGAATGTGCGTACCAGCTCATCGGCTGCCTTCGGGTCTGTCTTGCGCAATTCATTAACCTGCTTCCAGGAGTCTGCATCCAGTTCCTTGGCATATATGTCTTCCAGTACCGGTGCAGCAGTGCCTCGCTTCGTAAACAAGTCGTAGCCGAAACCGCGTTCACCCCTTGCCTGCAATGCAGGACCGTAGGCACGGAAGCCTACCAAGTCGTTCTCCCAGGCCATGTCGTCCAGACGTTCGGGATACTGCCGCCCACAAGCCCTTACCTCCACATCGACGGGAGTACCGGCCTGGACGGTATATGCAGCCGATGCATTGGCAGCTACCGTCGCAGGGAAGATTAATTTGTCATCGTAGGTCACTTGGTAAGGCACCTGCTCCCCTTCGACATTCAGAACCACAATCTGTGCGGTGTCTGCCAGATTCAGAAGGTTTGAGATTTCGGTCATGGACACCTCTACCATCTCATCGGAACGGTCCATCGCTAACGGATTGGTTACCGTAACAGTCACTATCTTGCTATCGTTGCAAGCAAGACAGCAGAGGGCCGCCATACATAATAAAAGAAAGTTTCTCATATAATCATTGCTTTTTCCTAATCAGTTGTATAACTTTCTTTTAGGCGCGGATTATACGGATTTTCCTTATCCTTTCCGCGAAATCCGCGTAATCCGCGCCCAAAAGAAAAAGGTGACAAGTGACATTATCCTGCCACTTTATCACCTTCTCAATTATCCTTAAATTTATTTCGGTTGCTTTCCGATATAAGCCAAGATACCTCCGTCTACATAGAGGATGTGACCGTTTACCGCATTAGAGGCTTCCGATGCCAGGAACACTGCCGGACCGGTAAGTTCTTCCGGAGCCAGCCAGCGGCCTGCCGGAGTCTTGGCGCAGATGAACGAGTCGAACGGGTGACGGCTACCGTCGGCCTGCTTTTCACGCAGCGGAGCAGTCTGCGGGGTAGCGATGTAACCCGGACCGATACCGTTACATTGGATGTTATATTCACCATATTCAGAGCAGATGTTGCGAGTCAGCATCTTCAAGCCACCCTTGGCAGCGGCATAGGCCGACACAGTCTCACGCCCCAGTTCGGACATCATAGAGCAGATATTGATAATTTTACCGTGGCCCTTCTTCATCATGGCAGGCAGAACAGCCTTTGATACGATGAACGGAGCATTGAGGTCGATATCGATTACACGACGGAAGTCAGCAGCCTCCATCTCGTGCATAGGAACACGGCGGATGATGCCGGCATTGTTTACGAGGATATCAACAGAGCCTACTTCCTTTTCAATCTGGGCTACCATGGCCTGAACAGCAGGTTCATCTGTCACATCACATACATAACCGCGTGCCTTGATACCCTTTTCAGTATAGGCAGCCAAGCCTTTGTCTACCAACTCCTGGTTGATATCGTTGAAACAGATAGTTGCTCCTTGCTCTGCAAAAGCTGAAGCGATAGCAAAACCGATACCATAAGAAGCACCTGTAACAAGGGCTACTTTACCTTCCAAAGAAAAATTCAAATACGGATTCATAACGTTAAATTATTAAGTTTAAATAAGTGATATTCTATTTATGTACGATTTGCAAGTAGTTTATACTCAATGGAAACTTTATTTTGGGAGAATGCCTTCCCTATAAGGAAATCGCAGCGAATGCTTTTCGTATCGTAGCTTTTCACATCATCGGGATGCTCAGCATAGCGAATTTCATAGTTCGTTTTCATGATTGCACTACATTTAATAGGTTATAACTTCAGCCATCAAATACACATCGTTTGCGTACACGATGCAAATGTAACAAAAGAAAATGGAGAAACCGTATAAATTTGTGTCAATTATATAGCAATATCGTTCAAAGATTCGTAAAAAGAAAAAATCTATACCTATAGTGCCAACAAGAGGGGGAAAGAATAACAAAAAAACCCACTAAAACTTGCGATTTTAGTGGGTTTTTAGCTGCAATTAGCTGTATCGTAGTTGGACTACCAGGATTCGAACCTGGACAAACAGAACCAAAACCTGTTGTGCTACCATTACACCATAGTCCAAACATAGGGCTTTCTGTTAAAAAGCGGTGCAAAGATAAAAGGAAGCCCCGAAATATCCAAATATTTCGGGGCTATTTTTACTGCCGAAGCATTATTTCCTTAATTACTTCTCTTTAGGATACCGCTATTTGGCGATAATCAGATAGTAATTCTTCTTGCCGCGCTGTACCAGCAGGTATTTTTCGTCCAGCAGGTCGGCTGTCGTAATCACCTGGTCGAAAGCAGCCAGTTTCTCCTTATTCAGAGAAACGCCACCGCCTTGCACCAGCTTACGCATCTCGCCCTTGGAAGCGAATACAGCAGCATTATCCACGAACAAATCCACCGCCTTCACACCGGCAGCCAGTGCATCACGGGATATTTCGAACTGGGGAACACCCTCGAACACAGCCAGCAGCGTATTTTCGTCCAACTTCTTCAGTGCATCAGAAGTTGCATTGCCAAACAAGATGTTGGATGCATCCACGGCGGCATTATAGTCCTCTTCGGAGTGAACCATGATAGTCACTTCCTTCGCCAGACACTTCTGAAGGACGCGCAAGTGGGGAGCAGCGTCGTGCTCGGCCGTCAGAGCGTCAATCTCTTCCTTGGACAGTGCAGTGAATATCTTTATGTAGCGTTTGGCATCCTCGTCGCTCACGTTCAGCCAGAACTGGTAGAACTTATATGGAGAAGTGTAGCGCGGGTCGAGCCAGATGTTTCCGGACTCTGTCTTGCCGAACTTGCCACCGTCGGCCTTCGTAATCAGCGGGCTGGTCAGTGCAAATACCTCCCCACCGTTCGTACGGCGAATCAGTTCGGCACCGGTGGTGATGTTACCCCACTGGTCGCTGCCACCCATCTGGAGCTTGCAGCCTTTGGTTTCATACAGATGAAGGAAGTCGTACCCCTGCAACAGCTGGTAGGTGAATTCCGTGAAGGAAAGACCGTCACGTGCCTCACCGTTCAGACGCTTCTTTACAGAATCTTTCGCCATCATATAGTTTACGGTGATGTGCTTACCCACTTCACGGGCAAAATCGAGGAAAGTGAAGTTCTTCATCCAATCGTAGTTGTTCACCAACTCGGCACGGTTGGGGGCATCCGAATCAAAATCCAGGAACTTGGAGAGCTGGGCCTTCATACCAGCCAGGTTGCGCTGCAACGTCTCTTCCGTAAGCAGATTGCGTTCGGCAGACTTTCCGGAAGGGTCACCAATCATACCCGTAGCACCGCCAATCAGTGCCAACGGCTTGTGTCCGCAACGCTGGAAGTGACGCAAAATCATCACACTGCAAAGGTGCCCGATGTGCAAAGAGTCCGCAGTAGGGTCGAAACCAATGTATGCAGTCACTTGTTCCTTAGCCAGAAGTTCTTCCGTACCCGGCATCATATCGTGGAGCATGCCACGCCATCTTAATTCTTCTACAAAATTCATCGAATGATTAAGTTATCTGATTAATTATTTAAGTGATTATCTATGAATTGTTTGATTCCTATTTTAATCTGCGCAAAAATACGACTCTTTATTCGAAGAAACAACTCTTAGGGTTTAAAAAAGACTTTGCAGACATTTCTCCGGAGTGTTTCTCCAAGCTCCTCGGGAGAGATGCCGCGCACTTCGGCAGCGCGTGCATACAATTCCCCGATGGAAACTTCGCTTTCATCCGTTTCGATGAACAGCCGGTCGGCAGGTACCCGGCACAAGGCTACTTCCTGGTATTTCTCCCCGAATGAAAGGTAAAAGCCATGTTTCAGATATTCCTCCACCAGCGCCGCCTTGCCACGGAAACCATGTATTATCCACGGATTCGACGGGCGCAAGTCCCGCTTCACCTTCAGCAGTTCATCAACCGCCTTCACCAGATGAATCACCAGCGGCTTTCCCACTTCCTCTGCCAAACATGCCTGGCACCTGAACACTTCCACCTGCAAATCCATCGGAGCATCTGCCAGCTTGTCCAGCCCGGCTTCGCCCACGGCAAGTACTTGGGGATGGCGCACTAACTCCTCCAGGCCGCACACCCTGCTAGCCACAGCACCTTCAACTCCTGAGTGTTCACCTCCACTCCGACCTATACGCCAGGGATGTATCCCCACCGAATACCATCCGCCGCTCTGTGGAGAGAACGTTTCGGGATAGCAATTTGCAATGGCAGTTCCGGGTACTTGCGGAAGCCGGTGTGTATGTATGTCAACTGGAATATTCATGGAACGGGATCATATCCGGAACCTCCCCAAGGATGGCAACGCAGAATGCGCCTTACTGCCAGACAAAACCCCTTGAAAGGTCCGTGTTTCTTGATGGCCTCCACCGCATATTGCGAACAAGTGGGGGTAAAACGACATGAAGGCCCTATCATGGGCGATATGCACTTCTGATAGAAATAGATGGGAAGCAGCAGCAGATATGAAAGCAGACGCTTCATGACACCTGCGGAGTTTGCTCAGCTTCAGCATTTGCCGCTACCTTCTCGGCAATGCGTGCCAAAGCTGTCTTCATACGGTCCTCAATGACAGAAGAGTCTACCAACTGGTCCGAAAGATAGATGAAGGCCACGGCCAGACGGCACTTTTTTTCCGTCAGCACGGCCAGCAGTCCGTGTTTGTTCATGCGGTAGGCTTCACGTATCTGGCGTTTCACGCGGTTGCGCTTCACCGCCCGCTTGAAACGGCGTTTCGAAACACTTACAAGAATGGAAACGGGTGCCTCCAGCTCCTCCACCGGCAGATACACCACACGCAAAGGGAAAACCGAAAACGAGCGTGAGCCGCCCGCAAACATCTTCTCTATCACTTTCTTCTTGTCCAACCGTTCGGACTTACGCAAGGTATTTGGCATGGGGTGATGAGTTATAAGTTATGAGTGATGGGTGATGAGTTATGAGTGATAAGTTATGGGGGCGATACAAAAACGAGCTACAAGTACCTGGCAACATAAAAGCACAACCACTTGTAGCTCAATTTTATAAATCCATTGTTATGCCTACAAGCTATAAGCAAATCACTCATAACTTATAACTCATAACTCTTTTTACTTTCCTTTATTATTTTCCTTGATAAACATGTCAAGCGCCGCCGTCATTGAGGGTGCCTGCACGCTGGGAGCTTCCAGGTCAAGACGAAGCCCGGCATCACGGACTGCCTGGGCAGTGGTAGAGCCGAATGTTCCGATCTTGATTTCCTTCTGGTCAAAATCAGGGAAATTCTTCTTCAAGGCACTGATGCCTGCCGGACTGAAGAACACCAGCATGTCATAATCAAAAGCCTCATCTGCAGCAAAATCATTGCTGACAGTGCGGTACATGACAGCTTCCGTGTGCTGAATCTTATTCTTATCCAGCAGATTCTTCACGTCATCATTGTGTACATCCGACATCGGTACCAAGTACTTTTCAGTCTTATGCTTAACAATGGAAGGTATCAAATCGTCAATCTTCCCGGTGTTTCCGAAGAAAATCTTACGCTTACGATACTGCACATACTTTTGGATATACAGAGCAACGGCCTCCGTCACGCAGAAATACTTCATTGTTTCGGGAATTGTCACACGCAATTCTGTACACAAGTGGAAGAAATGATCAATAGCATGACGCGAAGTAAAAATAACGGCAGTATGATCCAAGACCGAAATTTTCTGTTGTCTGAACTCTTTCGCTGAAAGGCTCTCCACTTTGATAAATGGGCGAAAATCTATTTTCACACCATACTTCTCGGCGATGTCGTAGTAAGGAGATTTCTCTGATGCCGGTTTCGGCTGCGACACAAGTACTTTCTTAATTTTCAACGTCCTAAAATTTTATTATCAAATAATCGTTTAGCTGCGTCACGCCTTGATATAACACAAAACAAGGCATGATTTCAAGGGCACAAAAGTACACAATTAAAAGCAAACCGCCATATAAATTGTTACAAAAAAGCTTTAACCACTTGTATAACATCAATATTTTAGCAAAAAAGGCTAAAATCAATCCGATTATTATCGTCAGCTGCAAACTCAAATCAAAATAGACTACGAACAGGGCAAACGGGAAAAGGGCGAATCCCAAGTAATAAAGTAGCGTAGAATAGGACTCAAGCCATAGCGTTGTAACACTTTCGTCAAAAAAAATCCAACCCAGAAAAGAGTAGAGCATCCACTTCAAGCACAAATAGAAGAGACACACACCGATGTAAATCCCCAGCAGAAGCCCCGGCGACACATGACGTACCAGTTCCGGCTGTATATCATTGAAGTAGCTGAAGATACAGACACCCGCAAGGATGCAAGTCTGCAGGATGAGCAGCAGCAAATAGCGCATATCGGCGGCTGTGGAAGTGGCAAATATGCTGGTACGTTCGCGATGAAGCAGGAAATCCTTCACCAGTTGCAGCAGGAACTTGCGGCTGCGTGACAAGACATAGGCCGACAGAAAGAAACAGCACAAAAGGACCACGGTGATGCCATCGTCCATTCTCGGAGAATATGGAATAGGAATCCCCTCCGTCCCCACTACTGCCCAAGCCATCAACAGCCCTATCATATTGCAGCGAATTTACGGATGGAGGCGTCCCACAAGGGAGTGGTATATATCAGTTCCACGGCTTCCTGCGGTGTCTGCGCCACATGCCAGATGGCACCGTGCTGCGTACGCATGAAGTTTTCGTCCACCGCCTGTCGGAGCATATCGAGCAGAGGGTCGAAATAGTTCTTGACATTCAGTATCACAATCGGGTTCAGATACAGTCCGAGTTGCTTCCAAGTGATGATTTCCAGCAGTTCTTCCAGGGTGCCGCAACCACCGGGCAGGGCGATGACGGCATCGCTCAGGTCGGCCATTGTCTTTTTCCGCTGGTGCATGCTTTCCACTTCCACGAGTTGGGTAAGTCCGGTGTGATGCCATCCCTGCTCCACCATGAAGCGGGGAATGACGCCCGTCACCTCTCCCCCTGCCCGGAGTGCCGCATCGGACACAGCGGACATCAGTCCCATATTTCCCGCACCATTAATCAGGCGAATTTGCCGCTGCCCCAGCAGAGTGCCCAACTCACGGGCTGCATCGAAATAAACGGAATCTATCTTTGTGCTCGAAGCACAATATACGCATACGGAATTTATCTTGTTCATCATCTTGTTACTTCCTTTTTTAGGTACCGCCACAAAGGTACATGATTTCGGGGAGATTTGAAACAAATTTCTTTCTTCCCACTTACGACGGGGGATTTTTCATGAGTCAATAACGGATTATGTGTGCCGCAGGCACTGATAAGGCACATTAAACAGAGCTACACCCTTTGCCCCGGATAGCTACACCCTT
Organism: Bacteroides sp. AF39-16AC; assembly: GCF_003602735.1. Lineage (NCBI taxonomy): Bacteria > Pseudomonadati > Bacteroidota > Bacteroidia > Bacteroidales > Bacteroidaceae > Bacteroides > Bacteroides sp. AF39-16AC. Next base: position 12,641 of record NZ_QTLN01000028.1, on the reverse strand, counting down.
TGGGGTAAATGGCTACACCATGTCAGGGAAAGGGTGTAGCCTTATATAAAAGGTAAAATTCCCTGTTGACATATAGTGATGAAAGCAGGGAATCGTTCACTTTATTGAATCAGAGGACCTTATATATCAATATTCGAGCCAAAAGTAATCCGTCAAGGTCAATCCGATTAATAGGATTATTCCCGCAATAAGCATAGAGACTTGTATTGAAGTAATTTTCAGCAGAAGGGTCCACCGTCGTAAACCTTCCCAGCGCAGCATCATACATGCGTGCCCCATAATCATACAGATTCAACCCCTTCTTGCCATCGTACTCCTTGCCGTTGTATTTATAAGGCTGCACATTGCCTGAACTTGCAAACACACCACCGAAGGGATAGTAATGGTTCGCTTCCTCAACAGCACCGCTGGAACTGAGGACAACGCGGTTGTTTCCCTGATGGTCCTGCAGGTAATAGTGATACTTCTTGTCCGAAAGCGTAACATACCCCTCTTCCGTAAGAAGAAGCTTGGCAACACCGTTTTCATAGACCACATTGCAGCAATACACAGTAGGAACCGGATTGCCCGAACCATCTGCCTCCTTATACATCATGCGCCGCTTGATGCCGTCGGCAGTATAGCCATACTGTATGAAACCGCCGGAAGCAAAAGTGACGCCTGTTGGCAAATTTAATACATTATACGTAATATCGCTAATTCCCTTGTTTAAATCTTTGGTCAAATTGCCGTTCGCATCATAAACGTACTCGTTCGCCTGCTTCACACCGTCCTTGAACTCGAAGCCACCGTTGTAGGCGGAAGCCGTCACGGCATCGTCCACACGGGTCAGCTGATTGCCGTTCAAAGTGTAAGTCAGGTTATCAATCAAACCGTAACTGGAAGCAGCGGTCTGACCGTAACGTTGCAGGGTCTTGATGTTGCCGTTTTTGTCATAGGCGGTTACATTCTCACTGAAACGGTTGGTGTTCGTATTGATGCCGGCTGTTTCACCGTAGGTGGCGTTCATCAGGCGGCTTAATCCGTCATAAGTGAATTTGTAACCGCGGACTGTACTTTCGTTCCCGGACTTCCAGGTCATGCTGCTGATATTGCCATTGTACTTCGCTGTACCCACACCCGTGTTGTAGTACACGTTCTGTGTGAAGCATGTACCGCTGATGCCCGTCAGCCAGCTACGCAGGTTGTAGGCATATGTCAGTTTGTTGATGCTCGTTCCGTGATACTGCTTGGTCAGCAAACGACCGAAGTTGTCATAAGTGGCTTTTCCACTGCCTCCCAATGTATGCTCCACCTTGCTCACCCTGTCAGCATAGTCGTAGCTGTAAGTGTATACTTCCTCTCTTGTAGTCTTTCCGGAAGCGGGAAGTAAATAAAAAACTATCCTAACATGCAAGATATAGTAATATCTGATGTTAGGATAGCAATTAAATAGATTATTTCAAGAATATAAAATACTTATTTATTTAAGATATACAAAACTCCAGTTTCGCAATCTGTATTAAGATAAACTCCATGATGAAATAACAAATAAATCAAATATTTTTCTTCTGGATATGACAAACCAACAGAAAGTACACCTTTCTCATTAAAAAGCAAAGAAATAAGATTTTCTACTTTTCCTTTATAAATTGAATCTATGTATGGCTGTGGAGTTACCATACAGTCCATTTCCTTTAGTGAACAAAATGTAATGCTGTCTATACCCAATGTCTGTTCTAATAAAATTGGAAAAAGTTCATATCGATATTTCTTATTAGCTACCCCATCATTCAGAAATAGGTACATATCTCCTTCTCTTGGAACTATCGAATATACACTATCTTTGTATTCTATATTCATTGCAACAAAAGGGCTTTGCCAAGTAGAATCAACAAACATATCTTCATACCTCTCACTTGTTTTATGTACACACATTACAAATAAGAGATTAATACCCAACATAAGGATAATCTTATTCCAACAGTTTTTGGGGTATTTTCCTTCCACGATATTCCGTTCTTTTTGCATCTCCTGTTCTTTTTCTAATTTTATTCTCAGTATTAATAGCACGAATTTCTCTCATGGGTATTCCATTTCCTATATTTTCATAAGACATAATACCTTTATCTACATCCGACGAATGCTGTAACTCATGGATTAAACCAATTCTTGGTGTCCGATGATTTCCATTAATATCCGTTTTAACATCAGGGTCATAATTTATAATGCTTCCTTGCGGAGTGTCTTTTTTAGCTTTTTCTCTATCAAATCCTGAAGAATTAGACTCTCCTCGTTTAGTCCTTGTTATTGAATGAACATTCTTACTTTTCTCCAGTTCAATAATCATCTCACCAATTTCCTTATCATCCTTCTTAAGTTGCTGCAAATCTGCTTTCACGTCCTTTTGATACTTGGTATCAAATCCAAAGAACATTTTCACATTATCTATCAAACCATTCGGGTTCGGATTTACAACAATTGTATCTCCATTCACATCTATGTTATTCACCGGATTATTCGCCCCATACTGATACGGTGACATCGAATAATACTTCTCTGCAAACCTGTCATTCGTCGTAAACCGTCCCAACGCAGCATCATAATGTCTCGCCCCATAATCATACCAGTTCAAACCCTTCTTCGTATCAAGCTCCTTACCGTTATACTTGT
>NZ_QTLN01000028.1:0-9979 GCF_003602735.1 Bacteroides sp. AF39-16AC | reverse complement strand
GTATCAAATCCAAAGAACATTTTCACATTATCTATCAAACCATTCGGGTTCGGATTTACAACAATTGTATCTCCATTCACATCTATGTTATTCACCGGATTATTCGCCCCATACTGATACGGTGACATCGAATAATACTTCTCTGCAAACCTGTCATTCGTCGTAAACCGTCCCAACGCAGCATCATAATGTCTCGCCCCATAATCATACCAGTTCAAACCCTTCTTCGTATCAAGCTCCTTACCGTTATACTTGTAAGGCTGGGTATTGCCTGTAGTGCCAAACACACCACCGAAAGGGTAGTAATGGTTCGTTTCCTCCACAGTACCTGACTGGTTGATTACTACACGGTTGTTACCTTGATGGTCCTTCAGATAGTAATGATACTGCTGGGTACCGGTCAGGTTGATGTAACCCTCTTCGGTGAGTAACAACTTCTGAGTACCGTTTTCATAGATCACATTACCGCAATAGTCAGTCGTTGTGGTTGTACTGCCTATCTTATGGACTGTTCTCAGTTTCGTGCCGTCAGCACCATAAGTATAGGTGATCGTGCTACCATCACTGAACGATACCGTACTGGGCAAATTTAATACATTATATTGAATATCGGTAATTCCCTTATTCAAATCTTTCGTTAAATTACCATTGACATCGTAGACATACTCCCCTGCGGTGCTTGCACCGTTCACAAAGGCAGTGTTTGTACCGTATGCAACGGTACTCACGGCATCGTCCACACGGCTCAACTGATTGCCGGTCAATGTGTAAGTCAGATTATCAAGCAGGCCGTAGGCACTGGCACCAGTCTGGCCATAACGTTGCAAACTCTTGATGTTACCGTTCTTGTCATAACCCGCAACGTTCTCCGAGAAGCGGTTCGCATTCGTGCTGATACTTGCTGTCTCGCCATAAGTAGCGTTCAGCATCCGGTCAAGACCGTCATAAGTGAATTTGTAACCACGGACTGTACTTTCGTTCCCGGACTTCCAGGTCATACTGCTGATGCTGCCGTTGTACTTCGCAGTACCCACACCCGTGTTGTAGTACAGGTTCTGTGTGAAGCATGTACCGCTGATGCCCGTCAGCCAGCTACGCAGGTTGTAGGCATATGTCAGTTTGTTGGTGTTCGTTCCGTGATACAGCTTGGTCAGCAAACGACCGAAGTTGTCATAAGTAGCATCGTACAGAGCAATCGCAGTGCCGCCAAGACTATGCTGCACTTTGCTTATTCTGTCCGCATGGTCGTAGGTATAGGTATATACTTCCGTGCGCGTACTCTTGCCGCTGGCAGTATGTGTATGGGACACACCAGACGGCTTGTCGGAGAAAGTATAAACCGTACTTGTGATGTCGTAGCCACTGAGCAAGTTGTTCTGCACACTTTTCGTCATGCGCCCTTTGATGTCATAATAGAAAGCCTTATAGATCTTAGTGCTACTGCCAAAAACCGTAACGGCACTGCCGGTAAGAGAACCCCTGCCATAGCCGAAAGTATCTTTGGTGAACTGGCCCGTAGGAAGTCCATAGGAAGTGCCCGTGCTGTTAAGCATCCGGAGAGTACGGATGTAGTCCTGCATGACCTACACAGAATTCTTCATTTGATAGACCTAAAAAACTATCCTAACATACAAAATATAGCATATCTGATGTTAGGATAGTAATTAAAGAGATTTTTCTTGAAGTAATCAACCTATATCAGGAGAAGATACAATATAAATGCAACCTGATTCACAATCAATATCTACGCAATAACCACATCTATGTAAAATATCAATAACATACCGTTGTTCCGGCAAAGTCAATATTCCATCTTCACAAGATGGAATAAACCATACATCATCAAAATAAGCAGAAAGTAATCCTTTCACTCCTTCATTCTCATAAATTGAGTCTATACGATATTGAGGAATAACTATATAATCTTTCAGTTGTATAAATGAAAGACTATCTACTATTAAAGTATCTTTGTACGAAAGTTCAATGAACTCTTTCTTTGGAAGTTTCAATTGAGGAATTGTCTTTTTACCTTCTTCCTCCAATATGGAAAATAATTCTACACTTTCCAACACTGTACAATAAGTAGAATCTTGCCATTTTATATTTACTGACATTAAAGAAGTTATAGGTACTCTATCAAGATCAGAAACCATCATCGCTTTTTCAGAATGCTTATACACTATATGAAAGAAGAAAGCGATTCCTCCAATTACAACAACTAAAGGTATAATTATGTTACTCCAATAGTTTTTTAGGTATTTTCTTTCCACCATATTCAATTCTTTTAGGATCACCTGTTTTTCTTCTAATCTTATTCTCTGTATTAACAGCGCGTACCTCCATTAGTTTTATACCATTTTCCGTTGTTTCATAAGTGGCAAATTTCTTGTCTACATCAAACGAATGCTGAAGTTCATGACTCAATCCGACTCTTGGAGTTCTCATTTCTTTTTCATTTCGACTCCTTCTTCTATTATTGGGATCATAATGGATTATACTGCCTTGTGAGATTTTCATTTCAACCTTTTCTTTATCAATTAGCGTTGAATTAGAAGCCCCTTTCTTAGGCATTGTAATATAATGAATATTCTCACTATCTTCCAACTCAGTGATAATATTAGCGACTCCTTTATCATCTTTCTTAAGTTGCTGCAAATCGACTTTCACATCCTTTTGATACTTAGTATCAAATCCAAAGAACATTTTCACATTATCTATCAAACCATTCGGGTTCGGATTTACAACAATTGTATCTCCATTCACATCTATGTTATTCACCGGATTATTCGCCCCATACTGATACGGTGACATCGAATAATACTTCTCTACAAACCTGTCATTGGTATGGCACCTTCCCAACGCTGCATCATAATGCCTTGCCCCGTAGTCATACCAGTTCAAGCCTTTCTTCGAGTCATACTCCTTGCCATTGTACTTGTAAGGCTGAGTATTGCTTGTACTTGCAAATACGCCGCCAAAAGGATAGTAATGGTTCGTTTCCTCTACCGTGCCGCTCTGGTTGATTACTACCCGGTGATTCCCCTGATGGTCTTTCAAGTAATAGTGATACTTGTTGTCACTCAAAGTTACATAACCCTCTTCGGTAAGAAGCAACTTCTGGACTCCGTTTTCATAGACCACGTTTCCGCAATAGTCCGTCGTCGTGGTGGTAGTACCTATCTTATGGACTGTTCTCAGCTTTGTGCCATCGGCTCCATAAATATAGGTGATAGTACTTCCGTCACTGAACGTTACTGTATTTGGCAAATTTAAACAATTATATGATATACCGGTAATATTCTTGTTTAAATCTTTAGTTAAATTGCCGTTGGCATCGTAGGTGTACTCGTTCGCCTGCTTCATGCTGTCCTTGAACTCGAAGCTGTTATTGTAGACGAAAGCTGTCGCGTTCTCGCGGAAACGGTTAGTGTCTGTACCAATGATTGTAGTATTATCATAGGCGGCGTTAACATTTGCTTTAAAGCTCATTGAATAAATTTTGCCATTGGGCCTTCATTACTCCACTTGGCAAGTTAGACTGCTAATATTTCTATTATAGTGGGTACCCTATAAAAAGAAACAGCGGATGTTTCCACCCGCTGTAATAGAATTGTTATAAAAATATTATTCAATTATTTGTTTTTTATTTTTAATATAAAATAGAATAAGAGCATAATAAAAACCTCAGATAATACACCTGGTAAATATAGAAACCCTATCATTATATCAAAATTAAAACGCCAAAATATAAAGAAAATAGTAGAAAGAGAGACAACAAGTATCAATTGCAGGCAACAATATAATAATGTCGTTTTAAGATTAAGCCTCAAATTCAATAATAATAATAAGAAGAACAAAACCGTTCCTAAAACAAACGTTATTGATCCTACAAATAATTCAACTGAAAATAAATCTCCTAATGATATACTTTGACTTTCCATATCTATTCAATTTTAACTTGTCTCTTTTTAGGATCATAATTTAGTGACTTAAAATTATCTTGATACTCTTTAACTATACTATTGGGCCTTGGATCTATAATTACTGGTGCCTTATCTTTTACAGATGGGTCTTGTTTCAAAACATCAGCCGCAAAAGTTCCACAATTATTATTCCTTAATGAATACTCTTTCCTCTTTGAATTAGCATTCTCCGCTATTTTTGATTCTGCATAGTTTTTCATTTCTTTAAACTTATCACTTTCAATATATGCTCCTTCTATTCTTCCGGCATGTCCCGCTTGTTCAGATATTATTGATAAAGTTTTATTCAATGATTCCAATGTAGGCTTTTTATCTTGTCCTATTTTTACATTTGGAACAGCGAATGTTCTGACAACTCCTTTACCCTCTTTGTCATATCTGCCATATTCATAATATTTAGTCACTCCTGTTTTATTATCAATCAATAATACTCCAGCATGACCTAAATTCCCAATTTTACCAATAGGAGTTGATATTTTATAATCAGGGAAGGCAATATAAATACCATCCTTCCCGTTAGGGTCTATACAATTTATAGGATTACTATAACAATAAGTATACAAACTTTCTGAATAATACTTCTCTGCCAACGGATCCACCGTCATAAACCGTCCCAACACTGCATCATAATGCCGTGCCCCGTAATCATACCAGTTCAAGCCTTTCTTCGTGTCATATTCCTTGCTATTGTACTTGTAAGGCTGAGTGCTTGTTGATGAAGCGAATACTCCTCCAAACAGATAGTAATGGTTTGTCTCCTCTACCGCTCCGCTCTGGTTTATGACTACACGGTTGTTCCCCTGATGGTCCTTCAAGTAATAGTAATACTTGTTGTCGCTCAAAGTAATATAGCCCTCTTCGGTAATCAGAAGCTTCTGGGCTCCGTTTTCATAGACCACATTCCCGCAATAGTCCGTTGTGGTGGTAGCGCCACCTATCTTATGAACCGTTCTTAGCTTTGTGCCGTCGGCTGCATAAACATAGGTAATCGTACTTCCGTCGCTGAACGTTACTGCACTTGGCAAATTTAAACAATTATATTGAATATCGGTGATTCCCTTGTTCAAATCTTTGGTTAAATTGCCGTTCGCATCGTAGGTGTACTCTCCGACCTGCTTCACGCCGTCCTTGAACTCGAAGCCTCCACCGTAAGCAGAAGCCATCACGGCATCGTCCACACGGCTCAACTGATTGCCGTTCAAGGTAAAAGTCAGGTTGTCTATCAGGCCGTAGGCACTGGCACCAGTCTGGCCGTAACGTTGCAAACTCTTGATGTTACCGTTCTTGTCATAACCCGTAACGTTCTCCGAGAAGCGGTTCGCATTCGTGCTGATACTTGCTGTCTCTCCATAGGTAGCGTTCAGTACTCTGTCAAGACCGTCGTAAGTGAATTTGTAACCACGGACTGTACTTTCGTTCCCGGACTTCCAGGTCATGCTGCTGATGCTGCCGTTGTACTTCGCAGTACCCACACCCGTGTTGTAGTACAGGTTCTGTGTGAAGCATGTACCGCTGATGCCCGTCAGCCAGCTGCGCAGGTTGTAGGCATAAGTCAGCTTGTTGGTGCTCGTACCGTGATACTGCTTGGTCAGCAAACGACCGAAGTTGTCATAAGTGGCATCGTACAGAGTGATTGAAGTGCCGCCAAGACTATGCCGCACTTTGCTTATTCTGTCCGCATGGTCGTAGGTATAGGTATATACTTCCGTGCGCGTGGTCTTTCCGCTGGCAGTATGTGTATGGGTCACACCAGACGGCTTGTCGGAGAAAGTATAAACCGTACTTGTGATGTCGTAGCCACTGAGCAAGTTGTTCTGCACACTTTTCGTCATGCGCCCTTTGATGTCATAATAGAAAGCCTTATAGATCTTAGTGCTACTGCCAAAAACCGTAACGGCACTGCCGGTAAGAGAACCCCTGCCGTAGCCGGAAGTATCTTTGGTGAACTGGCCCGTAGGAAGTCCGGTACCACCCACAAAGCCGTAACCGTCATAGTAGCTCTGCACAAGCACGGTAGGACTGGAAGAAGGATTCTTACCCGTATACTCCCCCTGCAGGGTCAGCCGTCCCAGACTGTCGTACAAATAATACATATAGGAAATGTTATCCAGATAGGAAGTGCCCGTGCTGTTAAGCATCCGGAGAGTACGGATGTAGTCCTGCATGACCTACATCATTTGATAGACCTAAAAAACTATCCTAACATACAAGATATAGCATATCTGATGTTAGGATAGTAATTAAATAAATCTCATTGAAAAAAGGCAACTTATATTAGAGTAATATTTTTTATTTAGTATGCAAAAGCTTTATAATCTCACCATTACTTTTTCTTATTTCCACATAAGATTGTCCACAGAAAGTCAGCGCACTATCATTTCCATTAGGAATATGCCCTTCTATTACCCATATTCCATTTACCAAGTTAACAGAAAAAGGTTTTTCTTTCTCTATACTTTCCTTTCCATAAATTTCCAATAGTACGCATTCCGCTATCTTTACTGCAATATCCGCTGTAGGTATAAATCCCTCTGCAGGAACATAGCTTTTCATATCAGTATAAAAATCTGTTGAGAGACTATCATTCATTACATACTCAATCTGTTGAGATGATTGTTGATCTTCTCCGACCTTCGATGTACTGTTTGTACATGACATCGCAAATAGCATTAAAGCAAAAAAATAAGTCCTATACATATTGCTATCTTTTTAAAATACCCAATGAATATGTTCTCTCTGGCTAACAGGAATGTTTAAATCTGGCTTTTGTAGCAATTCTTTCATTCTTTGTTTACCCTTTTCAGCAGGAATATCTTTCGGATTAATATTATTCTTTCGTTTAGGATCTTTGGGATCACTAGGAAGATCACTAGTCACTATTGATGTTTTCTTACTATAAGGATTATATTCTAACAAATCGCCACTCGGCGTAGCCAAATAACCATTTTCTTTTGTTTTCTCAATATATTTTATATCAGCTTTTGAGAATTTATTATTTATATGCTCTGCGTCCGCGTCTCCATGCGAATGAATCGATCCTACAAATCTCTCACCGTTAGGAGGTAAGCTTATAGATACGCTGTGCTCTCCTTCATTGGCTGCACTATAAGAATATCCCTTTAGCTTTCCCTTTTGCTTAACTTCATAAATAGAAGAGCCCATTTCACGTTTACGTATAATAGATGCACCATTATAATACATACCCCAATCTTTAGCTGCTGCTCTTTTAGTCTTAAACAGATCACCAGGAGCATATTCCATACCATTTGGGTCTATGAACTTTACCGGATTATCGGCACAATAAGAATAAGTATACGGACTCATCGAATAATATTTCTCTGCCAACGGGTCATTCGTCGTAAACCTTCCCAACGCAGCATCATAATGTCTCGCCCCATAATCATACCAGTTCAAACCCTGCTTCGTATCAAGCTCCTTACCGTTATACTTGTAAGGCTGGGTATTGCCTGTAGTGCCAAACACACCACCGAAAGGGTAGTAATGGTTCGTTTCCTCCACAGTACCAGACTGGTTGATCACTACACGGTTGTTACCCTGATGATCTTTCAAGTAGTAATGATACTGCTGGGTACCGGTCAGGTTGATGTAACCCTCTTCTGTGAGTAACAACTTCTGAGTACCGTTTTCATAGATCACATTACCGCAATAGTCAGTCGTTGTGGTTGTACTACCTATCTTATGGACTGTTCTCAGTTTCGTGCCGTCAGCACCATAAGTATAGGTAATCGTGCTACCATCACTGAACGATACCGTACTCGGCAAATTTAATACATTATATTGAATATCGGTAATTCCCTTATTCAAATCTTTCGTTAAATTACCATTGACATCGTAGGCATACTCCCCTGCAGCGCTTGCACCGTTCACAAAGGCAGTGTTTGTACCGTATGCCGCGGTACTCACGGCATCCTCCACACGGCTCAACTGATTGCCGTTCAGGGTGAAAGTCAGATTATCAAGCAGGCCGTAGGCACTGGCACCAGTCTGGCCATAACGCTGCAATCCCTTGATATTGCCGTTCTTGTCATACCCCGTAACGTTCTCCGAAAAGCGGTTGGCGTTCGTGCTGATGCCTGCTGTCTCGCCATAAGTAGCATTCAGCAGACGGTCCAGTCCGTCATAAGTGGACTTGTAGCCGCGGACGGTGCTTGCCGTTCCTGCCTTCCACGTCATGCTGCTGATGCTGCCGTTATACTTGGCAGGCCCGTTGCCGGTGTTATAATACAGATTCTGCGTGAACTTCGTTCCGCTGATGCCCGTCAGCCAGCCGCGTACATTATAGGCGTAAGCCTGCCTGTCCGCGTCGGAGCCGTGCAGCGACTTCGATTGCAGACGACCAAGGTTATCATAAGCATAGGCAGCAAGCGTCACCTTCGCCCCTCCCAATGTATGCTCCACCTTGGAGAGCCTGTCCGCATGGTCATAGCTGTAAGTGTATGCTTCCGTCCGGCTGTCCTTCCCGCTTGCCGTGTGCGTATGCGTCACCGTGGCAGGCTTGTCCGTAAAGGTATAGACCGTGGATGTCACGTCGTACCGGTAACGGAAAGCGTACCGCTCCAAGTCAGCATGCTCCTATATGAAATTCCCTGCTTACATCCAACATAAGCAGGGAATTGTTTAGATTATAGAATCAGAGATTCTTAATATATCAATATTCGAGCCAAAAATAATCAGGTGTACGTAAAGTATCCCACAACAAAATACCACCGTTGGAGCTACATGAAATTACAATATTGGGAATATTATCAATCCGGTATCGGAACGTACTATCTATGACCCTTTTTCCACAATATAATACCGTATCCAGAGATGTGACACGTATCTTTATTTTTAAACTATCATATCCGCTTTTATCGAAACGGGTGATTTCCATTCCAAGCCAATCTTCATGGTAGTCCAATATTTGGTCATCCGTCTTGTTCACATACAGTCCATTAAAAACAAGGCTGTCATTCACCCAACATTGGATATAATCTTTACCGGTACGCTCCTTAAAACCAGTACCTACTCGAATCATGAAATCATTCTCTGAGTCCAAATGACCAATGCACGCCACCAGCATGGCAAGTATGATTATAAAAATAAATATACGTGTCTTCATATTACTGCCTTCTTTTAAGTTTTTGCCTCCAGTTAGGAATATGCCTATTCAACTTGTTATGGATATAATTATCTCGGACTGTTTGTATCTGAGAACGGTTTAACTGAGTTGCTTTAAGATAATCTCCATCAAAATCTTGAATAACTTTTTTCTGTGTCATCAAGTTTTCCACATTCATTGTATGCCCCAATCCTCCTGAATGACCAAGTTCGTGAGCAAAAGTCCGGTTATCATCATTGTTCAACATATTAGAAACCGCTTTCGTTCCTATTTTCACATCCAGACTATTTTTATAAGTCTCAGCCATAACTACACTTTTATCCGTTTTTGTCAACATATCTTGATCAACAATCTGCAAAACGTGTTCAGTGTCCTTTATATCATCCACCGAGTTGACAGTTCTCAATTGCATATCCATAGTCGAAACAAAGTCATCACCTGAAATCGTATATGCGGCATTCACTTGCTCTACTATTTGTCCAGCCAAAGTCTTTATATCAAGCTCCTTATTATTAGAATTATTTATCAAAGCCGCTCTTACCGTAATTTTATATTCTATCTTATCCGTTTCACGATTATAATGGGTTTGCACGCGCCAATCATTTCCATCCGGATCAATGCGACCGACAGGCTCATTTCCACAATAGACATAAGGAGATACTTTAAAATGTTTGTCATATAAAGCATCAACCGTTATAAACCTTCCCAACACCGCATCATAATGCCTCGCCCCATAATCATACCAATTCAAACCCTTCTTCGTATCAAGCTCCTTACCGTTGTACTTGTAAGGCTGAACATTGCCTGCACTTGCAAATACCCCGCCGAAAGGATAGTAATGGCTCGTCTCTTCTACCGTGCCGCTCTGGCTGAT
>NZ_QTLN01000027.1:0-57593 GCF_003602735.1 Bacteroides sp. AF39-16AC | reverse complement strand
CAGAAGAAGCCTCCGTGTCTGATAAGGATACGGAGGCTTTGTTCGTTTTATATACCTCTCCTCTAACATTCCGTTTCTACCGCTAATCACTATACCTTATTATATATAATTATTCATCGTATATTCATCAGATTAATTCCCGAATTAAGGTGCTAAATGAATGATTAAAAACGTTTAAAATCAGTATTTTATATCCTATTCCCACTTTCGTATTTCATATATTCTTCGTACCTTTACAGAGTATTAAAAGGTATAGTAAATCCTTTAATCAGTGAACAATTTAATCTTTTTACAAAAGAAAGTAACATAGCTGTAAAACAAATAAGAGAGACATCTGTTATTTATTGTAGAATCATTAGACGACATGAAAACAACTGTAAAGACATTCTGGATATGCATGCTACTGATGTTGACTTGCAGCATTAGCGGTAAAGCCATTGACCTGGTGCAGGTGGATGACAGAATGGCCGGAACTGCTGAAGTTTCCGCTTCTTTATCTTCATGTTCTTCTACTTCCGACAATAGTATTGACAAGAAGAATTCATTGTTCACGAATACCAAGTTCGCATGGACTACGGATGTCGAACTGGGAAACAAACCGGTTTCCGAAACTTACTCTTCTCATCAACAGCGTTTGCGCAGGGTGATTGAAGACAATCTTTTCCTCAGAAACATTCTTTTGATGTTATCCAACCACGAGAATCTACTCGTGCAAGGCCGCTCTAAATTATACTACTCAGATAAAGACCCGTACTATGCATTGACGGGCAGTGATTACTATATTTATACGCTTCGGCGGATTTTGATTTAGCCAACTTTTCTTCTTATTGATTTCCCCCTTTTTCTCCTTATTGTCTTGAAGAGACTGAAGGCAGGTGACCTTTAGTGTACATATATGTTAGTTAAGGTTGCAAGGATGATTACGCCCTGTCGGTTCGTAAGCGGGAAGTCGTATCCCTATGCTTTATTTTCAAAACTCTATTTAAATACCAACAATTAAACTTTTCATCATGGAAACTACTCAAAAAAAAGCAGCCTCTTTTAAAGGCATCAGATCCGCCGGTTGGGTAATCGTAATCTGTTTTATCATCGCCGTGCTTATTTTTCACTTTGTGTTGGGAAATCCCTCCAACTTTATGAACAACGACCCGAACAACCATCCGTTGCCGGGTAACTTCCTCGGTACCATCTATAAAGGTGGATTCATTGTTCCTGTAATTCAAACGCTTTTGCTGACTGTCATCGCACTGAGTATTGAACGTTATATTGCCATTGGCGCTGCCTTTGGTAAGGGGTCATTGGTGAAATTCGTAGCTAACATCAAAGCAGCCTTGGCTGAAGGTGATATGAAGAAGGCACAACAAATCTGCGATTCACAACGTGGTTCTGTAGCCAATGTGGTAAATGCCACTTTGAAGAAGTATGCCGAGATGGAGAATGACACAGAGCTGTCCAAAGACCAGAAACTGCTTGCCATCCAGAAGGAATTGGAAGAAGCCACTGCGCTGGAACTGCCGATGATGGAGCAGAATCTTCCTATTATTGGTACCATCACGACTTTAGGTACATTGATGGGATTGCTCGGTACAGTTATCGGTATGATCCGTTCATTTGCCGCCCTTGCAGCCGGAGGTTCAGCCGACTCCATGGCTCTGTCGCAAGGTATTTCTGAGGCTTTGATTAATACTGCCTTCGGTATCTTGACCGGTGCATTGGCCGTTATCTCCTACAACTATTATACAAACAAGATTGACAAGTTGACTTACAGCCTCGATGAGGTTGGTTTCTCCATCGTGCAGACTTTTGCAGCTACCCATAAATAGTTGACTGCTGATAGTTGGAGCTGCGCTGTGACGTAGGCTTCTATTATCTATTCAACGAATGAATTCTCAATTTTAATTTTCAATGAAACGATTATGGGCAGAGCGAAAATAAAAAAGAAAAGTACGTTCATCGATATGACGGCGATGAGTGACGTAACTGTACTGCTGCTGACCTTCTTCATGCTGACTTCTACGTTCGTGAAGAAAGAGCCGGTACAAGTAACGACTCCCGCCTCTGTATCCGAGATTAAGATTCCGGAGACAAATGTACTCCAGATATTGGTCGATCCGAGCGGAAAAGTATTTATGAGTCTGGACAAGCAGTCCGACTTGCGCGAAGTGCTGGAAGCTATGGGGCAGGAGTATGGAGTGACTTTCACTCCGGAGGAAACTAAAAAATTCATGCTGGCGTCTACCTTTGGTGTGCCGATGAAGAGTATGAAGAAATACCTCGACTTGCCGCAAGACCAGCAAGATGCTGTATTGAAGAATGAGGGGATACCGACAGACAGTATTGACAATCAGTTCAAGGCCTGGGTACGCAACGCCCGTGCAGTGAACAGTGATTTGCGCATTGCCATCAAGGCAGATGCCAATACTCCTTATTCCGTAATAAAAAATGTGATGAACTCACTTCAGGACCTCAGAGAGAACCGGTACAACCTGATTACTTCTCTGAAGACCACAAGTGAGGAGTGACAAGCTACGAGTTACAAGTAGAACAAGAAAGGAAACATTATGGCTGAAATACAAGAAAGCGGCAACAAGAAAGGTGGAAAAAGCAAGCAGAAGAAAATGACTGTCAGGGTGGACTTTACACCTATGGTGGACATGAACATGTTGCTGATTACCTTCTTTATGCTTTGTACCTCACTGAGCAAACCTCAGACCATGGAGATAAGCATGCCGAGCAATGACAAGACCATCACCGAGGAGCAGCAGACCAAAGTCAAGGCTTCCCAAGCCATCACGCTGTTGCTGGGGGATGACAACAAGTTGTATTATTACGAAGGGGAACCTAACTACAAGGACTATACTTCACTGAAGGAAACTACCTATCAGGCGGATGGTCTGCGGGCAATGCTTCTGCAACGTAATAGAGTTGCTGTGAACGAGGTGAACAGACTGAAGCAGCAGAAACTGGATCTTAAGATATCAGAGGATGACTACCGGAAACAGCTTTCCGAGATAAAAAGCGGAAAGGATACGCCGACAGTCATCATCAAGGCTACCGATAAGTCTTCGTACAAGAATCTGATTGATGCTCTCGATGAAATGCAGATATGTAATATAGGTAAGTATGTGATAACGGATATTGCCGAAGCCGACGAGTTCTTGATGAAGAACTACGAAAGCAAGGGCGAATTGTCCCAGAACATTGCTGAATGATGTGTAACACCCAAAGAAAGGAAAGAATATGGCTAAAGTAGATTTAAGCTCCCAAGCATGGTGTGACCTCGTGTTCAGTGGTAAGAACAAAGCATATGGAGCCTATAAGATGCGTGAGACCTCTCCCAGACGGCACAACATTGCCGTGATACTGGTAATTGTAATTGCATTGATAGGTTTCAGTATCCCTACGCTGATAAAGATGGCTACCCCCAAACAGAAAGAGGTGATGACCGAAGTGACTACCCTTTCGCAGCTGGAAGAACCGGAAGTGAAGCAGGAAGAGATGAAGCGGATAGAGCCCGTGGCCCCACCGCCGCCTGCATTGAAAAGCTCCATTAAGTTTACCGCTCCCGTCATCAAAAAGGATGAGGAAGTGAGGGACGAGGATGAAATAAAAAGCCAGACAGAACTGACGGAAACGAAAGTTGCCATCTCCATTGCCGACGTGAAAGGTAATGACGAGGAACACGGCAAGGACATCGCCGACTTGAAACAAGTGGTGACGCAGGCCGAACCGGAACCTGAAAAGGTTTTCGATATGGTAGAGCAGATGCCCCAGTTCCCCGGTGGTCAGGCCGAGATGATGCAGTTCATCAGCAAGAATATGAAGTATCCGACCATTGCCCAGGAAAACGGTACGCAAGGGCGTGTAACCTGCCAGTTTGTGGTAGGTGCCGACGGCAAGGTGCGTGATGTGAAAGTGCTGAGAGGTGTAGACCCCTATCTGGATAAAGAAGCTGTCCGTGTGATTATGTCCATGCCCAAATGGATTCCCGGCAAGCAGAATGGTAAGGCCGTATCGGTGAAATATACGATACCGGTGATGTTTAGATTACAATAAGTGTGTGTGTTATGAAAACGGTGAAACAACTTCAGCTTTCAGGCTTGCTGGTGCTGCTGACTCTGCTGTCTGCCTGCCAAAGCAAGCCCAAGGACGGACAAACGGATACGTATACCTCCGGTGTGATTGCAATTGCTGCGGACGAAAGTTTCCAGCCTATTGTGCAGGAAGAAATTGACGTGTTCGAAGGACTGTTCCCCTTGGCAGGAATTGTGCCCCGTTATGTGACGGAAGTCGATGCCGTCAACCTCTTGCTCAAGGACAGTCTGCGGTTGGCAATAACCAGTCGCAGACTGACTCCCGAAGAGATGAATTCCTTCAATAGCCGGAAGTTTTTTCCGCAGGAGATAAAGATTGCTACGGACGGGCTGGCATTGATAACCCATCTTGGCAATCCGGATTCATTGATTAGTGTGAAGGACATCCGCCGCATCCTGACGGGTGATGCGAAGCAGTGGAAAGATATCTATCCGGCTTCCCGTCTGGGGGATATCAGTCTTGTGTTTGACAACAAGAACTCCAGTACCGTACGTTTTGCTGTCGATTCCATCTGTAAGGGTGTACCGCTTTCCAGTCAGTTGAAAGCGTTGAAAACCAATAGGGAGGTGATTGACTACGTGGCCCGCACGCCTGATGCCATCGGTATTATCGGCGTGAACTGGCTGAGCGACCGGAATGACAGTACGGGGCTCTCTTTCAGTAAAGAGGTGCGGCTGATGTCCGTCAGTGCTGCTGACAAGGCCATGCCGGACAACAGTTACAAACCCTATCAGGCGTATTTGTATTACGGTGATTATCCGTTGGCACGCAGCATCTATGCCTTGTTGAATGATCCGCGGAGCGCACTTCCGTGGGGATTTGCCTCTTTCCTCGCTTCCGACCGGGGACAGCGGATTATATTGAAGTCGGGATTGGTCCCCGCCACCCAACCGGTGCGCGTGGTGAACGTCAAGGATGAATAACTAAAATGAATGCTAACATGAAACGTAGATTTGTATTTTGTTTGGGAGCGATGCTGTTTGCAGGTACGCTCGCCGCACAAACGCCGGTGCCCGAATGGCAGGC
This sequence comes from Bacteroides sp. AF39-16AC, assembly GCF_003602735.1. Lineage (NCBI taxonomy): Bacteria > Pseudomonadati > Bacteroidota > Bacteroidia > Bacteroidales > Bacteroidaceae > Bacteroides > Bacteroides sp. AF39-16AC. Next base: position 52,472 of record NZ_QTLN01000027.1, on the reverse strand, counting down.
GGGGGTGGATAAAGTAAAAAGTCTGATAAAGACGAATCCGGAGCAGGCTTCCGACGCAGCCGGAGAACTGCTGAAGGGCAAGAACAAGAAAAATGTGGAGCTTGTGACTTCCGTGGCCCGTGCCTATCTGGATGTAGGACAGCTGAAAGAGGCGGAAACCTATCTGGAGATGGCAAGAAAGGCCGACAACAAGGCTCCGGCAGTTTCTGTACTCGAGGGTGACATCGCTTTTGCCCGGAAAGATATCGGAAAGGCATGCCAGCTTTATGAGCAAGCCATCTATTTTGATTCGAATTATAAGGATGCGTATCTGAAATATGCGCAGGCATACAAGTCTGCCAGTCCTTCGCAGGCCATAGAGAAGCTGAACCAGCTGAAGGCCATAGCTCCGGATTGCCTGGAAGCAGACAAGGAGCTGGCGGAAGTGTATTACGCCACCAACCGTTTTGGCAAGGCTGCCGACACCTATGCCAAGTTCATCGATACTCCCGTGGCTACGGAAGATGACATCCTTAAATATGCTTTTGCACTATTCCTGAACCACGACTTCGAGAAATCCTTGGCGGTGGCGCAGAAAGGTTTGCAGAAGAATGCCCGCCATGCCGCATTCAACCGGCTTGTGATGTACAACAATGTCGACCTCAAGCGTTATGACGAGGCAGAGAAGGCTGCCGATGCTTTCTTCAATGCTTCGGATAATGCCGATTATTCATGCTTGGATTACCGCTATCACGGTGCTCTGTTGAGTGCTCTGAAGAAATATGACCAGGCCATTGAGGAATATGGTAAGGCATTGGAGAAGGATGAGAGTCAGGTGGATTTGTGGCGTGAGATTGCCGATGCTTATGAATTGAAAAACGACTATACCCAAGCCATTGCTGCTTATAAAAAGTACTATGACTCGCTGGCACAAGATAAAAAGACGTCCGAAAACTTATTCCAGTTAGGGCGTCTGTACTACGGAGAGGGTACGTCCTCGGACACTCTCTCCGTTCAGTCTGCCGACCGCATGGCGGCATTGCAGGCTGCCGACTCTGTGTTCGCACTTGTTGCCGAACAAGCTCCCGACAGTTATTTGGGAGATATGTGGCGCGCCCGCACACACTCTGCCATGGACCCCGAAACTACAGAGGGATTGGCGAAACCTTATTACGAGAAGGTGGTGGACGTACTGCTTGCCAAAAACGAACCGAGGTACAACTCTGCATTGATAGAGTGTTACAGTTATCTGGGCTACTACTATCTGTTGAAGAGTGACTATGCTACTTCGAAAGAGTACTGGAATAAAATTCTGGCTATCGACCCCACCAATGCCACAGCAAACAAGGCATTGGACGGCATCAAATAGCAATAATTTTAGTTGTTTGTCGTGTCGGGAGGAGTGGAGAGTGATTCTTAGCTCCTCCTTTTTTGTTGCAGGGTCCCCCTTGGAGGCAGTGATTGCTTGCGGTAGTCCGTGGGTGAAGTGCCTAAGTGTGTCTTCACATACTTCCCGAAAAAGGAGATGTTGGGGAAATCCTGATGCTCGGAAATCTCCTTGATAGACTTATTGGAATACTTCAGAAAATATTTGATGTCTTCGACCACATAATCGTTTATCCACTCGAAGGCTGTCTTTCCGCTGACCTTTTTGCAGACGGTGGAAAGATATTTGGGAGTAACACACAGCTTACCCGCATAATAGGAAATAGAACGTTTTTTCACCTCGGTGCAGGCCAGCAGGTCGAGGAATCTCTTGAATAGAATGTTGCTCCGCTTCACCATTTGGCTTTCGGGAGGGGTGCTCAACTGGTTTAAATCTGCCAGCAGCTCATACAGCATGGTGCGTATCAGCGACCTGATGACTTCTTTGTAGTAGGGCTGCTCCGCTTGTTTCATTCGGGCACGTATCACCTTATAGTATAAATCGAACAGTTGCACTCTGTCCTTGTCAATGCGTACTACCGGATTCTGGCTGATATAGAAAGCCTTGTTCCATATGTCACTACTTTTATGAAGGTACTTCTGTGTAATCTGGGTCGACAGACAGAACATGGCGCCCTTGAAGTCGGAACTGGTTGTGCAATTGCTCAGAATCATATTGGGCATACAAATCAGCATCTCACCGGGGTAGATAGCATATTTTTGGGTATTGATGTTTATCTGCAGTCTTCCTTTTACACAGACCACATAGATGTTTGCATTCAACTTGAAATACTTGTTGAAAAGCAAGTTCTTGAAATCTCCAAGTATAGCAATATCGTTGTCGGTATAGTCCGTACTTGTATATTCTGCTATATTGTATGTGTTAAGTTGGTAAATCTTTTCTTCGTTTTTCATATTCATGTCTTTAGCTCCTTTGCAAATGTAAAGCAAGTGGCAGGAAATATAGAGTCCTAAATGGATACAGAAGTGTCCTAATCTTCTTGCGTGTGAGGCTAATTTCGAACCAAAGAATAGAATTGTTCCTTTTTCTGAGCATTTTTTTTCTTGAAACGCTTGTCGTATTGAAAAGAATGTCTACTTTTGCGGTGTACTATTATACTAATACACATAAACAATAAGATATTTAATTCATTCAAGCGTATGTTACAAGTAGAAAACATTTCATTTAGTTATCGCAAGGGGCGGAAAGAAGTCCTGAGCGATTTTTCACTTTCGCTGGAAGCCGGCCGGGTTTACGGTCTGTTGGGTAAGAACGGAGCCGGCAAGTCTACGTTGCTCTATCTGATGAGCGGTTTGTTGGCTCCCAAACGTGGGAGAGTGATGTATCATGATACCGACATGCGCCGCCGGTTGCCCGTCACGTTGCAGGACATGTTTCTGGTACCCGAGGAGTTCGAGCTGCCTCCTATTTCCTTGGTCAGCTATATTGAACTGAACAGTAAGTTCTATCCCCGTTTCAGCAAGGAAGACATGGTGAAGTACCTACATTTCTTCGAGATGGATATGGATGCTGATTTGGGAGCCTTGTCCATGGGGCAGAAAAAGAAAATCTTCATGAGTTTTGCGCTGGCCACCAATACTTCCCTGCTGCTGATGGATGAGCCTACCAATGGACTGGATATTCCGGGAAAGAGCCAGTTCCGCAAATTTCTGGCTTCGGGTATGTCGGACGACAAGACGATTGTCATTTCCACCCATCAGGTGCGTGACATTGACAAAGTACTGGACCATGTGCTGATTATGGACAACAGCCGCGTATTGCTGGACGAATCCACTGCCAGCATTTGCAGTAAGCTGTTCTTCTTGGAGAGTGACGACCGGGAGTTGGCTGCGACTGCCTTGTACACGCTTCCCTCCGTACAAGGCAATTTCTTGATGCTGCCCAATACGGAAGGTGAGGAATCGGAGATTAATCTTGAACTGCTGTTTGGCGCCGTACTTGCAGAGCCTGGGAAGATAGCGGAAATGTTTCACACTAAAACAAATGAATAATGATACGCGATACCTTTTTTAGTTTGCATCGCTTTGTGAACGTATGCCGCAAAGAGATGGTGGAGAATTGGAAGACCTATATACTCCGCTCGGTGATGGTCTACGGAATGTTGGCCATAGTCTTTGTCTGGAATGGATACTATCAGTATCACAATCTGGAAGCGGGAGCTGTGGGCATGGACCCTATCTGGGAGTTTGAGTCCAGATTCTTTCTTTGGGGACTTGTCATTTGGGGATGCATTAGCGCCTCGTTTACCATGGAAAGGATGAAAAGCAAGACGAGTCGTACCGTTGTGCTCATGACACCTGCCACCATGTTCGAGAAATTCTTTGCCCGCTGGCTGGTGGCTACCTGCGGCTTTATCTTGGTCTTTCTGATAGCTTTCAAGCTGGCGGACTTGACAAGAGTCGTCTTCTATCTTCTGGCCTACCCGGAGCTGCATGTCGTTCACTCCTTTCCGTTGTGGGAATTCTGCTGTAACACGAACTGTTTCTATGAGACGATAGGAAGCGGACCGGCTGTGGTGGGGATATTCCTGAGCTGCTACTTTTTCCTACAGTCTTTCTTCCTGCTGGGTAGTACGGTCTGGCCCAAAAATGCACTTATCAAGACTTTTGCGGCCGGTGTCTGCATCTTCGTTTCATATATCCTGATAGCTGTATTGTGCCTGAAGGCCATTCTGCCTAATAACTTCTTCATGACTGAGCCCTATATTGACAGGGAGGCATCGGGCGGCTGGCTGATTTTTATAACTTCGTTTTTCGCCCTTTTCAACTGGGTGCTTGCCTATTTCCGTTTCAAGGAGTCCGAAATCATTAATCGCTGGTAACTATGAACTTTAAGGAAAGTAAAGCCATCTACCTGCAAATAGCAGACCGCATTTGCGACGAGGTACTTCTCGGGCAATATCAGGAGGAAGAACGTATTCCTTCGGTACGGGAATATGCGGCTGTGGTAGAGGTCAACGCCAATACGGTGATGCGTTCGTACGACTACTTGCAGACGCAAGGAGTGATTTACAACAAGCGGGGTATCGGCTATTTTGTGTCGGTAGGTGCACGTAAGCTGATTCTTTCGTTGAGGAAAGAGTATTTTCTGAAGGAGGAAGTGGATTATTTCTTCAAGCAGATTTTCACGCTGGGCATCTCTGCCGAGGAGTTGTCCGGGATGTATCAGGAGTTTATCAAGAAACAAAAATAAAAGAAGACAGTTATGAAACGAACGACTTATATAATGATAGGAATGCTGGTTACCGGTGTGGCAATGGTATGCGGACTCATGTTCTATGTGGTGGACCGCAATGTCACTCAGAAAGATAATTTTATGGAAATCGGCGGAGAACGGAAAACGGTGCAGCTGCCCTCGTGCAGGGTGTTGAAGCTGACACAGCCTCCGGTGGTGTGGAAACAGAAAAAAGAAGGTATTGTGGAGGCAGAGCGTATGTTCTCGTTCGGGGAAGTGCCGTTGGAGGTAACTGCCGGAGACTCTTTGCAGCAGGGCAGTTTCTCCTATGCAGGGGATATGGAGGCTTTTATGTCGATGACTTCCGTTGGCGATACCCTGCTCGTCACCTTTGACTTTCCGGAGGATAAGCTGGAACAGTATCTTCAGAATGACATTTGGATAAGGGTTCGTTCAGAAGGGATGGAATTGCGGTTGCCTGCGGAGGTACAAGCGGTTGTGGTAGATGTGGAAGATATGGAAGCCAATTTCTACGGACTCCGTTGCGATACGCTCTCTTTCCGCACGCGATACCTTGCCCGGCTGGAAGATTGCCATGTCACTGCGCTTGCGGCGCAGGCGCAGAGCTTGCATCTCAACAGCGGCACAGTGCGCAACCTTTATCTGAATCTGGACGAGATAGCCGACTGGGATGTCAATACCGGTTTCTTCCATATCGATACGGAGCATCTGTCCGGCAGTCGCTATCATCGTTGTCTTTTGCAGAAGAATGAATGCCGCCGGGTGTTCTGGACACCGTTAAAGGATGATGCCTCTTTGAGTGTGGAGTTAAAACAAGCAGTTAAAATAGAAGTAGGTGAGTAGCCATAATACGAAATGACTTATCTTTGCACATGAATCAAAAAGTGTAGAGTATATGGCCTTGCAATTGGCATTCGTATTGGTAGCTATCATTATAGGCGCCCGCTTGGGCGGCATTGGACTAGGTGTAATGGGAGGGATAGGTCTGGCAATTCTGACGTTTGGTTTCGGATTGCAGCCTACATCACCTCCCATTGACGTTATGTTGATGATAGCCGCCGTCATTTCTGCCGCATCCTGCATGCAGGCGGCTGGCGGACTGGACTATATGGTAAAGCTGGCGGAACGGTTGTTGCGGAAGAATCCTTCGCAGGTCACCATCTTGAGCCCTATTGTGACCTATTTGTTTACTTTTGTTGCCGGCACGGGACATGTGGCATATTCGGTGCTTCCCGTGATTGCCGAGGTTGCCACGGAGACCAAGATTCGTCCCGAGAGGCCACTGGGCATTGCGGTGATTGCTTCGCAGCAGGCTATTACGGCAAGTCCCATTTCGGCTGCCACCGTCGCACTGCTTGGGTTGCTGGCGGGATTTGATGTCACCTTGTTCGATATTCTGAAAATAACGATTCCTGCTACCATTATCGGGGTATTTGTGGGCGCCTTGTTCTCCATGAAGGTGGGCAAGGAGCTGGCAGACGACCCGGAGTACAGAAAGAGGTTGACCGAAGGCTATCTTGATGTCAAGAAGGTGGAGATAAAGGATATACACAATAAACGGCATGCCGTCTTGTCCGTGCTTATCTTTATCCTTGCCACTGCTTTTATTGTGTTCTTTGGTTCGTTCGACAGTTTGCGTCCTGCCTTCGTGATAGACGGCGAGACGGTGAGACTCGGCATGTCCGCCATTATCGAAATCGTGATGCTCTCTGCCGCCGCCCTCATCTTGCTGCTGACTCGCACCGACGGCATGAAGGCAACGCAAGGCTCCGTCTTCCCGGCAGGCATGCAGGCGGTGATTGCCATATTCGGCATTGCCTGGATGGGAGATACTTTTCTTCAGGGAAACATGCTTCAGTTGACCCAGTCCATCGAGGGAGTGGTGAGGCAAATGCCGTGGCTGTTCGGGATAGCCTTGTTTGCCATGTCGATTCTGCTTTATAGCCAGGCCGCCACTGTGCGCGCACTGATGCCTTTGGGCATCGCTTTGAGCATTTCGCCTATGATACTGGTTGCTCTGTTCCCGGCCGTAAACGGTTACTTCTTTATTCCCAACTATCCCACCGTAGTAGCAGCCATTAATTTCGACCGTACCGGAACTACCCGTATCGGCAAGTATGTGCTGAACCACTCGTTCATGCTTCCCGGACTTGTTTCGACTGGCGTTGCCATCGGGCTGGGATTGCTTTTCATCAGGATATTCTAAGGAAGACCGCTGCTTTCAATCCGTTGTATATAGGGCTTTGTTTGTTTGTGTATAGGGGAGTGTTCCCTTTTACTCATTGCCTTATCAGCGCCTAATGGTCGTGCGGCGATCTGCTGACGGCTGTTAAGCGGGTTGTTGATGGCCGTTAGGCGATTGCATCATGGCCGTTGCATACTGTTGATTCCTTATGTCCGACGTAATAAATACCTTCATTCTCTGAATAAAGCACAGAGGAAAACAGTATTGAAGTCTTGGCTTTGTGTGGCTGTACGCATTTGTTCTGATTGCATTTGAAGGGGGAGGAGATGGAATTAATACCGTGTTTGCAGGATATTGATTTCGTGCAGGTACGATATAAATAAGATGTGATACAAGAAATTAATAACTTGTGTTACTCCATGTTAGCTTCTTGTGTGTCAGTATTTCTGTTTGTGAAACGGTGTGGAAGCAAATTTTGCTTCCACACTTTTGAGTTGCTTCCACCGCATCTTTAATACCGATGAATAAAGGGATGTGGAGAGGAGGTGGAAGTGTGGAAGCAATTTGCACAAACATTATTTGCGCAAACATTTTTTTCTGTCCTTGATGGGAATTAAAAAAATGAGGATAAAGGCCTTTAAACCTTTTATCCTCATTGTAGTTGCGGAGATCCGACTCGAACGAATGACCTTTGGGTTATGAGCCCAACGAGCTACCAACTGCTCCACTCCGCGATGTTATTGTTTTGTGGGTGCAAAGGTACGGCTTTTTATTTAATATGCAAATAAAATGCATGATATTTTTGAGGTTAAGTGGATTTTAATGAGTAATATGTTGATAAATAGAACGATAATAAGCCTACTTTTTTTCTTCCTTTTTAGGGCTGTTCATTAATAAAATGAATGTTTTCTTGTAAGATATGCGGAAATGTCTTACTTTTGCTCAAATAATAAAGCAATGTGCAATTAATCTATGACCGTATCGAAGACAAAAGCTAAATTAGTGGACGTTGCCCGTCAGCTGTTTGCAAAGATGGGTGTTGAAAATACCACGATGAATGATATTGCCCTCGCTTCAAAGAAAGGTAGGAGAACGCTCTATACCTATTTTAAGAGCAAGGAAGATATCTACTTGGCTGTTGTTGAGTCGGAGCTGGATATTCTTTCGGATATGATGAAGCACGTGGTAGAGAAAGATATTCAGCCGGACGAGAAACTGATGGAAATGATTTACACTCATCTGGATGCGGTAAAAGAGGTTGTCTTTCGGAATGGTACTCTTCGTGCCAATTTCTTTCGGGATATTTGGAGAGTGGAGAAAGTGCGCAAACGTTTCGATGCTACAGAGACCCAGCTTTTCAAGGAGGTTCTGCGTGAAGGTATGGAGAAGGGTGTTTTCCAGATAGATGACTTGGATATGACTGCCGAGATTGTGCATTACAGTGTCAAAGGTATTGAAACACCTTATATCCGCGGCCATATAGGGGCCAATCTGGACGATGCGGTACGCGATACTTACGTGACCCGTCTGGTACTTGGTGCATTGGGAAAGAAGTAAGAATACATTTTATAAATAATTTTAAAATAATATGGGATTATTAGATGGAAAAACAGCCATTGTGACAGGTGCTGCACGCGGCATCGGCAAGGCTATCGCTTTGAAGTTCGCTCAAGAAGGAGCAAATATTGCATTCACTGACTTGGTGATTGATGAAAATGCCGAGGCTACGGCAAAAGAATTGGAAGCTTTGGGAGTAAAGGCAAAAGCTTATGCCTCCAATGCAGCAAACTTTGAAGACACTGCCAATGTAGTGGCAGAAATCCATAAGGACTTTGGACGTATTGATATTCTGGTAAACAATGCCGGTATCACACGTGACGGTCTGATGATGCGTATGAGCGAACAGCAATGGGATATGGTTATCAATGTCAACCTGAAATCGGCATTTAACTTTATCCATGCCTGCACACCCATCATGATGCGCCAGAAGGCGGGTAGCATTATCAATATGGCATCTGTGGTAGGTGTTCACGGCAATGCCGGCCAGGCCAACTATTCTGCTTCCAAAGCCGGTATGATTGCTTTGGCCAAGTCTATCGCTCAGGAGCTGGGTTCTCGTGGAATCCGTGCCAATGCCATTGCTCCGGGCTTCATCATGACAGCCATGACCGACGCCTTGTCTGAAGAGGTGAAGGCTGAATGGTGCAAGAAGATTCCTTTGCGTCGTGGCGGCACACCCGAAGACGTGGCAAATATCGCTACTTTCCTGGCTTCTGATATGTCTTCTTATGTATCCGGTCAGGTTATTCAGGTAGATGGTGGGATGAATATGTAATTTAATGATTAATGATTAGTGATTAATGTTTAATGAGAAGTTGGGTGTTAGTCATTAATCATTAATCACTAATCATTAAACATTAACAACCGATGACTGTCGTATACGAAGACAATCATATCATTATAGTCAACAAGACCGCTTCCGAGATAGTTCAGGGAGACAAAACGGGTGATACACCGCTTTCGGAAACTGTAAAGCAGTACCTGAAAGAGAAGTACAGCAAGCCTGGAAATGTCTTTATCGGTGTCGCCCACCGGCTGGACCGCCCCGTGAGCGGTCTTGTTGTTTTTGCCAAGACCAGTAAGGCACTGTCGCGTCTGAACGAGATGTTCAAGAATAGCGAGGTGAAGAAGACTTACTGGGCAGTAGTGAAGAACTTACCCCGCGAGGAAGAGGGGGAATTGGTGAACTATCTGGTGCGAAATGAGAAACAGAACAAGAGTTATGCATACGACAAGGAGGTGCCGGGCAGCAAGAAAGCGATTTTGCATTACCGGCTCATCGGGCGGTCGCAGAACTATTATCTGTTGGAAATAGATTTGAAAACCGGACGCCATCACCAGATACGTTGTCAGTTGGCAAAGATGGGCTGTCCCATCAAGGGAGATTTGAAGTATGGTTCGCCCCGCTCCAATCCCGACGGCAGCATCTGTCTGCATGCGCGGTATATCCGTTTTGTGCATCCGGTGTCCAAAGAACTGATAGAAGTGGAGGCGCCCGTTCCTCCCGGAAATTTATGGAATGGTTTTGAAACGATTTAATCTTACAGTAATGAAGAAAATCACAGTTTTGTCGGGTTTGCTGCTCCTTGCGGGATTGGCTGCCCAAGCTCAGGAAAGAGTTGCTGAGTATAACGTGCGTCCGGCCGTTACGGTGCGCACTCCCCTCCAGGGCGATAGTATCAACTTCAAGGGAGACAAGTTTACTACCGGCAATCTTCTGAAGACGAAGGTCAGTCTCGACTTCGACGGAGGTCGGTACGAACGTATGGTTGCTGATACGGCTGGATATGTAACTGTGGCAAAGGCGGACAAGGACAATCTGTTCTATCTGTTTGCTACCAATCTGCGTGCGGAGCGTTTCATGAAGGGCAAGCTGAATGTATATTCTCCTGCCCGTTTTGAGGTGTTTGTAAACGGTGAATCCAAGCAAGTCAAGGAGACAGCGGAGGACAGCTTGTCGCAGGTCCGTCCTACGGCTGTCAGTTTGCGTATGGACCCCGAAGCGGATTATGAGATTGTCATCAAGTTGCTTTCAAGCGCGGACGACAAGATGCAGCCGATGCTGAAATGCGAATTTGAAAAGGAAAAGGACTTTGCCGATGTAGCCTGCCGGATGGCACCGGACATGAAGAGACGTTTCTCTTTGTTCAACACCAATTTCGGCTCCCGAGCGAGCAGGGTTTCTCTTTCGCCCAACGGCAAGTATCTGCTGACCCGCTATTCGGACAATTACGACGTGAAGCGTTCCAGGACCCGTTGTGAGCTGACCGAGGTAAAGACCGGCCGGGTGATATTGCCCAATGCCAATGAAAAGATGAACTGGATGCCCAACAGCAACAAGCTCTATTATACGGTTATGGGCGAGGAGCAGAATGACCTGGTTGTGTTCGATCCCGCCACGATGCGTGAGGAAGTGCTGCTGAAGAATGTTCCCGAAGGATATTTCAGCTGGTCTCCTACAGAAGACTATCTTATTTATATGCTCACGGACGAGGGCGAAAAGGTGAGTGGCCCGTTGAAACGTCTCTTGCATCCGGACGACCGTATCCCCAATTCTCGTGACCGCTATTATCTCATGAAATACGATGTGGCGACGGGACTTTCCGAGCGTCTGACCTACGGTAGTCACAACGTCTATCTGAATGATATTTCCCCGGATGGCAAGAAACTGTTGTGCAGCACTTCCAAGCCGGACATCACTCGATGCCCTTTCTCCCTCTCTTCTCTTTTCGAGATTGATTTGGCCACCTTGCAGGCAGATACGCTGGTCGCCTGGGATGCTTATCTGGGAAGTGCTTCTTACTCTCCGGATGGGAAGCAGCTTCTGGTGACGGGCAGTCCGTCTGCTTTCGGAGGCATTGGCAAGAATTGCGGTGAACATCCCATAGCCAATGACTTTGATACCCAAGCATTCATTATGGATTTGGCTACAAAGAAAGTGCAGGCTATCACGCGCGATTTCAATCCTACGGTGTCTCTCGTGCAGTGGAACCGTGTGGACGGATGTATCTATTTCGATACGACTGATGGGGATTGCAGGCATATCTACCGTTATGTTCCGAAGACGGGCGGCTTTGAAATGCTTCCGCTTGAAGAAGATGTGATTACTTCCTTCACGCTGGCCAATGACAATCCGGTTGTGGCTGCCTATGTGGGCGGAGGAAACACCAGCACGGGCGTAGCTTATACGTACGACACGAAGAAAAAAGTTTCTACCCTGCTTGCCAATCCCATGAAGCCCATCCTCGATAAGATTGAGCTGGGACAGATGGAAGAGTGGAACTTTACAGCTTCGGACGGTACGGAGATAAAGGGAATGGTTTGTCTGCCGCCGTCTTTTGACCCGAACAAGAAGTATCCGCTTATCGTATACTATTATGGAGGAACGACTCCTACAACCCGCGGTATAACTTCCCCGTACTGTGCACAGTTGTTTGCGTCACGTGACTATGTGGTTTATGTTATCCAGCCCAGTGGTGCCATCGGGTACGGCCAGGAGTTCTCTGCACGCCATGTCAATGCATGGGGTGAGCGTACGGCCGATGAGATCATTGAAGGTACGAAGAAATTCTGTGCAGCCCATCCGTTTGTCAACGATAAACGTATCGGATGCCTGGGTGCCTCTTATGGAGGATTCATGACGATGTATCTGCAGACTAAGACGGATATGTTTGCTGCCGCTGCCTCGCATGCTGGCATCAGCAATGTAACGAGCTATTGGGGCGAGGGTTATTGGGGATATTCCTATAACTCTGTTGCGGCAGCCGATAGCTATCCTTGGAATAATCCCGATTTGTTTACGAAGCATGGAGCATTGTTCAATGCGGACAAGATTAATACCCCTCTGTTGTTGCTGCATGGCACGGTAGATACAAACGTGCCTATCGGTGAAAGTATCCAATTGTATAATGCGCTGAAGATATTGGGTAAGCCGGTGGAATTTATTACCGTAGATGGTGAAAACCATTTTGTACTTGATTATGCAAAACGTGAATTGTGGCACAATTCAATTATGGCTTGGTTTGCCCGCTGGCTGCAGGATAGTCCGGCATGGTGGAATGACCTTTATCCGGAAAGACATTGGTGATGTTTTAATTAACAATTGATAATAAAAAAAGCCGTTTCCCAGAATAGACAAGGAGGAAACGGCTTTTTTGTTGTAGTGTGCTTACTGTTATTGGGCCACTTTTGCTGTGTCTTGGACGTTCTCGGCTTTCTGCAAAGTATCCGTTACCACAGTGTCGTTAGACAAGGTTGTTGTCTTACTCGGCTGTTCTACCGGAGCCTTAGCTTGAGCCAAGAACGTTCCGCCACAAACAAACATAAACAGGGCTGCTACTAATACTAATTTTTTCATAATTCATTTGCTTTTAGGTTGGTATATCTTATTGTTAAGTCTAAGTGCTTGCTTGTTGTAGCGCTTGTTGCTTACGTCTAATATAGGTCAAATGGTGTGCCAGAAAGAGTGTGTGTTGGATAATGTTCTGATAGTTAGTGATATATGTTTCTGTGCAAAGTGTGGCATAGTGTGGAAAAGTGTGGAATGTGTGGAGGGGAGTGTGGAATAATTCCACACCCTTTAGTCGGATATGTTATAAAGCTTCAACTTGTTGTACAGCGTTTTGCGGTCAATGCCCAACAGTTGTGCAGCGCGGCTCTTGTTGTTTCCCGTCTGCCGCAAGGCTTCGATGATTTGATGCTTCTCTGCCTCCTCATTGCGGAGAGGGATACCGATGATGCCCGGTGCGGGTCCTTTCAGTTCATTCAGTTCGTTGATAGTAATGAATTTGCCTTGTGCCAGCAAGGTTGCACGGCGTACCATATTCTTCATTTGGCGTAGATTGCCGGGCCAGGGATATTCCAATAGGGCGCGGGATGCCTTGTCATCAAAGCCGGTCAGTTGCTTGTCCATTTCGCGGTTGGCCTGGTCCAGAAAGAAATTGGCAAAGAGCAGGATGTCTTCACGGCGGTCTTTGAGTTGCGGCATACGTAGGGTGAATTCATTGATACGGTGATATAAATCTTCACGGAACGCCCCTTTTTCGATGGCTTGCTCCAGATTTTCGTTGGTGGCGGATACCAGACGTACATCCACGCTTATCTCTTTGTTTGAACCTACCGGACGTATCTTGCGCTCTTGCAAAGCACGCAGCAACTGTATTTGCACTTCATAGCTCAGATTGCCTATCTCATCCAGGAAGATGGTACCGCCGTTGGCTTCGACGAAAGCGCCCGTTTTGTCGGTCAGTGCGCCGGTAAAGGCGCCCTTTATGTGCCCGAAGAACTCCGAAGCGGCCAATTCTTTGGGAATAGAACCGCAATCGATGGCTACAAACGGCTGGTCGGCACGCTTGCTGAGCTGGTGGATGCGGTGAGCTACGTATTCTTTGCCCGTTCCGCTGGCACCATTGATGAGTACAGACATATTGGTAGGTGAAACCAGTTTCACATAATTGTAGAGTTGTTTGGCTGCGTCGCTCTCTCCCTCAAGGAAGTCGGAGGAGGACAATGAGCCTTCTGCACCCTTCAGAGGCTGATTTTTCATCTTGTCGGAATGCATCGTCTGTTTGGGTGAAACGGATGGTCTGTTTGGGGTAAACGCATCATCTGTTCGGGACGAATGCATCATCTGTTTCAAAGCGGAGGATGATGCATTCAAGGCTTCGCCTATTTTTTTCAGTAATTCGTCCGGGTTCACAGGCTTGGCAATGTAATCGCAGGCTCCCAGTTTCATGGTTTGGACGGCCGACTGTATGTCAGCGTATCCTGTCATGATGATAAGCGGTATTTGCAGGCCGTGTTCGCCCAGCCATTTCAATAAGTCAATGCCATCCTTGTCGGGCAGGCGCAGGTCAGACAATATCAAGTCTACGGTTTCCGACTCAATATGTTTTTGAGCACGGGCAATGTTGCTGGCAGAGGTTACTTGGAAACCTTTTTTGCCGAGCCATGTTTTTAGCATCATGCCGTAAGTAATATCATCTTCTACAATTAATATGGATGTCATTGCTTTAGCCTTTTATCTCTTTTATGTAGGCAAAGGTAAGTGCTTTTGTCTGATTTTAGTATATTTGCAAACTTAAATTAAATAAAAAACAAAATGAAAAGAAATCTTATTGTATTATTAACTATACTGGTTTGCAGTCTGACTGCTTGCAAGCCGGGACAAAAGAAAGAGGAAGATATGGAAAAAGAAACGAAGCTGAAGATTGAAACAAGTGCGGGTGACATCACCGTGAAACTGTATAATGAAACCCCGAAACATCGTGATAACTTTATCAAGCTGGTGGAAGACGGCACGTATGAAGGTACGCTGTTCCACCGTGTCATCAAGGACTTTATGATACAAGCAGGTGACCCGGAATCGAAGAAGGCTCCGAAAGGCAAGATGCTGGGGGCAGGCGACGTAGGTTATACTGTTCCTGCCGAATTTGTTTATCCGAAGTATTTTCACAAAAAAGGTGCTTTGTCGGCTGCACGCCAGGGTGATGAGGTGAATCCCGACAAGGCATCATCCGGCTGCCAGTTCTACATTGTGACTGGAAAAGTGTATAATGACTCTACCTTGCTGGGGATGGAACAGCAGATGAATCAGATGCGCCTGAACAATGCTTTCAATGCATTGGCCCAGAAGCATATGAAGGAAATCTACAAGATGCGTAAGAATAATGACCAGGACGGTCTGATGGATTTGCAAGATTCTTTGATTGCGCAGGCAGAGGCTCAGGTTGCCAAGGAACCGGAGTTCAAGTTTACTCCCGAGCAGGTGAAGGCTTATACTACCATGGGTGGTACTCCGCATTTGGACGGTGCATATACCGTATTCGGTGAAGTGCTGGAAGGTATGGATATAGTTGATAAAATACAGAAGGTCAAGACTGATCGTAACGACCGTCCTGAAGAGGATGTGGTTATTAAAAAAGTGACAGTGATAGATTGATGATAGATTCTGTCATTCTATTTTATGAAGATAAACAAAAAGATATTTGACAACGGTCTGCGGTTGGTGCACAATGAAGATACCAGCACGCAGATGGTTGCCTTGAATATTGTTTATGACGTAGGTGCCCGTGACGAGCATCCCGAGCATACGGGCTTTGCCCATTTGTTTGAGCATCTGATGTTTGGAGGTTCGGTGCATATTCCTGATTATGACGCTCCTTTGCAACTGGCAGGTGGGGAGAATAATGCATGGACCAATAATGATATTACCAATTACTATCTGACGGTTCCAAAATCGAATGTGGAAATCGGCTTCTGGCTGGAGTCCGACCGTATGCTGGAACTGGCATTCAGTGAGCAAAGTCTTGAGGTGCAGCGTGCAGTGGTGATGGAGGAGTTCAAGCAACGTTGTCTGAACAAGCCGTATGGTGATGTGGGGCATCTGCTTCGTCCTTTGGCTTATCAAACGCATCCTTATCGCTGGCCTACTATCGGGAAAGACCTCTCTCACATTGCCAATGCCACGCTGGATGAGGTAAAGGAATTCTTTTTCCGTTTTTATGCACCTAATAATGCAGTTCTGGCCGTTACCGGAAATATTTCGTGGGAAGAAACGATTAGGCTGACTGAAAAATGGTTTGCTCCTATTCCCCGTAGGAATGTGCCTGTAAGACAATTACCGCAAGAAGTTGTACAGACGGCGGAACGCCGGCAGACGGTGGAACGGAATGTTCCTCTGGATGCTTTGTTCATGGCTTATCACATGTGCAGTCGTGAAGATGCCGATTATTATGCCTTCGATATTCTGTCGGATATTCTGAGCAATGGACGTTCCAGTCGCTTGACCCGCAGGCTGGTGCAGGAGCAAAAGCTCTTTTCCAGTCTCGATGCCTATATCTCCGGTACACGGGATGCCGGACTGCTGCATATCAGTGGAAAGCCATCTGCTGGCGTATCTTTGGAGCAAGCCGAGGCTGCTGTCCGGAAAGAGTTGGAAGAGTTGAAATCCGGGTTTGTTGGAGAGCAGGAATTGGAGAAAGTAAAGAACAAGTTTGAGTCTACACAGATATTCGGCAACATCAATTATCTGAATGTTGCCACGAACCTTGCCTGGTTTGAACTGACCGGGCAGGCGGAAGACATAGACCGTGAAGTGGACAATTACCGCTCTGTGACGGCAGAACAGCTTCATAGGGTAGCCCAACAGACCTTCCGCGATGAAAATGGGATTGTGCTTTATTACCAAAAAGAAAACCTTTAGTATGAGAAATTTATTTGATACGTATAAGCAACACTACAAAGCATTGCTTCTCCTGGGACTACCCATTGTGGTGGGGCAGTTGGGAGTCATTGTGCTGGGGTTTGCCGATACGCTGATGATTGGGCATCATAGCACGGAAGAGCTGGGTGCCGCTTCTTTCGTAAACAATCTGTTTACTCTCTGTATTATTTTCAGTACGGGGTTCAGCTACGGGCTGACCCCGGTTGTGGGAGGCTTCTACGGTAACCGCCGTTTTGCCGAAGCCGGACAAGCGTTACGGTGCAGTCTGGTGGCCAATGTGCTGGTAGCTTTATTGCTGACTCTTGTCATGGCTGTTCTGTATTTCAATGTGGAACGGCTGGGGCAGCCCGAAGAATTACTGCCTCTGATTAAGCCTTATTATCTAGTGCTGCTTGCTTCACTGGTTTTTGTCATGTTGTTCAACGGCTTTAAACAGTTTACGGATGGCATCACCGACACCAAGACGGCCATGTGGATTCTGCTTGGAGGGAATGCGCTTAACATCGTAGGAAACTATATTCTGATCAATGGAAAATTGGGTTTCCCGGAGATGGGATTGCTTGGCGCGGGTGTAAGTACCTTGTTCTCTCGCATTGTGATGGTCGTGGTCTTTGCGGTGATTGTGCTTCGTAGTCGCCGTTTTATCCGTTATAGACTCGGATTCATGAGGCTGGGATGGTCGACACCGATGTTTAGGAAACTCAATGCTCTGGGCTGGCCTGTCGGTATGCAGATGGGAATGGAGACCGCTTCCTTCAGCCTCAGTGTTGTCATGGTGGGGTGGCTGGGGACACTTGCTCTGGCATCACATCAGATAATGCTCACTGTCTCTCAGTTCACCTTCATGATGTATTATGGCATGGGTGCTGCAGTTGCTGTGCGTGTCAGTAACTTTAAGGGGCAGGGCGACGGGCAGAATGTGCGCCGTTCGGCGTATGCTGGCCTTCACGTCATCTTATGCATGGAAGTGGTGCTGTTGAGTATTGTCTTTGCACTTCGCGGTCAGGTCGGAGGATGGTTTACAGATAATATGGAAGTGTCCGGTATGGTAGCCGCTCTCTTCTTTCCGTTCCTGATTTACCAGTTCGGTGACGGATTGCAGATTAATTTTGCCAATGCCCTGCGTGGTATCTCGGATGTGAAACCGATGATGATTATTGCATTTATATCCTATTTTGTTATATCTTTGCCCGTAGGGTACCTCTGCGGTTTCATCTTCGGCTGGGGACTGACGGGGGTCTGGATGGCTTTCCCGTTTGGACTGACCAGTGCAGGGGTGATGCTGTGGCTGAGATTCCGTAGACAGACCAGGGAAAGGATTTGATAATATGAACAGTGTCTCCAAAGTAAAGATTGCCGTAGGCTACACTTTGTTGCTGGCGGTATTGTTTTTTTCCTTGTTCTTCGTACACCGGGAGATGGAGAACCTTATTCTTACCGATGACCGCGATGTACAATGGACAGACAGCGTACTAGCTTTGATACGCGAGAAGGATACCAATACGATAAGAATGCTGCGTACGCTGAGTGAGGCGAATGACAGCATGGTATCCACCAGTGACATTGAGCAGATAATTGCCCAGCAGGACTCGGTAGTGACCCAGCAGCGTGTGCAGCACCGTATCATTACACATCGGGATACCGTCGTGACACGCCCTCGGAAGAAGGGGTTTTTCCGTCGTTTGGGTGAAGTGTTTGTCCCCCCAAAGAAAGATACGGCTATCCAGGTAAAGACCTCCCTTGAATTTGCAACGGATACGGTGATTGAACCCTATAATCCGGCCGATTCTTTGCATGAGAAACTGCGTGCCGTGGCCCAGCAGAAAAAAGCTGTAAACACTGTTATACAGCGACGTAAACGCTATCTGCAACGCTTGGACCATATGCTGACCGCTCGTATTGACAGCTTGCTGAAAGATTACGAGACGGAAACTCTGCTGCGTGCACGGACGGAAGCCGAGTATCAACAAGCGGTCCGACGCCGTTCGGCCAAGATTATCAGTGGCATTGCCGTAGGTGCGGTGTTGCTTTCCGCTTTTTTTCTTATTATCATCGGCCGCGACATAACCCGAAGCAACCGTTACCGTCGTGAGTTGGAAGAGGCCCGTCGTCGTGCCGAGGATTTACTCGCTGTCCGTGAAAAACTGATGCTTGCCATTACCCATGATTTCAAAGCCCCGCTCGGTTCTATTATGGGCTATGCCGACTTGCTTTCCCGTCTGACGGTGGATGAGCGTCAGCGGTTCTATCTGGACAATATGAAAACCTCATCGGAACATCTGCTGAAGCTGGTCGTTGATTTGCTCGACTTCCATCGTCTTGATTTGAACAAGGCCGAAATCAACCGGGTCACCTTTCATCCTTCCCGCCTGCTTGAAGAGATACACGTCAGTTTTGAACCACTTACGGCTGCCAAAGGACTGGCGCTTCATTGCGACATTGCCCCGGAGCTGGGCGGTACCTATATTTGCGACCCCTTGCGTCTGCGCCAGATTATCAACAATTTGCTGTCCAATGCCGTGAAGTTTACGGACCAAGGCAGTGTTACCATGACTGCCCGTTACGAGGACCGTCGACTGGTAGTTGCCATTGCTGATACCGGTAAAGGTATGGAACCTGCCGACCGGGAACGTATCTTCCAGGAGTTTACCCGCTTACCGGGTGCTCAGGGTAAAGAGGGGTTTGGACTTGGACTTTCCATTGTCCGTATGCTGGTACAGTTGCTTGAAGGCACGATTGATGTAGACAGTGTGCCAGGCAAGGGAAGCACTTTCACCATATATATTCCTATCTATCCCGTAAGGAGTGAAGGACGGAGAATGAAGGATGAAGAATCGGGATGTGCTGCCACGCCGAATGGCAATTCTTCATTCCCCGTTCCTCATTCTTCACTGAAGAATGTCCTCCTTATCGATGATGACCGTATTCAGCTTACCCTTACTGCCGCCATGCTTCAGCAGAGTGGTATAAATTCTGTCTCTTGTTTACAACTGGATGAACTGCTGGATGCCTTGCGCACTGCAACCTTTGATGTTCTGCTTACTGATGTGCAGATGCCTGCTATTAATGGTTTTGATTTACTGAAACTGCTTCGTGCTTCGAACATACCGCAGGCACAGTCTGTTCCGGTGATTGCTGTCACTGCCCGCAGTGACATGCAGCGTGAGGAATTTACGGTGCATGGATTTGCCGGATGCCTGCATAAGCCGTTTACCGTCAGTGAATTGCTACATGAATTGAATATGGAGGACAAAGGGATGGAGGTTATGGAAGTTTCGGAAACTTCGGCTTGCCCGGGGTATAAATTCTTTTCGCTCACTGCTTTTTCGGTCGATGACCCCGAGGCGGCAAAGTCCATTCTGGAAAGTTTTGTGGCTGAAACCCGCCTCAATGCGGAGCGTTTGCAGAAGGCTGTGGAGAATGAGGATGTGGACGAGATGGCTGCTGTCTCCCACAAAATGATTCCCCTCTTTACTTTAATTGGAGCAGCGGAACTGGTTGCATTGCTGAAACTGTTGGAAACTTCTCATGGAGTGCCTTTTACCGGAGAGTTGAAAGAACACGCCTTTGCCGCCCTCGTTTTGATAGAGGATGTCATTACTCAGGCAACAGCTTTTCCGTAATGGGGGAACAGAGAAGAATACGTGATTTTTCTCTGTCGGGAACCAAATGTCGAAAGAAATTGTTTACTTTGTAGGACTTTTAAATACGATGAAAGATTGACGTTCCGATGAGAAGAAAATGGTTGAGAACAGCACTGTGGGTGTTGCTTACTCCTATTATACTGTTTATAATATTGATGATATTGCTTTATGTGCCTCCCGTACAGAATTTGATACGGAAGCAGGCTACGGCAATTGCATCAGGTGCTACGGGTATGGACATATCCGTGGAGCGGATTGACCTTCGCTTTCCTTTGAATTTGTTGGTCCGCGGTGTATTGGTGGTACAGCCTGCCGACAGTGCTGTTGATGTGCAGCATCCCGATACCTTGCTGAATCTTGGAAGTTTGAACGTACGGGTACAGGCATGGCCTTTACTCAAAGGGAAAGTGGAGGTGGATGACATTACCTTGAAACAAGTTGCTGTCAACTCCTCCAATTTAATGGAAGGTATGTGCATCAAAGGAGTACTGGGGCATTTCTTTTTCGAAAGCCATGGCATAGACCTTACAAAAGAAGATGCCATCTTCAATAATATAGAATTGAGCGATACCCATGTGCAGGTGATGCTTGCAGATACCACTGAGACTCCCAAAGACACTACTGACACTGCGTTAAACTGGAAAGTCACACTCCATACTCTGAAGTTGAAGAACGTCTCGGTCGATTTACAGATGCCATTGGACTCCATGGGGCTGAAAGCCCATATAGGAGATGCTGAGATTGCGGACGCTGCTGCCGACCTGAAACACCAGTTCTATGGCTGGAGAAAATTCCTGCTGACTGGAACTTCTGTCAATTATGATACCGGTGGCCCGGGGAGTGCGATAGGCTTCGACCCCTCGCACATTGCTCTTCGCGACATTCGCCTGGGCATTGATTCTGTGATGTACTACGGCAGAGATATGAATGCCGTTATCCGGGAATTTTCCATGTATGAGCGTTCCGGTTTGAGTGTAACTTCCCTGACCGGGCGGTTGTTTGCCGATTCTACCGTTATCCGTATCCCTTCTTTGAAGTTGCTGACACCTCATAGTGAGATGAACCTTACGGCACAGACTTACTGGGAACTGATAAATATACCTACCACCGGCCGTCTGACAGCCCGTTTCAATGCCCGTATCGGCAAACAGGATGTACTGCTTTTTGCCGGTGGCTTGCCGGAAGCTTTCAAGGAAGCCTATCCGTTCCGTCCGTTGGTGATTCATGCCGGTACGGAAGGAAACCTGAAGCAGATGCAGATTTCCCGTTTTACGGCTGAGCTGCCCGGAGCCTTTTCGTTGAGTGGGGGAGGAGAATTCTGGAGCTTGACCGACAGTGTGAAACGTAATGGAAGCATGGACTTCGAAATGCATACGCAGAACTTGAACTTCCTGACCGGACTAGCTGACATTGCTCCCGATGGCTCCATCATTGTGCCGGACAGTATGCACCTTGCGGCACGTCTCGGTATGGAGGGGGCGCAGTGCACTGCCGCCCTGAAACTGAAGGAGAAGGAAGGCGCCTTGAATTTGGACGCCGCCTATAATCTTGCTACGGAAGCCTACCATGCCGACCTTGCCATCAACAACTTGCAGGTGCATCACTTCCTGCCCAAGGACTCTATCTATACTCTTACGGCAAAGATGTCCGCTAAGGGGCAAGGGGTGGATGTGGCATCACGAAAAACTGTGGCCGCTTTGAATGCCTCCTTGGAAAAACTACAGTATGGCCATTGGGACATTTCCGGTGTAGATGTGCATGCCGGACTCAAGTCATCCGTTGCTACCGTCCGTCTTGCCAGCGATAATGTCCTTCTCAAGATGCAGGGAAATGCGGATATGCGTCTTGACCGCAGCTATCTGGATGGCGCTTTGGATTTAAATGTGGAAGAGGTGAATCTGCATAAGCTGGGTTTGGTGCCCCGACCATTGAAACACCCGTTTGCCTTTACAATGGGAGCGGAGGCACGTCATGATTCTCTCAAGTTGAGGCTTGATGCCGGTGACTTGAATCTGCGTTTCCGCGCTCACAGCACGTTGAAGAAGTTGATGGAACAGTCGGATAAATTTGTCTCTATCCTGACAAAGCAGATTGATGAACGGCGTTTGGACCATGCCGCTTTGCGCCAAGTCCTTCCTTCAGCGGGCATGCATCTGGAAGCCGGTAACCAGAATCCCGTCAGCTATTTCCTGGCTGCAAAGGGTATTTCCTATAATGATTTCAAACTGAGCTTCGGATTTACTCCGCAAGTCGGCATCAATGGACGTACAGCTGTTCACGGATTGCGCATGGACTCCTTGCAGCTCGATACGATATTTTTTACAGTAAAGCAGGATACTGCCCGCATGAAGTTGCAAGGTGGTGTCATAAACGGTCCCAAGAACCCGCAGTTTGTGTTCCGTAGCACACTGACGGGTGAAGTCCGTAATGAAGATGCGGAACTGACTGTGGATTATGTGAATGGAAAAGGGCAGACCGGTGTTCTATTCGGTATTAATGCCCGTCCGTTGACCGAAGGACACGGTCGCGGTAATGGTGTGCTGCTGAACCTTATTCCTGCCGAGCCGATTATCGCTTTCCGTAAATTCCACTTTGCGGACAATAGTAACTGGATTTATCTGCATAAGAATATGCGCGTCTATGCCAATATTGATATGGACAGCGACGATGGTCTGTGTTTCCGTATGCAATCCGACAAGAATGATACCCTTTCCTTGCAGAATATAAACGTAGAACTGAGCCGATTGCGCTTGGATGAACTTACGGAGGTACTTCCTTATATGCCCCGGCTTACGGGATTGTTCTCCGCCGAAGCAAATTATATACAGACTGCCACTTCCCTGCAGGTGTCCGCCGAAGCCAATGTAGAGAAACTGACCTACGAACGCCAACCGGTTGGAGACATCGGCCTGGGGGCTACCTGGTTGCCGGGCGACAAGAATACGCACTATCTGAATACCTATTTTACATATGATAATGAAGAAGTGATGACCGCCGACGGTATCTTGACGCAGAAGAACGGAAAGGATACCCTGGAAGTGTCCACCCGTTTCGAGCATTTTCCATTGAAGATGGCCAATGCATTCATCCCTGACCAAACGGTGGCCTTTACCGGAGATATTGATGGAGGGCTTTATATTTATGGTTCGCTGGACAAGCCTCAAATGCATGGTGATATTGTTTTGGACAGTGTGTCTGTCTATGCACGCCAGGCGGGAGCACGTTACTGGTTCGACAACCGTCCGGTACAGATAAAGGACAATCAGTTGATATTTGATAAGTTTGCCATTTATACCACCAGCAAGAATCCGTTTACGATTGACGGTAAGGTTGATTTCCGGAATATGGAGCGTCCTACTGCCAACCTCAATCTGCTGGCAGAGAACTATACGTTGCTGGATGCACCGCGTACCCGCGAAAGTCTGGTGTATGGAAAGGTGTTCGTCGACTTGCATGCCACGGTGAAGGGGCCGCTTGACGGGCTCACGATGCGTGGAAACATGAATTTGCTGGGCAATACCAACGTAACCTACGTGTTGACCGATTCCCCTTTAACGGTGGAAGACCGTCTCAGTGGGCTGGTTACGTTTACCTCGTTCACCGATACGACGTCGGTAAAAGCAGATGAGGTTCCTGCCATGTCTTTGGGAGGATTGGAAATGTATATGTCCGTCCATATTGACGATGCTGTCCGTCTTCGTGCCGATCTGAGTCCCGACCGTAGCAAATACATCGAACTGGAAGGTGGCGGTGATTTGAATATGCAGTATACTCCCCAAGGGGATATGAGCCTTACCGGACGCTATACCCTTTCGGGTGGCGTCATGAAATATTCGCTGCCTATCATCCCGTTGAAGGAGTTCCAGTTCAATCCCGGCAGTTATGTGGATTGGCGGGGGAATATTATGAATCCTACGCTGAGCCTGAAGGCTACGGAACGTATGCGTGCTTCTGTGGCCGATGGTGACGGGGACGGTTCGCGCATGGTGAACTTCGATGTTTCCATTTCCATCAAGAACAGGCTTGACGCTCCCGATTTGATATTCGATATTTCGGCGCCCGAAGATGCCGCAGTAGAGAATGAGCTGCAGGCAATGGGTGCAGAAGAGCGTAGCAAGCAGGCCATTGCCATGCTTGCCACGGGTATTTACTTGAACAGTGGTGCCAAAGGAGGAGGTTTGTCAATGGGAGCCGCCTTGAACTCAGTGCTTCAGAGCCAGATAAACTCCTTGGCGGGAGGTATAAAAGGGGCCAATATCAGTGTAGGTGTGGAAGACCGTACCTCTGCTGAAACGGGTGACACGCAGAAAGACTTCAGTTTTCGTTATTCCCAGCGTTTCTTCAACGACCGCGTACAGATAGTCATCGGTGGAAAAGTGTCCACCGGGGCCAATGCCACGAACGATGCGGAATCATTCATTGACAATATATCGCTGGAATACCGTCTTGATGCGTCGGGTACTCGATATGTCCGTGTATTCCATAATAAAAACTACGAAAGCATACTCGACGGTGAGATAACCGAAACGGGTGTCGGCCTTGTGCTGCGCCGGAAGATGGACCGATTGAGTGAACTCTTCATCTTCAGGAAGAAAAAGATAAAACCGGAGGCTGAAAATAGCGATATGAAAAAGTAGGAATGTGATATGAAACGACTGATATTATATATTGCAGGATTGATATTTCTGGCAGGTTGCTCCACCACGAAGCACTTGCCCGAGGGGGAGATACTCTATACCGGCCAAAAGCCAATGATTGTATTGAACCGCAGTGAAACGTCTGTTGGTGAGATTGCTATGGAAGAGGTGGAAGCCGCCCTTGCTACGGCACCGAACAATTCGTTGCTGGGAAGCTCTACTATCCGCTATCCCTTTCCTTTCGGACTGTGGATTTACAATGGTTTCCAGAAGTATGAGAAGGGATTCGGAAAGTGGATATTCAATAAATTTGCCGCCACTCCGGTGCTTATGTCTACGGTGAATCCCGATATACGCCAGAAGGCGGCGGTTAACTTGCTGCGCGATTATGGCTATTTCAACGGAAGCGTCAGCTACAAGACATTTATCGACCCGAAGGACTCGCTGAAGGCAAAGTTGCAATATACGGTGAACATGCGTAACCCCTACTTTATAGATACGGTATATTATCGTGGTTTCAGCGAGCGTACCACTCGCATTATGGAGCTGGGACGCCGACGTTCCCTTATCAGTTCGGGAGAACAATTCAATGTGGCTGATTTGGATGGGGAGCGTACCCGTATCAGTACCCTGCTGCGTAATGTGGGCTGTTATTATTTCCGTCCCGACTACCTGACCTATCAGGCCGATACCATGATAGTTCCCAATGGGCATGTCCAGATGCGCTTGATTCCCGTTCCCGGTATGCCAAAGGTAGCCGAGAAGCAGTTCCGTGTGGGGCGTAAATCCGTCTATCTTCTTGGAAAGCAGGGGCAGGAACCCAATGACAGCATGGATTACAAAGGCTTGACCATACATTACTACAACAAACCTCCGGTACGTCCCAACATGCTTTACCGTTGGTTGAACTATCAAGGTTATCGGCGGAAACGTCAGATACAGGACAGCGCAGGTATTGCCCGCCAGCGTTCTATGCAGAGTTTGTATAGTTTGTACCGTCAGACCCGTATTCAGGAGCGTCTGGCAAGCGTCGGTATTTTCCGTTATGCGGAGATGCAGTATATACCGCGTGATACGGCGTTTGTGTCTGATACATTGGATGTGAGGGTCATTGCCGCGCTCGATAAACCCTACGATGCGGAGTTGGATTTTAATGTCACCATGAAGAGC
The DNA here is from genome assembly GCF_003602735.1 of Bacteroides sp. AF39-16AC. Classification (NCBI taxonomy): domain Bacteria; kingdom Pseudomonadati; phylum Bacteroidota; class Bacteroidia; order Bacteroidales; family Bacteroidaceae; genus Bacteroides; species Bacteroides sp. AF39-16AC. The sequence continues at coordinate 26,431 of NZ_QTLN01000027.1, read as the reverse complement.
AATAACCAGACGGGACCGGGTGCCGCTTTTACGGTGACGAAGAACAATGTCTTCGGTGGCGGTGAAAGCTGGAATGTGAAGTTGAACGGTTCGTACGAATGGCAGACGGGCAAGTCAAGTTCTTCCCTGATGAACAGCTATGAACTGGGGATTTCCACTTCTCTCATCTTTCCGCGCGTGGTGTTTCCTAGGATGGGCGACCGTGAGTATGACTTCCCGGCTACAACGACTTTCCGTTTATATGCCGACCAGATGAACCGTGCCAAGTATTATAAGCTGCTGGCTTTTGGCGGTAATGTCACTTATGACTTCCAGCCCAAATCGACTTCCAGGCACAGTATAACTCCTTTCCGTTTGACATTCAATGTGCTGCGTAATCCTACTGCCGCTTTCGATACGTTGCGTGCCGAGAATCCGGCACTCTACGTTAGTTTGCGCGACCAGTTCATTCCTGCCATGGAGTACACCTATACTTATGACAACGCTTCCGTGCGCGGCAAGCGTAACCCCATCTGGTGGCAGACCACCGTTGCGTCGGCCGGTAACCTGACTTCTGCCGTCTACCGTATTTTCGGCAAGCCGTTCAGTGAGGAAGGAAAGAAGCTTTTCGGGGTACCTTTTGCACAGTTCCTGAAGCTGAACTCGGAATTCAGGTACCATTACCGGATAGACAAGAACCAAATGATAGCCTCGCGTATTGCCGGAGGGGTGATATGGTCGTATGGCAACGCTACGACTGCACCTTATACGGAACAGTTCTATATCGGCGGTGCCAACAGTGTGCGCGCCTTTTCTGCACGCAGTATAGGTCCGGGCGGCTATCCTCCCGAGACGGACAGAAAATATACCTATATCAACCACGTGGGTGATATTCGCATAGAAGCCAATATCGAGTATCGCTTCCGTATGATTGCCGACTTGCATGGAGCGGTGTTTCTGGATGCCGGCAATGTATGGCTGATGCGTAAGGACGAAAATCGCCCGAACGGTGAGTTCACCTTGAAGAATTTCCCGAAACAGATTGCTTTGGGCACGGGATTTGGCTTGCGTTACGATTTGGACTTTCTTGTTTTCCGTCTGGATTTGGGTATCGGGCTTCACGACCCGTATGATACCGGGAAGTCGGGGTATTATAATATTCCCAAGTTCAAGGACAGCATGGCGTTGCATTTTGCCATCGGTTATCCGTTCTAAATGTACCTTTTTGAACGGATAGTGGTAAAGAATGAACTAAAACTCCCTTCTGTCAGCCATAAATTTTTGTACATTTGCAGCCGTTATCAACTGTGATATACTAACCTTTTTAAATAATAACTAAATATGAAACCAACTTTATTCTTATTGGCAGCCGGCATGGGCAGCCGTTATGGTGGCTTGAAACAATTGGACGGACTAGGCCCGAATGGCGAAACTATCATGGATTATTCTATTTACGATGCCATCAATGCCGGTTTTGGAAAGCTCGTTTTCGTAATTCGTAAAGATTTTGAGCAGGATTTCCGCGACAAGATTATTTCCAAATACGAAGGCCATATCCCCTGCGAACTGGTATTCCAGTCCATCGATGACCTTCCCGAAGGCTTCACCTGCCCCGAAGGCCGTACCAAACCTTGGGGAACCAACCATGCTGTAATGATGGGTGCCGATGTGATAAAGGAACCGTTTGCTGTTATCAACTGCGACGATTTCTACGGTCGTGATTCCTTCCAGGTAATGGGCAAATTTCTTGCAGCCCTTCCCGAAGGTTCCAAAAATGTATATTCCATGGTAGGCTTCCGCATCGGTAATACATTGAGCGAAAGCGGTACCGTATCCCGTGGTTTGTGCGGAACGGATGCAAACAACTTGTTGACTTCTGTAGTAGAGCGTACCAAGATTCAGCGTATGGACGGCGAGGTGAAGTACATCGATGATAACGGTGAATGGACTGCCACTCCCGAGACGACTCCGGTCAGCATGAACTTCTGGGGCTTTACTCCCGATTACTTTGCTTACAGTGCAGAGTTTTTCAAGAGCTTCCTGAGCGACCCGAAGAATATGGAGAATCTGAAAAGCGAATTCTTCATCCCGCTGATGGTGGATAAGCTGATTAACAATGGCACTGCTACCTGCGAAGTGCTCGATACAACCAGCAAGTGGTTCGGTGTGACTTATCCCGAAGACCGTCAGAGTGTAGTCGACAAGATTCAGGCTTTGGTGGATGCGGGTGAGTATCCTGCGAAGCTGTTCTAAAGTAAGACGGAAGGATAACTTGATTCGCATTAATTTATTTGGGTAAAAGAACAAAAGGACAAATATGGGGAAGGCGTTTGCCAGAGCTATATTTGTTCTTCTGTTTTCTGTTCACGAGGTGTCTGGTGCAAGCATACTGAAATGTTGGAACAGAACCCTGCATTGGGCTCACCGATATTGGAACCTTTGAAATCAGATTACTCCAAGTATGTCCGGAACAGCGTAGGGAATTGGTTAAATGATGCAAGTAAGACGCAATCCGGATTTGTAAGGAAGCTTTGCAGGCGTTGGGAAAGTGAAACGAAAGAGACCAAGTATATCGTTAAGAAAGCGCTGAGGACTGTCGGTAAATGAGTGTCTGTTCCAAGGTATGGGGTGAGTTTTGGGCTTACTGAATCGATGTGCGGGAAAAAGGGCATTATATCCTCAAACATAAATCGTTATAACCAAGTGATGAAACAATTAATTGCATGTTGCGGACTGGATTGCGAAAATTGCGCCGCCCGTATAGCCACTGTCAATAATGACGATGAGCTGAGAGAGAAAACCGCCAAAGAGTGGAGTGTGCTGAACAATACGCCGGAAATTACGGCAGAAACCATCCATTGTATGGGGTGCCGTGCAGACGGGGTGAAGTTTGCCTATTGCAGCGATTATTGTGCTATCCGCAAATGTGTGTACGAAAAAGGTTTCAATACTTGCGGTGACTGTAAGGAACTGGAAACTTGCCAGGTGGTAGGTGCCGTTCTTCAGCATGCACCCGGTGCAAAGGAAAATCTTTATTAACCGTAAATTCTTTGATTAAATAAAATATTGCTTATCTTTGCAGTATGACAAAGACATTTAAATCGGATTTGGTTTTGTAAACAATCTGTGTTCCTTGCACAGATTGTCCCTTTCGTTTACTCTCGGATAACTTCTTTCGAGAGTGTTTCTCTATTGTTATAATTAAAGTTTAATCCGCGTATTATGCTGAAGGTATTGTGATACTTTCCGTATATGCAAAATATAGTAAGAAAATGAGTAACGAAAATAAAACCATCCACGATTTCGAACTTAGTCTAATCTGTGACTTTTTCTCCAATATGGAACGGCAAGGCCCTGGCAGTCCCGAAGCGACGTTGAAGGCATTGAGCTTTGTAGACGGCCTTACTGATAAATCCCTTATTGCCGATATAGGTTGTGGAACGGGTGGCCAGACAATGGTAGTAGCCGGGCATGTGCCGGGGCGGATTACCGGAATTGACCTTTTCCCCGGCTTTATTGACATCTTCAACCGTAATGCAAGGCAGTTGGGCTTGCAGGACAGAGTAAAAGGAATTGTCGGTTCAATGGATGCCCTCCCTTTCGGTGAGGAGGAGCTGGATATGATTTGGTGTGAAGGTGCTATCTATAACATCGGCTTTGAACGTGGCTTGAAGGAGTGGCGTAAATATCTGAAACCGGGAGGGTATATTGCCGTATCCGAGAGTTCATGGTTTACGGACGAACGTCCTGCGGAAATCAATGACTTCTGGATGGACGCCTATTCTGAAATGGATACACTTCCCAATCAGGTAGCCAAGTTGTACAAGGCGGGTTATCTCCCCGTTGCTACATTCATTCTGCCGGAGAATTGCTGGACAGAGCATTACTTTGCTTCAAAGGTTGCGGCTCAGGAGATTTTCCGTAAGAAATATGCCGGTAATAAAATTGCCGAAGAGTTCAGCTCACTCCAAATGATTGAGGATGAACTATACGGCAAATATAAGGAATTCTACGGTTATGTGTTTTTTATTGCTAAGAAGGTAGGTTGATGGCAGACTTCTCTTATTGAGGAATGCGGGTATTCTCATGGCAGAATATCCGCATTTTGTGTTTTGAGTGGATTTTATTGTTTTGAGGATGTGCGGAACTTCTGAGGAGGTATTCCCGTATGACGTTTAAAGAATTTGTTGAAGAAGGCCGCATTATTAAAACCTAGACTCACGGCTATATCCTTTATCGGAGTGTTGGCGGTACAAAGTTGTGCTTTGGCATCCATGATGATAGTATTGTTGATGATTTCCATGGCTGTATGTCCTGATTCCTTTTTGACAAGGCGGCAAAGAGCTGCCGGTCTCATATTCATTTTCAATGCATAATAGGACACTTGATGCTCCCGGACATAGTCTGTGTGTACCAATCGGATAAAAATGCGGTATTGGTTGAAATGCCTGCTGCCCGGAGTCTCTTTTATTCTAGGGCGTTCCGGACAGAGTTCGGATATACCTTGTAACAGATAGGTCAGTAGAGTTTGCAATGAAACTAGACTTGAGGGGCTTTCTGTTCTTTGGTAGAGGTGTGACAAATAGGTCATGAACTCGGCATAAAGCTGGAAGTCCGTTTTCGATAGAGGAAAAATATAGTGTTTGCCTATAATGTGAAACTTATCCATCATGACCTTGCCGGCCCCTGAACTCTGGATAAGTTGTTGGGAAAATATGACGACATATATTTCAGCATCGTCTGACGTGTGTAGCAATTGTACGAAGGTCTCGGGAGGAATAACTAGGAGGGTGTTAGCTTCAACCCTGAATTGAGTATGGTTTATGATGGTTTTCAGAACTCCTTTGGTGCATAGAGCGAAGATACTGGCCTTGGTGTGGTATGGCTTTTCCACTAGCGGATTCAGTTCATTGGTTGTGATATGATTGCAGGCAATGAACTCGGCATTTATATTGAATTCGGATATATTCATGTTGGAGATTTTAAGACACAAAAATGGGGGATAATAATGTATAAATGACAGAGATAACAGTTAAAATCAATATTACGCTCAATTTGTCTCTGTTAAATAAGGTAAAGTTGTGAATAATAGAATATATACATGCTAAAACGGAATATTGATTTATAAGGGTTTGTTTGTGGCATAAGCATTTTAGCCCGAACTTTGCTCCTTGTATGATAAAACAATTCTGATGAATCCGAATGTTCCTCAAGAAGTACGTATAATAAATGCCATCTCCGAGCAGTTGTTCAACTCATGGCCCGTCAGCATTATTATGATTGATTTGGAAGATTGTATCTGGCGTCTGAATCAGCAGGTGATGAATGAACTCCATTTGAATGAGTATGTGATAGGGCGGCGTATCACTGACTTATTGGAAGTGGTATGTGATAAAAAGAATGTGTTAGAAGACCTTTTGCTGCAACTTCGGGAGAGGGATGTGCGGATTATTCCCTTAGATATCAATTGCTTTATACGTGAATTGAAGAGTGGTATCAGTTTTCTGATACAAGGTGCTATGGTGGGAATTCATGAAGATGGACAATTGGTGAGGATTGTACTCTATTTCAGGAATGTGTTGGAAGAACGGACACAGAAGCATTTGCTGAATATTGCGCTGAGCCGCACCCAGATATTTCAATGGTCTTTCGACATGGAACATAATCTGATGATTATAGAACCGCGTTATTTTGAATATTTGGGGATTCCTACGCGTGACTATACGCTGACGCCTGAGGAATTCGCATTTCTGATTCATCCGGACGACCGGAAGGGAGTGTTTGATGCTTTGGCTTTACAGTTGCATGGTAATTTGTACGAACGCCCAGTGGAATACCGTCTACGGAGGGGAGACGGCAAGTGGGAGTGGTTTGAGGCGCAATCTACCTATGTGGGGCAATTGACGGATTTGCCGTTCCGTATCATCGGTATTTGCATGAGTACGCAGAAATACAAGGATACGGAGAATAAATTGAACGAGGCTTTGCAGAAAGCGCAACGTAGCGATGAGTTGAAGAGCGTATTTCTTGCTAATATGAGCCACGAGATACGTACGCCACTAAATGCCATTGTGGGCTTCTCTACACTACTGGCTTGTGGGGATGCCGACTTGTCGCGGCAGGAGATTATGGAATTTACGTCTTTGATTGAAAAGAACAGCCAGTTGTTAATGGTGTTGATTTCAGATATTCTGGATTTGTCCAAGATAGAATCGAACACGATGGAATTCCATTTTGAGAAGGTTTCTTTAAATGGCATATTGGAAAGCATTTACAGTGCGCAGAAGATGAATCTTCGGAAAGGAGTGGAGTTACTGCTAGACCTTCCGGACCGGGCGGCAGTTATCTATACAGATCCTACGCGTTTGGGGCAAGTTGTCAACAATCTTATCAATAATGCGGTGAAGTTCACTGCTGAAGGACGCATAACCATAGGGTATAGGCTGAAGGACTTTGCTACATTGGAAGTCTTTGTGGAAGATACGGGAACTGGCATGTCGGAAGAAGTTCTGGCGCACATTTTTGAACGTTTCTATAAGGGAGATGCTTTTGTGCAGGGCACGGGATTGGGATTGGCCATTTGCAGGACTATCGTTGAAAGGTTTCATGGAAAAATAGAAGTGGCTTCAACTCTTGGCAAGGGGAGCCGCTTTGCAATTGTCCTTCCGCAGGAAATGCGGGAGTAGTGTTCTCTTTCTTGGATATTTGATGTAATTATGTGAGCGTATGATATTGTATAACGTTGAAAATCGCTACCTTTGCAGTCTTGAACGATAAATTCATTGACACTATGATATCTGTAGAAGGACTGAAGGTAGAATTTAATGCCACTCCTCTGTTCGAAGACGTCTCTTATGTTATCAATAAGAAAGACCGTATAGCTCTTGTCGGCAAGAATGGTGCCGGTAAGTCCACCATGCTCAAGATATTGGCTGGCATTCAGCAGCCCACTGCCGGCATTGTTGCCGTTCCTCGCGAATGTACTATCGGGTATTTGCCCCAAGTGATGATACTCAGTGACAAGCGCACCGTAATGCAGGAGGCTGAACTTGCCTTCGAGCATATTTTTGAGATGCAGGCGGGCATCGAACGCATGAATCGGCAACTTGCCGAACGTACCGATTACGACAGCGAGGATTACCAGAAACTGATTGACCGCTTCACTCACGAAAACGAACGTTTTCTGATGATGGGCGGCACCAACTACCGTGCCGAAATAGAGCGCACGCTCCAAGGGCTGGGCTTCAGCCGCGAGGACTTTGACCGCTCTACAAGCGAGTTTTCCGGTGGTTGGCGTATGCGTATAGAGCTTGCCAAGCTGTTGCTTCGCCGTCCGGATGTGTTGCTGCTCGACGAGCCTACCAACCACCTTGACATCGAGAGTATCCAGTGGTTGGAGAACTTCCTTTCCACCCGTGCCAATGCGGTGGTGCTTGTCAGCCACGACCGCGCCTTTTTGAACAATGTCACTACGCGTACCATCGAAATAACTTGTGGACGCATTTACGACTATAAAGTGAAATACGATGAGTTCGTGGTGCTTCGCAAGGAGCGCCGGGAGCAGCAACTACGTGCTTACGAGAATCAGCAGAAGCAGATACAAGATACGGAAGATTTCATCGAACGTTTCCGGTACAAAGCTACCAAGGCTGTGCAAGTGCAGAGCCGCATCAAGCAGCTCGAAAAGATAGAGCGCATCGAAGTGGATGAGGAAGACAACTCCTCTTTGCGCCTGAAGTTTGTTTGCAGTAGCCGTAGCGGTAATTATCCCGTTATCTGCGAGGATATGGAGAAATCCTACGGTGGGCACGTTGTTTTCCACGATGTGAATTTGACTATCAACCGAGGAGAGAAGGTTGCTTTTGTCGGTAAGAACGGCGAAGGTAAGTCTACGCTTGTAAAGTGTATTATGGGTGAGATTACGGATTATACCGGTAAGCTTACACTGGGACATAATGTGCAGATTGGATATTTTGCCCAGAACCAGGCACAGCTTTTGGATGAGAGCCTGACTGTATTCGATACGATTGACCGCGTGGCCGTAGGGGATATCCGCCTCAAAATCCGTGATATTCTAGGTGCTTTCATGTTCGGCGGTGAGGCTTCGGATAAAAAGGTGAAGGTGCTCAGCGGTGGAGAGCGTACCCGGCTTGCCATGATAAAACTGCTGTTGGAGCCGGTGAATTTCCTGATTCTCGACGAACCTACGAATCATCTTGACATGCGTTCCAAAGATGTGTTGAAGGAGGCTATCCGCGATTTTGACGGAACGGTGATAATAGTCAGCCATGACCGTGATTTTCTGGACGGACTTGCGACTAAAGTGTACGAGTTTGGTGGCGGACTGGTGAAGGAACATCTGGGAGGAATTTATGATTTCCTGCAAAAGAAGCAGATAGAGAGCCTGAATGAGTTACAGAAATCCCCTTCACTTTCCGCTTCGCCCACTGCCGGTAAGGCGGCATCGGGAAATGCTGGTGCAGAACCGGTTCAACCCTCGGCAGCCAAACTCTCTTATGAGGAGCAGAAGGAGCTTAATAAGAAGCTCAAGAAACTGGAACGTCGCGTTGCCGATTGTGAAGCGGAGATAGAGCAGACGGAGGCTGCCATTGCCATTCTTGAGGCCAGGATGGCCACACCGGAAGGTGCTTCGGACATGTCGCTTTATGAGCAGCACCAAAAACTGAAAGAGCAGCTTGACCGCGTGATGGAAGAGTGGGACGCGGCTACTGTAGAGTTGGAGAATCACTAACTATTATATTTTATATGTTTATGAAAGCAAATCATTTGTTACCCATTGCAGCATTCTGTCTGATGACGGCTTCCTGCAACACCGGCAAGCAGCAGGCTGAACTTACAGCAGGCATCCAGCTCGCCAATCTTGACACAACGGCTCTACCCGGAACTGACTTTTACCAATACGCATGTGGCGGTTGGATGAAGAACAATCCGATTCCTGCTGAATACTCACAGTACGGTTCTTTTACTATCCTTGCAGAAAACAACCGCAAGCAGATTCAAGGACTGATTGAAGAGCTTGCCGCCACCCAGCACGAAGCCGGCAGCGTGGCACAAAAAATCGGTGACTTGTACAAAATCGTAATGGACAGCGTGAAGCTGAACAAGGACGGTGTAGCCCCCATCAAGGCTGAACTCGACCAGCTGGCTGCTTTGAAGGACAAGAAGGAGCTTTATGCCTTGCTGGGCGATATGCAGAAGAAGGGTATCATCGCCTACAACGTGCTGTATGTTGGCGCTGACGAAATGAACAGTAGCATGAATGCTGTACAGACCTATCAGACCGGGCTGAGCATGGGCGAACGTGAATACTATCTGGAGAATGATGAGGCTACTGCCAAAATTCGTGATGCTTTCCGTACACATGTACAGAAGATGTATCAGTTGGCTGGTTTCGACGAGGCTACTGCCAAGAAAGGTATGGAGGTGGTGATGGATGTGGAAACACGTCTTGCCAAGGCTTTCCGCTCTCGTACGGAGTTGCGTGACCCGCATGCCAATTATAACAAGATGAGCATGGAAGAGTTGAAGAAGAATTATCCTACTTTCGATTGGGATGCTTATTTGTCTGCCATGGGCTTGAAGGATGTGAAGGAAATCATCGTAGGCCAGCCCGCTTCACTGAAAGCTGCTGCCGATATTCTGGATACGCTGCCCATTGAACAGCAGAGCCTTTATCTGCAATGGAAATTGATTGATTCTGCCGCAAGCTTGTTGAACGATGCTATGGCAGAACAGAACTTCGACTTCTACAGCCGCACCATGAGCGGTACACAAGAAATGCAGCCTCGCTGGAAGAGAGCGGTAAGCACTGTAAGCGGCGCGCTGGGCGAAGCTGTAGGTCAGATGTACGTGGAGAAATATTTCCCTGCTGCTGCCAAGGAGCGTATGGTGACTTTGGTGAAGAACTTGCAGGAAAGCCTGGGCGAACGTATCCAGAATCTTGCCTGGATGGGTGATTCCACTAAGGTGAAAGCTCTGGAGAAACTGGCTACCTTCCATGTGAAGATTGGTTATCCCGACACTTGGAAAGACTACTCCACACTGGAAATCAAAAACGACTCTTACTGGGCAAACATGGAACGTGCCAACGAGTGGAGCCATGCCGAAATGATAGCCAAGGCCGGCAAGCCGGTGGATAAGGACGAATGGCTGATGACTCCGCAGACCGTCAACGCTTACTATAACCCGACTACGAACGAAATCTGTTTCCCCGCCGGTATCCTGCAATATCCTTTCTTCGATATGAATGCGGATGATGCCTTCAACTATGGTGCCATCGGTGTGGTAATCGGTCATGAGATGACTCACGGATTCGACGACCAGGGTCGCCAGTACGACAAGGACGGTAACCTGAAAGACTGGTGGACTGCTGAAGATGCCAAGAACTTTGACGAGCGTGCCCAGGTGATGGTAAACTTCTTTGATAGCATCGAGGTTGCTCCGGGCGTATATGCCAACGGACGCATGACATTGGGTGAGAATATTGCCGACCACGGTGGTCTGCAGGTTTCTTATCAGGCATTCAAGAAAGCTACGGCTGCCAATCCGCTGCCGGTGCTGGATGGTCTTACTCCCGAACAACGTTTCTTCCTGGCATACGCAGGTGTATGGGCCAATGATATCCGTCCCGAAGAAGTGTTGAACCGCACGAAGAGTGATGTGCACTCATTGGGCGAATGGCGCGTAAACGGTGCATTGCCGCAAATCGGTGCTTGGTATGAGGCATTCAACGTGACAGAAAAAGACCCGATGTTCTTGCCGGTAGAAAAACGTGTATCTATTTGGTAAACCAACAAAATAACCCTTAAAAAAAGGCGGCAGACTGGAAACAGATGCCGCCTTTTTTAATTATACCTAATTTATTGTGTATGAATGTATGTATGAATAAACAAAATTTGTAACTTTGCGCATCAAATACTAATATACGCATACTTTAATACGCAAATCCATGTCTGAAACAAAAAGAATCAAAACAGCTCTGGTATCTGTTTACCATAAGGAAGGTTTGGACGAAATCATTACCAAACTGCATGAAGAAGGTGTAGAGTTCCTCTCAACCGGTGGAACCCGTCAGTTTATAGAATCCCTGGGTTATCCCTGCAAGGCAGTGGAAGACCTCACTACATACCCTTCCATCCTGGGCGGACGCGTGAAGACTTTGCATCCGAAGGTTTTTGGAGGTATTCTTTGCCGCCGCGGATTGGAGCAAGACATGCAACAGATTGAAAAATATGAAATCCCCGAAATAGACCTCGTCATTGTTGACCTCTATCCGTTTGAGGCTACCGTTGCCAGTGGTGCCGAAGAACCTGCCATCATCGAAAAGATTGACATAGGTGGTATCTCCTTGATTCGTGCCGCAGCCAAGAACTACAACGACGTGGTTATCATCGCTTCGCAAGCACAATATCAGCCGTTCCGCGACATGCTGATGGAACACGGAGCCACTACTACCATCGAAGAACGTCGTTGGTTTGCCAAAGAGGCTTTCGGAGTGTCTTCACACTATGATTCTGCCATCTTCAACTATTTCGATGGCGAGGAAGGTTCCGCTTTCCGTTGTTCTGCCAACAGCCAGAAGACTTTACGCTATGGTGAGAATCCGCATCAGAAAGGTTATTTCTATGGCAATCTGGATGCTATGTTCGACCAGATTCACGGTAAGGAAATCTCTTATAACAACCTGCTCGACATCAATGCTGCCGTTGACTTGATTGACGAATTCAAGGATACGACTTTCGCTATCCTGAAGCATAATAATGCTTGTGGACTGGCTTCACGTCCCACTGTGCTCGAAGCATGGAACGATGCGCTTGCCGGTGACCCGGTATCCGCTTTTGGTGGTGTGCTCATCACTAATGCCGTGATTGACAAGGCTGCTGCCGAAGAAATCAATAAAATTTTCTTTGAGGTGATTATCGCTCCCGATTATGATGTGGATGCGTTGGAAATCCTCGGTCAGAAGAAGAACCGTATTATCCTGGTCCGCAAGCCGGCAGCTCTGCCTAAGAAGCAGTTCCGTTCTTTGCTGAATGGCGTATTGGTTCAGGACCGCGACCTTAAGGTGGAAACTCCTGAAGAATTGAAGACTGTAACTACGAAGGCTCCCACTGCACAGGAAATTGAGGATATGCTCTTTGCAAACAAGATTGTGAAGAACAGTAAGTCGAATGCCATTGTGCTGGCAAAAGGAAAGCAGTTGTTGGCAAGTGGTGTAGGTCAGACCAGCCGTGTGGATGCTTTGAAGCAGGCTATCGAGAAAGCCAAAAACTTCGGTTTCGACTTGAATGGCGCTGTAATGGCAAGTGACGCATTCTTCCCTTTCCCCGACTGCGTGGAAATTGCCGGCAATGAAGGCGTAACAGCCGTCATCCAGCCGGGTGGAAGTATCAAGGATGAACTCTCGTTTGAATATTGCAACGAGCATGGCATTGCCATGGTAACTACGGGATTCCGTCACTTTAAACACTAATTCGGATTTACGATTTGACGATTTACGATTTACGATTGAAGTTACATCGTAAGTCTGAATCTCAAATTGTAAACAAGAGGTATATCAATCATAAATCGTAAATAGTTAAATCGTAAATATTAATGGGATTATTCTCCTTTACACAAGAAATAGCGATGGACCTTGGCACAGCCAATACCATCATCACCACGAATGGCAAGATTGTGGTGGATGAGCCTTCGGTGGTGGCTTTGGACCGTCGTACCGATAAGATGATTGCCGTGGGTGACAAGGCAAAGATGATGCACGAAAAGACCCACGAAAACATACGTACCATCCGTCCGTTGCGCGACGGTGTGATTGCCGACTTCTATGCCTGCGAGCAGATGATACGCGGACTTATCAAGATGGTGAACAACCGTAACCGTCTCTTCTCTCCGTCACTCCGCATGGTAATCGGGGTTCCTTCGGGCAGTACCGAAGTGGAGCTGCGTGCCGTGCGCGACTCTGCCGAGCATGCCGGCGGGCGCGACGTTTATTTGATTTTCGAGCCGATGGCTGCTGCCATCGGTATCGGTATCGATGTAGAGGCTCCCGAAGGCAACATGATTGTTGACATAGGTGGTGGTTCTACGGAAATTGCCGTTATCTCTTTGGGAGGTATCGTAAGCAACAACTCCATCCGTATTGCCGGTGACGACCTGACTGCCGATATTCAGGAATATATGAGCCGCCAGCACAACGTGAAGGTCAGCGAGCGTATGGCTGAGCGTATTAAGATTAATGTGGGTGCTGCCTTGACGGAACTTGGTGAGGATGCTCCCGAAGATTATATCGTTCATGGTCCGAACCGCATTACGGCATTGCCTATGGAAGTGCCGGTATGCTATCAAGAAGTGGCGCACTGTCTGGAGAAGTCTATCTCTAAGATTGAGACAGCCATCTTGAGCGCATTGGAAAATACGCCTCCCGAATTGTATGCCGACATCGTTCACAACGGTATCTACCTTGCCGGTGGCGGTGCATTGCTTCGTGGACTGGATAAGCGTCTGACTGATAAAATAAACATACCGTTCCACATTGCGGAAGACCCCTTGCATGCCGTTGCCAAAGGTACGGGCGTGGCATTGAAGAACGTTGACCGCTTCTCATTTTTGATGCGGTAATGCGGAATTTATTAAACTTTCTCATTAAATATAATTACTGGTTCCTCTTTCTTCTGTTAGAGGTTGCCAGTTTTATTTTATTATTTCGCTTTAATCATTACCAGCAGAGTGTGTATTTCACCTCTGCCAATGGCGTGGCGGGGAAGGTTTATGAAATATCGGGTGGCATCACTTCTTATTTCCATCTGAAGACGGCCAATGAGGACCTGCTCGACCGTAATATGTGGTTGGAGCAGCGGCTTTCCTTTCTGGAAAATGTATTGAAAGAAAAAGGACTGGACTCCGCCAGACTGTACAGCATGGAACGGCTTGCTCCTACGGAGTATCAGATATTTAAGGCGAATGTCATAAAGAACAGCTTGAACAAGGCTGACAATTATATCACTTTAGACCGTGGAACAACGGAAGGTATCCGTCCCGAGATGGGAGTTGTGGATGCCAATGGCGTGGTGGGTATTGTGTATAAAACCTCTCCTCATTATTCATTGGTCATTCCGTTGCTGAACAGTAAGTCAAGCATCAGCTGTAAGATTGTAGGCAGTGATTATTTCGGTTATCTGAAGTGGGAGGGAGGTGACTCCCGTTTTGCCTATCTGAAGGATTTGCCCCGGCATGCCGAATTCAATCTGGGAGATACAGTAGTGACCAGCGGCTATTCCACCGTGTTTCCCGAAGGTGTCATGGTGGGGACAGTGGATGACATGTCTGACTCGCACGACGGACTTTCGTATCTGTTGAAGATAAAGCTGGCTACGGACTTTGGAAAGGTGAGCAATGTGCGCGTCATTTCCCGCAACGGGCAGGATGAACAAAAGGCATTGGAGTCGAGGGCGGACGAGAAGTGACTAAGAAATTAGGGATTAGGGGTTAAGGATTAGGGATTAATCATCTTTATATCTTATAACTTATACACTCAATAACTTGTAACTCGTAACTTATAACTCATTAGCGTTGTTAATTAATTATCTGCATAAAATAGGATGGTTCATAGGCTTGGTACTGTTGCAGGTGCTGATATTGAACAATGTGCATATTGCAGGATATGCCACTCCATTTCTGTATATCTACTTGATACTGAAGTTTGAGTCGGACACTCCCCGTAATGCGTTGATGTTGTGGGCATTCTTTTTGGGGTTGGCTGTCGACGTCTTTTCCGACACACCGGGGATGAACGCTGCCGCTACGGTGTTGCTGGCTTTCTTGCGCCCCACTTTCCTGCGGCTGTTCGTTCCTCGTGACACGCTGGATACACTGGTTCCGGCCATCCGTACAATGGGGATTCTTCCTTTCCTGAAATATCTGGTTGTGAGTGTGCTGGTACATCATGGCTTGTTGCTTACCCTCGAATTCTTCTCTTTTGCCCATATCGGTACGCTGTTGTTGAGAATTGCGGCAAGTACCCTGCTTACTGTGACTTGTATTATGGCTGTTGAGGGAATAAGAAAGAAAGGATAAAGGGATTAAGGATTAGGAATTGATGAAAGACTATACACTGGAAAAGCGGAAATATGTAATTGGAGCGGCGGCTATTGTCATCGTTCTTATTTACGTGTTCCGGCTGTTCGACCTGCAAATCATGACTGATGACTACAAGAAGAACGCGGACAGTAACGCTTTTCTGAACAAGATACAATATCCATCACGGGGGGCTATCTACGACCGTAACGGTAAGTTGCTCGTGTTTAACCAGCCTGCCTATGATATTACGTTTGTGCCTCGGGAGGTGACGCAGCTGGATACACTCGACCTTTGCAGTGCCTTGAACATTACCCGTGAGCAGTTTGACAAACGGATGAAGGACGTCAAGAACCGCTGGATGAACCCCGGTTATTCCAAATACACCCATCAGGTGTTCATGACGCAGCTTTCTGCCGAAGAGTGCGGTGTGTTTCAGGAGAAGCTGTTCAAATTTCCAGGTTTCTATATTCAGCGGCGTACTATCCGCCAATATACCTATAACTCTGCCGGCCATTTGCTGGGAGACATCGGCGAAGTGTCCAAGAAAGACATTGAGAACGATGACTATTATATTCGCGGAGACTATATAGGCAAGCAAGGCATCGAGAAATCCTATGAAAAGTATCTGCGTGGAGAGAAGGGGGTGGAGATTCTGCTTCGTGACGCTCACGGGCGCATCCAGGGACACTACATGGACGGACAGTTGGACCGTTCCTCCGTACCCGGCAAGAACCTGACACTAGGCATCGACATTGACCTCCAGATGTTGGGCGAACGGCTGCTTCAACACAAAATCGGTGCCATTGTGGCCATCGAACCGGCTACGGGTGAGATTCTGTGCATGGTTTCCTCGCCTACCTTTGACCCTCATCTGATGATAGGGCGCCAGCGGGGAAAGAACCACCGCCTGCTGCAGATGGACAAGCGGAAGCCTTTGTTGAACCGTGCCATCATGGGAGCTTATCCGCCGGGCTCCACCTTCAAGACGGCGCAGGCACTGACTTTCCTTCAGGAAGAGATTATCCACGAAGATTATCCGACTTTCCCTTGTGCGCATGGTTTCAATCATAAAGGCCTTCATGTGGGATGTCACGGACATGGTTCGCCTCTGTCGCTGATTCCTGCCATCGCTACCTCTTGTAATTCCTATTTCTGTTGGGGATTGTATCGCATGTTCGGTGATAAAAAATACGGTTCGCCGCAGAATGCCATTACCGTATGGAAAGACCACATGGTATCGCAGGGCTTCGGCTATCGGCTCGGTACCGACCTCCCCGGCGAACAGCGTGGACTGATACCGAATGCCAAGTTCTACGACAAGCCCTATCGGGGTTCGTGGAACGGTCTGACGGTGATTAGTATCTCCATCGGGCAGGGAGAGATTCTTGCCACCCCGTTGCAGATAGCCAATCTGGGTGCCACCATTGCCAACCGGGGGCATTTCATTACTCCGCACATCGTGAAGGAGATAGAAGACAATGAACTGGACAGCATCTATCGCAATCCCCGTTATCCCACCATCGACCGCGAATATTATGAAATGGTGGTGAAAGGCATGCGTGCCGCTGTAGACGGAAGTACGGGTAGCGCCACTTGCCGCATGGCGGGAGCCATCCTGCCGGGTGTGGAGGTCTGCGGAAAGACGGGCACGGCACAGAACCGCGGCAAGGACCATTCTGTCTTTATGGGCTTTGCCCCGATGGACAACCCTAAGATAGCCATTGCCGTCTATGTGGAGAACGGTGGTTTCGGTGCCACGTATGGCGTACCTATCGGTGCCATGATGATGGACCAGTATCTGCATGGAAAGTTGTCGCCCGAGAATGAGATACGGGCGGAAGAATTCAGTAACCGGGTGATACTTTACGGAGATGAGGAGAGATGATGATGAGGGGTTGGGGATTAAGGATTAGGGGTTAGGGATGAACGGTGAGTGACTTCAATAGTAAATAGTAAATAGTAAAATCGTAAATAAATTGGTGACAAGGAGAGATAGCATATGGAAATCATTGGACTGGGTGACGATTGTCGTTTACCTGCTGCTGATTGTATTCGGCTGGTTCAGTGTCTGTGGGGCGAGTTATGATTATGGTGACCGTGACTTTCTGGACTTCTCTACGCGTGCCGGCAAGCAGTTTGTCTGGATTATATGTTCCTTCGGGCTGGGGTTTGTGCTGCTGATGCTGGACGATTCCCTCTATGACATGTTCTCCTACCTTATATATATAGGGCTGATGCTGTTGCTGATTGTCACGATATTCATTGCGCCCGACACGAAAGGGTCGCGGTCGTGGCTCATCCTGGGGCCGGTCAGTTTGCAGCCGGCGGAGTTTGCCAAGTTTGCCACGGCGCTGGCGCTTGCCAAGTATATGAGCGCCTACTCGTTTACGATGAAGAACTGGAAAAGCTCTCTTATGCTGGCTTTCCTGATTCTCTTCCCCATGTTGCTGATTATCCTGCAGCGGGAGACGGGTTCGGCATTGGTGTACTCTGCATTTTTCCTGATGCTTTATCGGGAGGGAATGCCGGGCGTGGTGCTGTTCTCGGGTATATGTGCAGTGGTCTACTTCGTGGTGGGTATCCGTTTTGATGCGGTGATGATTGCCGATACGCCGACGCCTATCGGAGAATTTGCCGTGCTGCTGATGGTACTGCTTTTTGCCGGAGGCATGGTATGGGTTTATAAAAAACGTTGGGAACCCACGCGGAATATTATCGGCGGTTCGCTGGGAGTGCTGCTCGTGGCTTATCTGATTTCGGAATACGTGGTACCCTTCAACTTGGTGTGGGTGCAGTGGGGGCTTTGTGCACTTGTTGTCGGGTATCTTGTCTTTCTTTCTTTAAGCGAGCGCCATTTATCTTATTTTCTGATTGGGCTGTTTGCTTTGGGTTCGATAGGTTTCCTCTACTCCAGCGACTACTTCTTCAATAAAGTGCTGGAGCCCCATCAACAGATACGTATCAAGGTGGTGCTCGGTATGGAAGAGGACCTTGCTGGTGCCGGCTATAACGTGAACCAGTCGAAGATAGCCATCGGTTCCGGGGGGCTGACCGGCAAAGGTTTCTTGAACGGTACGCAGACAAAGCTGAAGTATGTGCCGGAGCAAGATACGGACTTCATTTTTTGCACCGTGGGTGAGGAGGAAGGATTCGTAGGGTCTACGGCTGTACTGTTACTGTTCCTTATTCTTATTTTACGGCTGATTGTCGTGGCCGAGCGGCAGCAATCTCCCTTTGGCCGGGTGTATGGTTATTCTGTGCTTAGTATATTCTTGTTCCATCTATTCATCAATATAGGCATGGTGCTGGGGCTGACCCCCGTCATCGGTATCCCGTTGCCTTTCTTCAGTTACGGAGGTTCTTCTCTCTGGGGATTCACAATCCTGCTGTTTATCTTTCTGCGGATTGATGCGGGACGTAATCGCCGAATTTAGTTATGACCGTTTCCTTGTGGGACATGCGAATGGACTTGATTATCATTACATTGCATTTACACATTGTTTACATCGTAATGTAACGGCCGTTACATCACATTGTAACGTCCTTTACGCTGTATCGTAACGACTTTTACGCTATATTGTAACGCCCTTTACATGCTGGTGTAACGGTCGTTACATCCTGGCGTAAAAGACGTAACGCTACGAGGTAAGAGGGCAAGTTATGATACCCCGCCCGTTTCCGCTTCAAGGAGACGTGAGTGGGAGACTGAGGTGGTTGTTAGAAGAAGGTAATAAAGAACAATAGGGAGTTCCTATCTCTTCAGTTTGATGCCGATGTCATTGATTCCTTGCAGCCTTTCGTCCGGTAGCGTATAGGCCACTTTAAAGAGGTAGGTGCCGGGTTTGCCGATTCGAACGCTTCCTGCGGAGACGGCAGTCTGATAGAGACCTCCCCAGCCGTCACCTTTCCAGATTCCTTCTTTGTCCGCGAGGATTAGCTGTATGGTGTCCGTGGGTGACGGAATGGAATCTGCGGTGGTGTAGCAGATGGATAGAGGTAGATTCTGATAGGGGTAGTTGCTTCGGTTACGAACTTCCAAAGACAGTTTGTAGTAGGTCAGTGAGTCGGTGACCTTCACGTCGAAAGAGAGCGTGTCTTCGCGCAGCCAGCCTTCGGTGGGAAGGGATTGGAAGGAATGGTATACAGTCTGTTTGTCGCAAGCGCTCAGCAGGCTTGCGACAAACAGTAGTATGATACCTTTCAGGCAGAGATTCCTATTCTTGAGCCGGTTTGTCATTTTGGGCAGGTCTTTCACCTTGAGGTTTGGGCTTATTGTTACGGGGCGGACGACGGTTGTTATTGTTCCGTTGTTGACGTTCGCCTTGTTGCTGTTCACCTTGTTTGGGTGCTTGCCGGTCTTGTTTCTGTCTCGG
Source organism: Bacteroides sp. AF39-16AC (assembly GCF_003602735.1). Classification (NCBI taxonomy): domain Bacteria; kingdom Pseudomonadati; phylum Bacteroidota; class Bacteroidia; order Bacteroidales; family Bacteroidaceae; genus Bacteroides; species Bacteroides sp. AF39-16AC. Next base: position 6,983 of record NZ_QTLN01000027.1, on the reverse strand, counting down.
TTGCCGGTCTTGCCTGGATTGTTCTCTCTGGTTGTTGGATTGCGGAGCACCCTGCTGCTCACCTCCTTGCGGACGACCGTTTCCACTCTTTTTCTTTCTCTTGTTACGGCTGTTGTTGCTGTTCTCGCCACCGTTGCCGTCACTGCCACTCTTGCCTTTCCGGTTGCGGTCAAAGCGAGTGAGACTCTCTTGTTCCAGCAAGTCCACCGGCTTTTTGGGTTCGGAACGATGGGTTTCTTCTATCAGGCTGTCGGGCTTGATGCCACGTCTGTTCAAACCGATAATCTCGAAGGCGCGTCTGCCGCTGATGGTCACCAGGTTGGCGGGGATGTTCTTGTCGCTCGAGTAGGTTATCTGGTTGCTCAGAATGTCGGCTTTGAAGAAGAAGAACTCACCGTCTTTGGTCTCTAAGGTAATCTCGCGTGAGGGCAGGCGTTTCTGTGCTTCCACGTAGCAGTCTACTTCGTAGTTGAGGCAGCACTTCAGCTTGGCGCATTGTCCGGCAAGTTTCTGCGGATTCAGTGATATGTCCTGGAAGCGTGCAGCGCTGGTAGATACCGACACGAAGGAGGTCATCCAGGTGGCGCAGCAGAGTTCGCGTCCGCAGGGACCGATGCCACCGATGCGTCCGGCTTCCTGGCGGGCGCCAATCTGTTTCATCTCGATGCGCACGCGGAAGGCGTCGGCAAGGACCTTGATGAGCTGGCGGAAGTCCACACGCTCGTCGGCGATGTAGTAGAAGATGGCTTTGTTGCCGTCTCCCTGGTATTCCACGTCACCAATCTTCATGTTGAGGTTGAGGTCCAGGGCAATCTGGCGCGAGCGTATCATGGTGGCGTGCTCGCGGGCTTTTGCTTCGTTGTACTTCTCCATATCTACGGGCTTCGCCTTGCGGTAGATGCGTTTGATGTCTGCCTCGGACTTGATATTGGCTTTCTTCATTTGTAGCGGCACGAGCCGTCCGGTCAGGGTCACCACACCGATATCATGTCCGGGGGTGGCTTCTACGGCTACGATGTCGCCTTTCTCCAGAGGTATCTTGTTGCTGTTGCGGAAATATCCCTTGCGGGTATTCTTGAACTGAACCTCTACCAGCTCGCTCTCATCGGCATTGCCCGGTATGTCGGCCAGCCAGTCGTAGGTGTTCAGTTGCTTGTCCTGCCTGCCGCAACTCTTGCAGCACAGGCCTCCGCTTCCATTATGTAGTTTAAATTCCATCATCTGTTTATTTACGATTTGACTATTTACTATTTACGATTTGATACTTTGCATTTCATTGTCTTGCCACTTTTCATTGTTTCAATAAAACAATCATTTTGAGGGAGAAGTCGAAAAACACCATGCGGGCGTTTACGTTCTGCTCGATGTGGCGCTGCGCTTCACTCAGTTCGTCCATGATACCCACGACGTTACGCTCGTTGACAAAGGGGGCGAAGCGGGTGGCGAAGTTCTGTTCGGGCAGCGTCATGTAGTTCATCTCCTTGCGGTGCAAGTTGTAGATGAAGTTCTCGCGGGTCATACGCTGGCAGTAGTCCAGGAAGTTCTTCTGCCGTTCGCGTCCCATGGCGGCAAGCTGCTCGCTCCATTGTTTCATTTCCCGTATCTTGCGCTGGTAGGAGAGTCGCATCAGGCTGACAAAGAGATTGAAGAACAGTTCGTTCTCCTCGTTCAGATGGATGGTCTCCAATGCTTTGATAAAGTCTCCGTTTGCCAGGTGGGCTATGGTCTCGCTGTCGCGGGGCTGCACTCCGTACTTCTGCTGCAGGGCTTCGGCTATGTCGGCTTCTTCAATCTTGGGGATGTTGAAGCGTTGCGTGCGGCTGAGGATGGTGGGCAGTATCATTTCCGGAGCTTCGGAAATGAGGAGGAATATCGTTTTCTCGGGCGGCTCTTCCAGCAGCTTCAGCAGCTTGTTGGCGCAGACTTCGTGCATCTTTTCGGGCAGCCATACGATGGTGACTTTGTAACCTCCTTCGCTGGATTTCAGACTGAGCTTGCGGGTTATCTCGTCGCTCTCTTTGGCATAAATGATGGCTTGCCCGTTTTCGGCATCCATCTCGTTCAGCCAATGATTCAGTCCGAAGTAGGGGCTGTTCAGCAGCAGGTGCCGCCAGTTGGCGATATAGTCGTCGCAGACTTCCTTTTTCCCTTTGGCACTCTTGACGATAGGGTATACGAAGTGTACGTCCGGGTGCACCAGCTTGTTCCATTTCACGCAGGAGGGACAAGTACCGCAGGCATCGGTTTCCGTCCGGTTGGGACAGCAGATGTAGCGGGCATAGGCAAGTGCCAATGGGAGTTTTCCTACTCCGGCAGGGCCGCAGAAGAGTTGTGCGTGGGGGATACGTCCTTCCTGCACTTCTTGTATCAGCCTTTGCTTGGCTGGCTCTTGGCCTATTATGTCCTTGAAACTGAACACGGGGTAATGAGTTATAAGTTATGAGTTATTACTTGTGATACTATCATTTGTCAATTATCAATTGTCAATTGTTCAGTATATTTGTTTGGCTACTTCCTTGATGCTGTCCGTGGCTCCTACCGAGTAGAAGTGCAGGCTGGGGACGCCGTGGGCTATCAGCTCTTTGCATTGCTGCACGCACCATTCGATGCCTACTTGCTGGGCTTCTGCGTCGGTGTTGCACTTCAAGACCTCTTGGGTCAGTCCTTCGGGCAAGTCGACTTTGAAAGTCTTGGGTATCATGCTGAGTTGTGACAGCTTCTTGAAGGGCTTGATGCCCGGGATAATCGGGATGGTGACACCGGCTTGGCGAGCACGTTCCACGAAGTCGAAATACTTCCGGTTGTCGTAGAAGAGCTGGGTCACGGCATACTCTGCACCCATCTCCATCTTCTTCTTCAGCCAGTAGATGTCTGTATCCATGTTGGGGGCTTCCTCGTGTTTCTCAGGATAGCAGGCTACGCCGTACGAGAAGGGGGTGTTGGTGACTTTCATTTCGGAGCCGTCCACAAAAATGCCTTTATTGAAGTTGTTGATTTGCTCTTGCAGTTCGACGGCGTGGTGGTAACCGTTGCCTACGGGGATAAACGAGGATTCGTGCTTTGCCTTGTCACCGCGAAGCACCAGCAGGTCGGTGATGCCGAGGAATTGCAGGTCGAGGAGCACGTACTCCGTCTCCTCGCGGGTGAAGCCGCTGCAAAGGATGTGCGGCACCATGGTGATGTTGTACTTGTTCTGGATGGCAGCAGCTACGGCTACGGTGCCGGGGCGGCGGCGTAGGCGGTTTCGCTGGAACAATCCGTTGCCGAGGTCTTTGTATACGTACTCGCTGCGGTGCGTGGTGATGTTGATGTATTTGGGGTCGAATTCCCGTAACGTATCTATGGTTTGATACAGCTTTTCGATGCCCGTACCTTTCAGTGGTGGCAATATTTCAAAGGAAAAAGCTGTTTTTTCGTTACTGTTTATCAGGTCGATTACTCTCATTTCTCTTTCGTTATCTTTGTCCGATTGGCAAAAATCTTGCACATTGGGAACAAAAATACAAAAAAGAAATGAGAAATGCCGAAATTGCCGGCTATTCTTTTATACAGCGGATGGAAAGAGCTTTATAGTAGGGCTTACCGGTGACATGGGCAGTGCTTGATACAAACTCGTCGCTTTCGCCGAGAAAATAAATGGTGCTTTCCGAAAGGGTATGCTTTGTATGATCCCAACTCCAAAAGGCGGTCATTTTATTGGGGCTGTTGTGTCCTTTGTTGTACCACATTCCTACCGGGAAAGCATTGAACCGGGTATGGTTGTTGACGGGGGCAACTTCACCGGATACCATTGCCTGCCATTCTCCTGCTTTTAGTATGGAGGCATCGTTGCCGGTGTAGTTTTTCAGCTGTTCCCAGTCTGCATCCGATGGAATTTTCCAGCCCTCGGGAGCCAGCTCTCCTGCCAGTATGGATTCTCCATTGTAAAAATAAATGTCATATTTGTCCGGCTTGTAATATCCGGCTTTGTCTGTTCCCAAGTCACTCTGTTTTTTCAAGGGAGCTCCGTCACGGTAGGTGGTGGCATGGAGCTCTTTACCCATCCAGTATTGGGCTCCAATCTTGACAATGGGGTATTCGGTAGACACTCCTTTTCTGATGTCTCGAAGGGTGTAGCATGCCACATTCACTTTGATGGCGTTTTCCGGTTTATCCAGAAGTAGCTTATGGTTATTGTCTATATAGAGCTTGTCTATGCCGGTATATTCCCCTTTAGTGTAGGTAAATCCATAGTCGTCTGTATTCCAGCTTATTCTTCCTCCGCAGATGGTGTCTTTACGGTCTGCAAGCTGTAGGATGACTCCATTGCTCAGGTCGGTCTTTTCATTTTCGCCTATGGGATAGGCTATAACGGCTCTGGAAGTCAATGACGCTGATTTGAGATATTCCTTGCAGACTTCTGCAATGGGTATCCCTTCGTGATAAATTCTGTACACATTTGAAAGAGAAAAGGAGAGAGCGGAGATATGTATGGCAGTGTAATCTTCCATATTGTCGGTGTCGATGGGAGGGAGGCTGCTCCATTCCTTGATTTTTCCGGCAAAACTGCTCAGTACGTTGCTGTTGCTCTGCATGGCTGATATGTTAATGATACATTGCGTGCTGCTACTCATTTCCACTTCGGGTATTGCACAACTGTATATACGTCCGCTCCACTCCATAATGAAGGATTGCTTGCCATCATTTATCGTTTGGGGTATGATGATGAATTCCTTGCCGGTAAGTTTGTTGTCTTTGACGCTCCATTCGCCGGAGGCTATGATGTCTTGTGTCCCCGTAAGATTACTGAAAGTCCCGTCTTCCAGATTATAATCGGCCGAGGTCTTGAGCCCGGTTGCGATGATACGCGGATTGGCTTTCAGCAAATCATTGGCAGAGTTGCTTGCGTCGGGTGTCAGAGAGATTGCCAGTTTGGACAGCTTGTGTTGGAACTCCAGGGTTACAGATTTGGTTTTACTGGTGATTCCTTGCGCTTTAGCTACCAAGAAGTCACTTTGTGCGCGGTTTTTCTCATTGCTCTGGTCTATCTGCACAGATACGGGAAGAACGGGTGTACCGGCAGCTACCCCTTCGGTTTGGTAAGGGTGGTAACTGATAAAGTCCAGTGACACATCTCCTTCCGGATAGAATACTGTCTTTTTGGGAACCAGTGTGGAGCCTTCCGTATATTCCAGGGCCAGATTGTCAATATACCGTTTTCCCTTGATGGAGCCGGAGGAAGTGGTTGCAAACAAGCCCATTCTGTCTCCTTTTTCAAAGGCGGTGTTTGTGACCTTGGTACTGGCCTTTTCCATTTTGATAGAGAACGTGATAGGTGTCGTCCCTTCCTCGATTTCCGCTTCTGATTCTTCGTCAATCCGGTTCACACAAGCTGTATTCCCTAAGGACATGCAGCAGAATAAAGAGGCAGCCAAGACTCCTCTTGCAAGAATAAGTTTCTTCATTGTATTATTATTGTGGGGCAACGGTTTTTCCGCTTTCCCAATTATACTCAATGAACCTTGTCTTAAAAATATGGATTTAGCAGAGCTATAACCGGTATGGAAAAGTCTTTTACGCTTTTGGATGCTAATTATCAGTATCACGCTTGATGCCGCAGTGCTTTTTAATCTTATTTTTTAATAACTTTTAATAGGTTTCGGGTACAAAGTTACTACAAAAAAGTGAAATGCGGAAAGATATAGTGATAGAATTGAGTTACAAGGGTTTTAGTTGAAGTGGCGATAATTCGTGAAGCCATTACAATCCCTGCCGAAGCCAAATCCTGACGCCGCAACGTTACTTGTTCGTAACCATGCCCGAAAATGCGACAAACGGGCACGGAGGGCGAAACAAGACACTAAGGAATAGTGAGTTACCGACAACTCACGCGAAAAATCCGGTTACGGAAAAAGATTGCGCCGTTCCTCTCCGTTTTGCGTACCGACACCGGACTCTTCACCAACTAATTTTGAAACCAAAAAATTAAGGACAATGAAGAGTACATTTTCAGTAATCTACTACCTCAAGCGTCAGGTAGTGAAAAAGGACGGGACAGTTCCCGTCATGGGACGCATCACAGTTGACGGCAGCCAAACGCAGTTCAGCTGCAAGCTGACTGTCGATCCGAAATTGTGGGACACCAAAGGTGGACGTGTCACGGGCAGAAGCACGGCGGCACTCGAAACGAACCGTATGCTTGACAAGATGCGGGTACGCATCAACAGGCACTATCAGGAAATCATGGAGCGTGATAATTTCGTCACAGCGGAGAAAGTCAAGAACGCATTTCTTGGACTGGAACACCGCCATCATACACTTATGCAGGTGTTCCGCCAGCACAACGAGGACTACGAGAAACAGGTGGAGGCAGGCATGAAAGCCAAAGGCACGCTGTTGAAGTACCGCACCGTTTACAAGCACCTGCAAGAGTTCCTCGACATCCGCTACCATGTGAAGGACATCGCCCTGAAAGAGCTTACCCCGGCTTTCATCTCCGATTTCGAGATGTTCCTGCGCACGGACAAGCACTGCTGCACCAATACCGTGTGGCTGTATGTCTGCCCGCTACGGACGATGGTTTTCATCGCCATCAACAACGAGTGGCTGACACGCGACCCGTTCCGCGAGTATGAAATCAAGAAGGAGGAAACGACACGCAGTTTCCTGACCAAAGAGGAAATACGCCTGCTGATGGACGGGAAACTGAAAAACGCCAAACAAGAACTGTACCGTGACCTCTACCTGTTCTGCGCCTTCACCGGGTTATCGTTTTCGGATATGCGCAGCCTCACAGAAGAGAATATCCGCACCTACTTCGACGAACACGAGTGGATAAACATCAACCGCCAGAAAACGGGCGTGGTGTCCAACATCCGCCTGCTCGACATCGCCAACCGCATAATCGGCAAATACCGGGGGCTGTGCGAGGACGGCAGGATATTCCCCGTACCGCATTATAACACGTGCCTTGCCGGTATCCGTGCCGTCGCCAAGCGTTGCGG
>NZ_QTLN01000026.1:0-58409 GCF_003602735.1 Bacteroides sp. AF39-16AC | reverse complement strand
GATCATTAATGTTGCCCATTTGTTTATGTCAGTTTCTTTCATATTTATTTGATAATTAGAGTTCTTATCGAATTTTGTACAACATAATTTTGGATGCTCGTTTATATTATATAGTATTACTCATATAATTATAAGAGCATGTTAGAACAAATCATTATCCGCAAGTCATTCCTTAAAAAACATTTGGCTGCACCATTATTAAAGGAGCGAGAATACTTTCTAACTATGAAAAGTAAGGAAGGATTGTCCCGGCTAACACTATTGGGGTGGGCTGGGTATTCGCTCAAGTTTATCCAATATTTCGATCTTCATGATGGCGAAAAGAGAATTGTGTCACTTGATGATGTCGTTGAAGCTGCACGTCAATGGTCTTCACCCATTCCTGATCATTATCATTCTCGGAAACGTCATGATTGCCCTTCCTCAAGAATCAAATTCATTGAGATGGCTGTTGAATTCTTACTATACGTAGGTCTTTTAGATTCTCGTTACCAAGACGACATCATCAATTATCTCGCAGAGCGCAAATGGCACAGAGTCAGACTGATTGCCGCTCCCTTTTATAAAGAGAGAATGTCTTTCTTGATGGATTGCAAATCAAAAGGTTTTAAAAGACAGACACTTCAGCTTTATGCACAGTATCAACTTCATCTAATAGAGTATCTTGATTTAAAGAACTTCCGTATTGTTACCAATGAGGAAATCTCAAATGCAGCAAAAAAATGGCAAAACCTGGAAGACAAAGGTTCTCACAAGAAGAAAGGCACCAAGTCTAATTATAGTTTCTTCATCTATTTTGCAAATATGTGGCTTAAAGAGCTACATATGCTACCAGAATCAGGATCTCCTTCAATATCAGATATACGCATAAATGAATACCTTAATCACTTGGCATACAGGAGATATTCTCATGCCTATATTAAGGGAAGGAGATATATACTCACCTACTTTTACAAGATAATAGAAAAGGAGAACCAGGAACACCCTTTAACATTGGAAGATATAGATAAATACATTGAATACTACACGATTAACAAGGTTCAACGTAACACGCTGAAAGAGTACCTGTGTTGTATTCGTGTATATCTTCGTTATGCAGTCGAAAAGGGGTGGTGTATTACCGACCTAGATAAGGCGTTAATCACTCCCAAAGTATATAGTGAAGAAAATCTCCCTTCTTTCTTGCCGTGGAATAAAGTTCAAAAACTGTTACAAACAGTCAAAGAACAAACTGGTAAATCCGCATCGCGCGACTATGCTATTTTTATGTTACTTGCTATGTACGGTTTACGTTGTAGTGAGGTGGCAAACTTGAAGATTAGCGACATCGATTGGCGTAAAGAACAAGTCTATATTAAGCGTGCGAAGAATTGTCGACCACAAGTGTTACCACTTCTACATAATGTAGGAGAAGCTATTATCGCTTACCTAAAACAGGGAAGGCCAAATGACATAGGAAGCGATAGCTTGTTCTTTTGTACACCAGCCCCGATACGTCCTATATCTTGTACAGCCATAGCTTCCGTCGTATATAGGTATTTGAAATCCAGCGAAATGGACGTTAGGCACAAAGGTCCCCATTGTTTACGCCATAGCCATGCAACTTTCTTGATAAACGAAGGACAAACCTTAAAGGATGTCGGTGATTTACTGGGTCACAAAAGTATGGAAGCGACAAGAATATATGCAAAAGTGGATCTCAATTCACTTAGAGATGTTTCAAATATTAACTGGGGGGAGCTTCTATGAGTATAAAAGAAACTGTTGAGTCATTTATCAAGTTTCGTAGGTCTATTGGTCGTAAGGATCAGAGTACAACTTACTCTTTGAGATTATTTGCTAAGTTCATTGGAGAAACAACAGAATTAACTTCAATAACGGAAAGCGATTGTAATGCCTTCCTTTACAGAAAAGGAAATGTCATCACCAGATATTGGCATTCTCAGCACTGCATTCTGAAAAAACTTTTTGAGTGGGCTTTTTCTAGAGGACTCATTCAAAACATACCTATTCCCGTTTTTCTGCCTAAAGCTCCAGAGTATTATCCCGCTTACATATATACGGATGACGAACTGAAGAGACTGTTTGATTGTGCGCTTACATATCGCAAATATAGATCATTTGTTAATGAGCCAATATGTATACGATATATCTTGATGATCACGTATATGCTTGGACTCAGAATAAGTGAGACCTTATCCTTAAAAATAAAGGATATTGATATGGATAATATGTACGTGCATATACATTGTAGTAAGTTCTACAAGTCTCGCTTGGTTACTTTCAACGAACAAATATCAAAATTGATGCAAGAGATATTACAATGGCGAAGTACTCAAATGTCCCCAATGGTAGAGGATGCATATGTTTTCATTAATCAGAAGGGGAAACCTGTTAATTTTGTATCTTTACATCAGATATTTGCGACCATTCGTAAGAATGCAGGTCTTTATTTCCCTGATAGAGGACGTCATCAGCCTAGAATACATGATCTTCGCCATACTTTTGCGGTCGACGTCCTTACTAACTGGTATAAATCAGGAAAGAACGTACAGGATTTACTGCCGAAGTTGTCTATCTATTTGGGACATCTTAACGTGTCCTTCACTTCCGTCTATCTAACAAAGACGCCAACTTTGTTGCAGGAAGCAAACAAATTGTTTTATGCTTATAAAAACACGAACAATGAAGAACAGAAGAATTACTGAAACAGAATATCTTGGCTATTGGCTAAGACCATTCCTCATAGAGTACTTAATTGTCACTCGAAACCTTAGTCGTAACACTCAGATGAGTTATCGTGATACATTCCGTATGTTGGTATCGTATGTCTCTACATTAATAAGTATTGCAATAGACAATCTCAAAATCTCGGATATTACGACTGACGTTATTACGAAATTTCTTGATTATCTGGAAATTGAGAGAAAAGTTTCCGTATCTTCAAGAAACAATCGTTTAGCTGCAATAAAGGCTTTCGCAAAGTTTCTGGCGTGGAAATCTCCTGAACATATAGATTGGTGTCACCATGTCACTCTTATCCCTTCAAAGAAAACGGAAAAACGCATGATAACCTATATGGACAAATCTGAGATCGAAGCCTTGGCTGATGCACCATTGAAAACATGCAAATATCAAGGGATAAGAAGTCGAGATCATGTCATTATCCTATTCATGTATAATACTGGCGCCCGAGTGTCTGAAGTTATTGGTGTTAAAGTGAAGGATGTTGCGATGCCTTCAAAACGTGGAATGCCAATGGTGACATTACATGGCAAGGGGCGTAAAGAGAGAATATGTCCTTTATGGGAGGATTTCTGGGATTTACTCAAACAATTTATAGACAACAAGTTGCCTGACGATTACCTTTTCCTTAACCGATACAATCAGCCTATGAGCCGATTCTGTATTTATGAAATGATAAAGAAATACTCACAAGATGTAATCTTAAATCATCCCTCTCTTGCTAATAAACGCCCATCTCCTCACGTTATACGCCATACAACCGCCACTCATCTACTTAATTCTGGAGCGGATATTGATATGGTTAGAAATTGGATGGGACATAGCTCGATTGATACAACAAACATCTACGCCGAAATTAGCATGGAAAGGAAATTAGAAGTTCTCAAAAAATGTGAGCAGTCCGTTTCCGATACACCATCACGAAAATGGTCTGAGGATAAGGAGTTAATTACATTCTTAGATAGCCTCTAATTCCTCCAAAGATAGAATTATGTTGTGCAAAATGTCAAAGAACGATTGATTATTAATTGTTTAGACTAATGCCCAACATAATTCTATGTCAGACATAAATGATTTTATGTTGAGGTCAACATAATATCATCAGTTCGGCGAAACGCTGTAATGCTTTATCACTTGCTGTATCCATGATTTATTGGTATAGATTTCTGTTCTCGTAATCAAGCAGCCATTCTCTGGCCGTTTGGTTGTTTGTCTCTTGCTGCTTGGCAGCCATCTCTTCTTGATAGGCTTGTGCAAGCTCTTCCTGTGCAAGTAGAAACTCTAAGTCACTGATTTCTCCTGCAATGTTTTTCTGTACTAATTCATCGTAATCCATAATTCCTGATTTTTTAGGTTATAAGTCATTGAAAGCCCGGTTGATGGTGCTGGCTATCGGACGGGCCATTTCCTTGCTGTTGTCGGGTTTGGGTGTGCTGGCCAGTTTGACATCTCCCAGTGTCTTTGTGCTGCCTTCCATCCCGAAAATCTTTTGTACGGCTATCAGTGTGTTGGCTTGCACACCCGTTTCACGCATCCGGGTAAGGTCTTCTTGAGTGAGCCGGTACCCTTCTTTCTGTATCTCTTGGATGACATGAAAGTTGTCGGTCTGTGCGGCATCCAACAGACGTGTGGCCTGCCTTTCATGTTCGCCCTGTTCTTCCGGCTTGGTGCCGAACAGCTGGATGACTTCATGGGTTTGCCTTTCATCCAGACCGTGTTCCTTACCGATTCCTTTGATAAACTCTTCACTGGGTTTATATCCTTCCTCTTTGAGCTTCCCGATTTTTTCAAAGTCATGTTTGCCCACCGCTTCCTTAAACTCGGCTTCCATATTGCGCCCCTCTTCGTGTTTTTGCTCTTTTGCAGCTTCTATGTTGGCCGCATGGGCTTCCAGTTTGGGGGTCATGGCCTTGATCAGCTCTTGTGCCTTGCCGGGAGTGATACTCTGTATGTTCTGTATCATGACTCCTTTCCTGTCATCCGTCAGTTGGATGTCGGCAATGAAGTAGCCTTCCGGACTGTGCAGCAGCTTGTTCTCCAGTGCATGGCCGTTGGCGAGCAGGTATTTGTCGGCTTTGGTTAACTTGTAGCCGCCATATTCGCTGGTCTGCCCGATGATGTCGGGAATCTTGATTTCCTGGTTGGTGCGCAGGATGACGGAGTTCAGATCCCGGTCAACTTGCAGCAGGATGTCCTTCTTATTTACGGTGATGGGTACGATGTCACCGGCAAGCAGCTGTTCTTTCTCTTTCTTGCCCAACTTCTTTCCCAGCACCTTGTCCGGGATAACCAACGCCTCTTTGCGGTAGAATACGGAGATTCCGTCATCGTTGAAACGGAGCTTCCCCGGTTTGCCGTGTATCTCCATCAAATCAGACATGACACCCTTTTCCAGCTTGGTGCCTTTCCCGTCGAGGATGTTCCCTTGCTTGTAGGCGTATTCATAGAGCGACTGTCCGGTGTAGCATACCTTCAGGCGATGGTCGATGACGGTAAAGCCGTCCTTGTCATGTCCCTTCAGGTTCTCCCACCGCTTGATGCTGATGCCATCCTTCTCCAGCTCGGCGACATATTTAGGATCATTGGCACGTTCCTTGTCAAAAAGGGCGGATACACGTTCTTTTGATTGGTCACGAAGGCTTTCATCGTACTTTGCTCCGGCTTTTTCCCTGATTTCGCTTACGCTCATGCTCAGCTCTTCCCCGTCTTTGCGGAACCGGAAATATCCGTCCCGGTATTCGGTCTGATAGCCCAGTGATTCGGCGATGCCGCCGAACTGTCCCACGTTGTCGAACATATAGGTGTCTAATGCTTCTCTCAGTTTCATGGCTGTGGCTTGTATAAGGGTTCTGCGGAAAGGATGTATTCGTTCAACACGGCCAGCTTGATGTGCCGCCCGCCGTTTCGCTCGTAAATCTCGATCTCGAATACCTTATCATCGGGTATCGTGAATTTGTCGAAACCAAGTATCAGCCGGTTCCGGCTCTTGCCCTTGATTTTCGTATCAAAATCTTTCTGATAGATAGGTTCGATGGTCGTTTCTTGCTGGATGGCGTTCTTGCTCTTCTTTTGGTCACGCTGGAAACATTTGACAAACTCGATGTCGTAGTCGATGTATGATTTGTTTTTCAGGTCAAAGATGAAAAACATGAAGTCCTCATGCACATACAGATTGGCCATTGACAACTCAAACTTGTTCTCGATGACCCCCAGGCTGTAGATGTTGCGCTTCTTGGTGCGCAGCTCTTGGATGCATCTTTCCATTTCCTCGCTGTTCACATCCACATGGGCGGTATATTTGCGCTGGTCATCAAAATTGTAGGTGAATACGGAGGTATTGCCCCGTTTGATGGTGATGTGGTAAGTGTTCATGGCCTTATCCACCACAAACAGGTTGGAATATGCCACGGCATCTTTGGCGGTTGATACTTTCAACTGGTTGTTGTAGGCGGCCAGAGTGAAGGACACCTCGTTGCCGGGCGTTCCGTAAGCGATGTCCTCCGGAAAGAAGAACTCGGCCAGATGGAGGTCGCTGACTTCTGCCTGATAGTCATGGTGCTGCCATTTCCCGTTGTCCTCGTAAATGTTCGGGTACGAATCCGTGCCGCCTTCGGGAAGGTAGCGGATGTGATAGGTGTAAACGCTTCCGTCGATGCAGACTACGGTCAGGTTGGTCTCTTCGGTGAATCCTTCCGCTTGCGCCGAGAGCCTGACGATATGGGGCGCCTCTTCTACCCGGCTGGCCATGACAAGCTCCTGTTCGCCGATGGCGATATCAGATACTTGCACAGGAAATACCAGGTGTTTCACACAGTCGAAAGAGATAAAGATGTCTTTTTGGCTGATGGCTTGTTTCCGGGGAGTGCCGTTTTCCTGAGCGAAGAGCGGCAGACTGCACACAAAGCAGTAAAACAGTAGATAAATATATTTCTTCATGTTGTCGATATGTTAAACGGTTCTTGAAAAAAAGGCGGTGAATACGGTAATGCCCCATAGAAGAAGCAGGGTAATGCCGAAAGAAACGGTCAGCGGACGGATTTCTTTAAAGGCTCGTCCGTTCCGGCGTGATACGTAGATCCGATAGCCGAAAAAGACCGCTGACAGCGCAAGCAGGTAATTGAGAATGTCTATCATAATTTGTCTATCAATGTTTGAAGGGGATGATTTTTCTTGTTCGTTTTCTCTTGTTCCATTTGCTCATAGAGCTTCTGTAACTCCGCTTGCACGGCTTGCCTACGCAACTTCGATTCCTGACTCTCTTCTTGGATATACATTTCGTAGTTGGACTTGAGATGTACCTTCACTTGTGAGAGGCTCATGTTCAAGATTTGCTTGGCTACCTGGGTGGTGGCGTTGACTACGCTGGTCACTTCGCTGGCCATCGTGCCGATGGAAGAGAGCGGCATGTCAATGTTCTGTACAAGACCTTGTTCCATACGCTTGGCTGCACTGGCTTTCAGGTTATTGGGCAGGTTCAAACCTTCCATGGCATCATTGTCGAAGACAACCACCGATACGGGATTGAGGTTGTCTCCTACCTTCAGGTTGCTGACTACCACATCGAGGCGGTTGGCTCCCAAAGTGGCGATACCGTAAAACAGCGTGTTGGCCGGTATCTTCATGCCGGATAGGGTTACGTCCTGAAGCAACCGCATCCGTACCGTACTGCCCGTGACTACGGTCTGGTCGCCGTGGATGCAAGCCCTGAAGAGGTTGCTGTTTCCCGGTGCGGAGGTCGGTTGGCGGCGTACCCGCTTGCCGTTTTCGGCATGGTAGATCGGGCCTTTTTGCATCAGGCTGTCGGCGGATGGATGGCCGGAAGGGTTGGCAGCGGCTTTCTCCGTTTTTCCCTCTTGGTCATAATTGACAATCCGTTCATACATGCGCTTGCGGTATTTGTCGGATTCTTCCAGTTCCTTGCGGATGCGTGAGTTCTTCTTGGCTTCCCGGATAATCTCGTTGAGCGCCTGCTCGTCCTCCAGTCCGTCCAGTTGGCTTTCCAGCTGATGAGAGAAGCGTCCGTTCCGGCCACCTCCGTATTCTGCCATGACTTCGCTGTACGGATCGTTCTGCATACGGCGGATGCGCTCCAGTGTGGCACGGTCATACCGCTCCTGCTGGTTTTGCAGCTCGAAGTAAAAATCAGATCCTTTGACCTGAGACTCTTTCAGGATGCGTGCCTTCTCCTGCTCTTCCAGTTTGTCCTGCTTATAGGCTTCCATCTTGTCGTTCACCTTGTCGGCCATTTCCGACTGTGGTTCCAAAAAGGCTTGCGAGGCGGCCTGTCTGTCACTCCCTGACGGCACGTTCCCGTCCTCACGGATGAAGAATACATAAAGGAAGAGGATGCCCAGGATTACCGGGATGGCCATCAACAGCTTGTTCTTGTCTTTGATAAGTTTATTCGGTTCCATGGTCGGTTGGTTTAGAGGTTTCTGACTGGTTTTCATTCTTGCCCGGAGAAGCTGCCTGCGATGTGTTGGTGCCGTTGCTTTCCACGGGTTCGGAATAGCGGACAATCCAATCTTCTATCTTGGCTCCGTGCGCATTTTCCTCGCTGCGGGACAGCATATCATAGATGGTGAACTCCGCTTCGATATTACGTGAGATGCTTCCCCGTGCCCGGTACCCGGTCTGCGTGAAGATTATCTTTCCGGAAACGGGTATCGTTTGTGTGTTAATCTCTACATCCTTGATGCGTACCCCGTAACGGATATTCTTTTGTATGAGTGAGTTCAGCATATTCACATCGTTGTACTCGTTCAACAGCTCCTTCCCCTTGTTGCCTATGAGGTTGAGCGCAAGCGAAATGTTCTTCTCGTAGCTGCTCTCGTCAAAGGCATACCAGTGGGTTACGAAGGTCTTTACATGGTTCATGTATTCGTATTGCCGCATATCGCTGGCAGACAGGCTGCTTGCCTCATAGACTTCTCCCTGCCTGTCGATGACGAGAGCCTGGCCGTATGCTTTTTCTATTTTGTTGATAAGGAAGATGATACTGCTGGCAAAAGCGATAGTCAGAATGATGCAGTACCCGGCTGAAAGCCGGATAGTCAGCTTGACCGCATCATCTGCTCCTTTGAATTTCATCAGATTCATAGTTCTATTTTTTATTGTTGTCGTTTATGAAACTTGCCCCGATAGAGGCGGCACCGCCTACGTTGGTCAGCTTGCCGCCTGCCGCTGCGCCTCCCATCAGGGCGATGGTGGCCGCCGTGGTGACGATTGACACGGTTTTCGAAATGATTTTCCCGGCATCGCTGTGTCCTACGATTTTGGAGGATAGCCAGAAACAGCTGCAATAAGCACCAATCAGGGCGAGATCCATTCCTAAATATTGTATCTGCTGCGTAGCTGCGTCCACCATGTCGGCACTTTCCGTATAGATGGCCTTGAAGGTCTGCCATATGATTTGGTTCAGAATATTGATGACGGTGAATACCATACAGGCGGAGCAGAGCGTACCGAACCAGATACTCAACTGTTTCTGAAAGACCGGCAACATGCTTACGGCAAAGACAAACGGGCCGAGAATGACCAGTAGCTTGACAATGACCACGCCGATACCCAAGATGACTACTTGTATGATTCCTACCAATAGGGCGGAAATGCCATGAAGCACAAGGGTGGCGAGGTTGGCGGGGTTGAGCAGCTGCACAATCTTCTCCACGCTGGAGCGTACACCGGTCATTTCGTCCTCTTCCATCTTTTTATCCAGTTCGTGCTGCATGGCGCCGGTGCTGTCTTCTCCGGCTGCTACCTCCGACTGGAGGCTGTGTTTGTCGTATTCGGCAATCATCTCTCCTTGTTCGATGGCTGATTGTGCCATGAACTGGGCAAATTCCTGCGCACGCTCGGAGGTCAGCGAGGTGGCTTCGTTGATTACTTCCATCGTGCCTACGATGGTTTGGGCGATGGGGGTGTATATGCTTAGGCAGAAGAACAGTACCAGGCAACGGGCGATTTCCATCATGTCGGGAAATTTGTCCTCATTCGGGCTTAACAGCTGGCTGGCTCCGTGATAGAGATAGTTGTATGCTAGGTTGCAGATAAAGCAGATGACACCAACACCGAAGGCGATGACCGTCATTTGCGAAACGAGTTCCATCGTCAGACCGTCCGTGATCTGAAGTCCCCAGAGAAAATTATCTTGATTCATAACGCTTTAATTGGTGTGTCGTGTGAAAGCGGCCAACCGTCCCTGGTAATAGGTCTTCCGGTTATGCCCCTTCATGGATTTGTAAATGACCGTGGAACGCACGGATTCGTTAAACTCACGCATCTCTTCGGCGGCTTTTTCCACCGATTCCTTCACCTGCTCGATAAAGGACATGCGCCCTTCCGAGTTCATCGAGAAGTAACTGGTCACGGTGGCCACCTTGAACAGCAGGTCGGTACTCAGGCTCAGATTGACGGTCACACGCTGAAAGTTGAGAAATTTCAGGCAGTGGTAATTCGATCCTACGTTCAGGTAAAAGCTGTAGTCGCTGCTCAGGCAGGCTACGTCGTCCAGCAGGTCGGCAAGCTCTTTCAATGATTTGAGTTCCTTCAACTGGTCGATCTTTTGCAGGCCGAGCCGCAGTTCCTGGGCATCGATCATTTCATTGATTTGTGTAACCCATTTCTTGACATTGGCGATCCATTCCGTTGAGTTCAGCAGGGTGTGGCCGGGATCATGCACGACGAACTGGGCATGAACACTGCCGGTTCCCATCAGCCCTATCGAGGCGGCAAGTCCGAGTATGAGAATGATTCTTTTCATGACGGTTATTTGTTGGTGATGAATAATAGGGTGAATATGACACATACCAGCCAGGCTGTCAGATAGCTCTTGGCATTTTCCTTTTTCGTGGCGAGTGCCCATACCACGAAAATGAGCGCAACGCCCAAAAGTGCGGCGGCAATGCTTCCGGCAAGATTGTATGCGCTGCCGTTGAAGTCGGTTGACCAGCCTAGAAGGGCGGTCAGCCCTTGGGTGGCGTCATCCATACTTTTTCCTCCTTTCCTCCAGATAGCGGTTGATGGCCGTATAGGTCGAGCCGCTTTCGTTGAACAACTGCTTCAGTCGTACTACTGTCGCCTGGCGCGAATCGAAGGCTACGGCGGCGAAGTCGGACACCTCATTGCGGAAGATGAAGGCATCGTTCGACATCTTGATGAAAAACTCTCTCCAGCGTTCCGTGCGCTGCAACGACTCGATCATATAGGCCTCTTCGTCCGTGATGGAAAGCACGGCTTTCACTTCCGGCAGGTTCTGCCGGTGTTCTGAATGGTCGAGGATAATCTTGGTCGCGCAGTTGATGATGATGGAGTCCTTGATACTGGACGGCATGTTTTTCAAAAACAGGATGTTCTGTGCGGCCAGCGTGATGCTTCCCTCCTTTTTACGGAAGGTTCGGTACAGGTAGGCGATGAAGTCTCCGAATTTCTCGTCTTGCAGGAAGTCGAGTGCTTCGTCGATGATTAGCTCTTTGGCAAACCCCTGGCGTTTCTTGATTTTATCCACGATCATTTGCAGGGTGATGATGGCAACGAGTGGAAAGTACTCTTTCTTAGAGGCATCTTCCATATCGAAGGCTATCAGCCGGTCATGCACGATATCCACGTTCTCGGTAGCGTTCAGCAGGAATGACAGCTCTCCGTCCGTATAGGGTTCCAGTAAAAGCAACAGCTCCTCTATCTCGAATTTCTGTTTCTCAAACTCGGTCATCCGTTTGCTGAACACTTCCTTCAGATAAGCCCGGTAAGTTATCAGCGTCGGGAAGATACGCTCATGCTTCTCTCCTATTGAAGAATTGTTCACATAGTCGTAAAATCCGATGACGGATTTCCTGAGAATGGCGTTTTCGGCAGGCAGCATGGGTTCACGTACCTTCCAAATGTAGCTGATAATGGCGACGATGGTCTTTATCTGGTCATCGGCAGACTCGGCATCCGTGGTGTCGATGTACAGGTATTTGCCGTTCTTGTCACGGTCACACAAGAAGGGGTTGAACGCAAATTTCTTCTGCTCGGTAGAGTCGAAGTATTTGCCCCGGTTCAAGGCTATCATCGAGCGGTAAGAGCCGCCGATGTCAATGATCATCACATCCCGGCCCAGCTCATAGCTTTGCAGGATGTAATTGTTCAGCCAGAAAGATTTACCGGAACCGGACGGGCCGATAACGATGCGGTTCTTGTTGTTCAGCGCCGGATAATCCCAGAGGTTTATCTTGGCGGGAGTACCGAAACGGTCATGGTAGATATGCCCTTTCTCGTCCGAAAGGTACATCCCCTCTTTTTGCAGATAGCAGATGGCCTGCTTGGTCGTGTTGACGAAGCCCCGGTAATTGGCCCTGGCATTGCCGGGTATGTTGCAGAAGAACAGGTTGCACAGCTCGGCGTTCTCCACATAGCACGAACTTTGGTTCATAAAGCTGAAGCCTTGCTGTACCAGTGCGGTTTTCCGCATGAGCGAGGTGCGGTCTGTATCGTTCAGCACGACATTGAAGGCGGTATAGGCGGTCTGGTAGTCGAACTGGGTAATCTCATCGCAGAAGGCTGCCTGCTCGCGTTGCTTCTCTGCCGCCGGAGGGTAGAAGTTGGTGATGTAGTTCAGCGCGTCTTTCTCCGCACCGATGGCCGTTACGGTGGCATCTGGATCGGTTATCTCTATCACGATGTTTACGATGTGGTTGAACGGCAGGCCAAGTCCTACGGGGTACAGCATCGAGCATTTGCTCCGTATGCTGTCCGGTATCTCTATGTTTCCCCCGTATGCCTTCGACTTGCCGGTGTGCGGCACGGCCAGTTCCTGAAGATGCTCGCCTTCGTTGGTCAGCGAAAGGATGGAAACGTGCTGCTGCCCTATTTTCATGCTTCCGCTTTCACTGACAGCCATAGGGTTGACGCTCTTCTGCGTGGCATCGTTTTCCGGTGTCTCGTAAGAGAGGTTGACGTAGTCGTAGATGGCGTTGTTCAGTTCCGTATCATCCATCTTGCGTATCTCAAACTGCTGGATGGACGACAAACCGTTCTCAAAGTTCATCAGAAAGGCTTCCATTTCTGTCAGCCGTTGCTGATATTCCTTATAAGGTTGCTTGAACGGGTAGTGCAGCTTTCGCATCAGCGAGGTGCCCGATGCGCTTTTGCGTATCTTACCGTTTCGGCTGCCGTTCGTGAACGTCACATACAGGTTGGTGTAACTGTTCAGTATCTCCTTGCCGTTGAAATGACGGTTGTTCTCCGCTATCAGGGCATTGGAAGAGTATTCTGCATGATGGTATCGCCCCGTATAGTAGAAATTCTGCTGATGGATGACCGTGCCTGCCGGAAGCAGCTTCAAAAGAGCCTCCAACCGCTCATGGATGTATTGCGCCTCGCTTTCCGACAAGGTGAACACTTCGGGCAGAAGCAGCCGGTAGCCGACGGTGATGTCACCGTTCCCGTTGATGACGGCGTTCTCCGTGATGGTCTGGATAGGCAAGACACTTTCCAGATCCACGGATTTGTCCTTCACCTCTATCTCTGTCTGCCGGATATACAGCAGAGCAATCAGCAGGCACAGCGCACAGATTAGCAGGGATATGAGTATGATGATTCCTATCATGGTTGCTGTTTTAGGATGAATTTGAAAATCTGCCGTTTGTCCGTTATCTGCCGGGGGGTGGCGTTCTTGATCCGGAGGCCGGTCAGGTAGTCCGGGTTACCGGCCTTGTGTTCCTTTTTCAAGGTTTGGAACAGCAGACCGGATAGAAACAGAATGGCGGAAATGATTCCGATGATGAGTATCGGGTGCAGCTGCTTGAATATGCTCACGATGATGATGATGGCCGTCAGCAGCATGAAGATGGCGAACTGTCCCGATGACAGACCGAAGAACTTGATCGGCTTGTTGATTTTACGCATGGTTCTCATGGCTCTTCGTTTTTAGATAATCAGGAAGGCTACCATGATGACTACCACGGCGATGATCCAGCCGAGCAGGTATTCCTTGGCATGGGGATTGTTCGTGGCAAGCGAATAGATGACAAAGACCAGAGCGATGCCGAGTACCGCCGCCAAAATGTATTTGGCTACGTCCAGAATGGTGTCCGCACCCTCTTTGGCTTTGTCTGTCACTTCGGATAGGCTGTTAATC
This sequence comes from Bacteroides sp. AF39-16AC, assembly GCF_003602735.1. Taxonomy (NCBI): domain Bacteria; kingdom Pseudomonadati; phylum Bacteroidota; class Bacteroidia; order Bacteroidales; family Bacteroidaceae; genus Bacteroides; species Bacteroides sp. AF39-16AC. The sequence goes on along the minus strand of NZ_QTLN01000026.1, from coordinate 44,545 downwards.
TTCAGGCCGCTTTGTGCCTCCGCCACTTGTGCCGTTCCCAACAGCGTGAAGAATATGAGAAAGGTGAAGATAACCTTTCCATAGCGGTTAATGACTTGGTTCGCTTTTTCTCTTACATTTTCGATTGCTTTCATTTTGTTCCTATTTTTTAATTAAACATGAATCGTTTTCAGTCTCTCCCATTGCACATCCTTATACTTGATGGATATGGGCTCTTCTTTCGGCTGTTCCGGCAGTGGTTTGCCTGAGTAGTAGTAGGCTCTTCCATGCAGGTACATATCGGCTATCTCGGCAGCCAATTCCTCTTCTTCCAGCTCAGGCTGAAATACCACGCAGATGACCGGACAGGCTCTCTCCTGCCCTTCCTTGCGCACCGCCTCCCTTATCGGCTTCTCTTTCTCCTTTCCGGAAGAAAGTGCTTTCTTCTTTTTCCGAAAGTAAAAGTGAAGCGTGACACAGGCGAGTATGGCAACCAGTATCAAATCCACTACGTTCATAAGAGTTGCCAGATAATGAGCCAAGTGACCAATGCCGTGATATAGGTGATGATGGCCTCTTTGGTGCGCTCGTGGTTGCTTATCAGCTTTTTAAGTACCGCTAGTCCGGCACATAGAAAGCCTACCCCTATCAGCATGGCGCCTATTTCACGGTATAAGGAGATCAGGCCGGATACATTTGTATCGGCTAACAATATGATAATAAGCATGGTGATATGATTTGTCGGTTAGTAGAGCAGTATCTTTATTCCTACGTTCCAGACAGTGTTCCACTTGTCAATGGATAGGGGATTCCAATGTTGTTGTATGCGGGCAAGCAATGCCGTTCGGGGCAGGATGAATACTTCCAGTTCCGTTTCCAGTTTCGGGCCGATGATGAAGTTGTATTCCTTATCGGGGTGGCGGACGTATTCTGTACCGATGAATCCTCCCAGGCCGATGCCCCAGTAAACGGATTTCAGGTTGCAGGCCAGGGTTCTGTAATAACCGCCGTCCACAAAAAAGTCCTTACCCTTGTCATGTATCGTTTCGGGAATCGTTTCTTCCGGGTTCAAGGTAGAGACTTGCGGTAGGTTGGCTGTATATTCGTAAGGTTTCTCAAAATAGCTAAACCCGGCTTTCCAATAGCTTGTCCGGTTGATGTATCTGGAAAAGGACAGGTTGTAATAGTTGCCTGCATTGCCGAACAGGTTAGTGCCGTAGTTCAATTCAAGTGCCGGGATGTTCTCATAATGGCGTTGCGCAAAAGCGCTTACGGTGCATAACAGCAGGCTAAGGCTGATAGCAGTCAGTCTGATGTGTTCCATGGGAATTACTCTTTAGGTTATTAATGTTATATATTTTTCTATTTGTCTCATACGGTGTTTCCAATTTACGCGGATTCCTGTCGGCAGAACCGAATCAAGGTGCTTATCGCGTTGTTTTCGCTCCAAACATATAGATTATATACGGGAGGACAAATTTTATGAAGGGCTTTTAAAGGGCCTTTCGTGTTTATTTAATGTGCATTAAAAAATACATGTGCCGTAAACCGGCAGGTGTGGAATAATTCTACAGAAAAAAGCCGGATAGGATTAGTTGTGTAAAACTGTCCTGCCCGGCTTATAGGGTTTGGTTTATATGCGCTTTCGGATGTTGCTCAATGCTTGTGGCGTGATGCCGATATAACTTGCTATGTCTTTTAAGGGTATTGAACGTAACAGCCATTTTTCATTGGCCAAAAGCGCTTTGTAACGCGCTTCGGCATCCAGTGTGTAAAACTCCTCTTCCCTTATTATTTTGCGGTTGATGGATCTTACCAAATGTATTCTGGCCAGCTTGTTGAAATTGATGGATAACTCATATAGCTGATGAAGATCTTTTTTGGGCAATCTCCAGATCTTGCATGGCTCCAATGCCTTGATATTGTAGTGGGCATGGTGTTCTTCATGTGAAAGGAAAAAATTGATGAACTCTTTGGCTTGGATAAACCGTGCTGAAATCTCTCTATTCTCTTTGTCCGGAAACCATAACCGGACGATGCCGGATTCCAGATAATAGAGGTAGCATACTTCCTCGCCCCTGGTGACGAGGTGTTCTCCCTTTTTGATATGGATAAGCTCGAAATGAGCATCAAGATACGCCTTTTCTTCGTCTGTCATCCGCACGTGAAGATGGGCGCCCATTACCATGAGCGTCTCATCTATCAGGGTGGCAATTGTTTGAACCATTGAATTTGTTTTATGTTTATATAAGGGTACGGAAACGTACCCTCTAACATGGACGTGGCGTTCCAACAACAAAGGCACGCCCCGTACCAGTTTCATACTGGTACAGGCATGCGCCTGTTGTTGTTAATTCCTTAACGATAGATGCCACTCTTTTGTTAGACAGACGGACGTATGTAAAAAGCGGGCTGCCAATTTTCTGACAATCCGCTGCAAAGATACTATTTTATGGTTTTTGTTCCAACTTTTAGGGATTTAAGTTGACGGCAAGGTCTTCTGGACGAATGCCTACTACCTTTATATAGATATCCCGGTAGATGTTCTCCTTAATCTCCTTGTCCTCTTCAGAATAAAGCCATGCGGTAAATTCATGATAATATTCGCCGGTTCCCAATTTAAAGAAATCCTTATATTGATAATGTCTGCTCACGGGAATGCCTTTCTTGTTTAACAAGAAGCATGATTTAAGCGCATCGTGATATTGCGAGGTCAGTATCGCCTTTATCTTTTCGTCGAAATATTCCAATGTTTCCTGGTCAAAGAAAAACTGTACGGTGTAGGGCCACTTCTCCCCTTTTCCTTTGATGTACTGGTATTGGAATTTGGTTCTCTCCAGCTTTTTGTTGATACCGTTTAAGATGCTGGTCACCTTCTTCTTCCGGTCATGGTTGTCCTTTACCGTTACATCAAATTCCTTGGCAAGTTGGTCAACCGTAACGGTGAAATAAGGTGCTTGTCCTTGGTCAATCTTATACTTGATCAGGTAAATCATTTTCGCCAGGTTCAGATAAAACTTGCGGTAGCCTTTGCGGTTGGGCAGGTTACGGTAGTCTTTCAGTTCCAGCAGATTGTATTCGGTAAGCAAAGTATTCATCAGATCTTTGCTCAGATGCACGTTGTAATTCCGCTTGGTGCGCTTTTTCGTGCCGAAGTTATCCTTTATCTCAAAGCGGTCCAGTATTTGAATGAACTTATATTGCGTCTTGCCGTTCATGGCGTATGCTACACTGAGGTTGGATGTCCCTAAACGGTATAACGCCGCTTCAAAGGTGTTCTCTATCGGATGCTCTATCTTTTGGCCGTTCTGTTCGGTGATATATACCGGACGTTGGTTGCTGAACAGGAAATCAAGCTGCTTCTCGGTCAGTTTTCGTTGCAACTTGGTTCGTTCATACCCCATGACCTCACAAAAATCGTTGATGGAGAACCAGCAGTCGCCGAACAGATCTTTCATTTGTGAAGATGCCACGTAAATGATAATGTCAGACATGACAGTGCCGCCTGCATCAAATAGAACTTCCAATACTTTCGTGTTGGAAGACTCGCTGAGAGTCCTGGGGACTCTGCTCAACTCTTTTTGTGTATTACTTTCCTTCATAGGCGGACACTTGTTGTTTACTGATGCAAAGATACGTTTTTTTACGGAGATAGTGAATCTAACTCCCTATAAATGAAGATTCCAAAGCATTTTTTTCGTGCTGTTTCTTGATTTAGTTGTGTAAAAGTGTCCCGACTACGGCTGTTTCCGATCCCCCAGTTGTGTAAAAGTGTCCCGAATGGCCGGTTTAGTTGTGCAGAAGTGTCCCGGATTCCTGATTTAGTTGTGTAAAAGTGTCCCGAATGCAGATTCTAGTTGTGTAAAAGTATCCCGACTTTCCTGTTCAGTTGTGCAGAAGTGTCCCGAATAGTCGGTTAGTTGTGCAGAAGTGTCCCGGTTACGAGAAGATGCCAGTAAGTGCTAACTTGCAATAATATAGTTGATTATACGGAAAACCTCCCTTATTAGTTGTGTAAAAGTGTCCCACAAATACTTAAATCCCTAAAAACCTAAATAAAACGAAGAAATGATTTTGTTACCGTATTCTTACTTTCGGAAAAAATTTTGAGGTGGAAACAAGTAGAGGTTTGAATTCTTTAACATATTGTCCGGGATAATAGGCAAAGGGATTTTTCCACAGTTGTGTAAAAGTGTCCCGGTTCAATGCCGACCTTCACTAAAACGGTGTGCAAAAATAACGCCTGCCCGACGGATGCAGTCGAACAGGCGTATATATTTTTCCGAAAGTAGAATCAGATGCTCATATACTTCTTCAGTATCGCTTGAATCTCCTTGTTATGGCTGGTCAATATGTCTTCAAGAATGTTGTTTGCGATGTTGTGCATTCCTAATCCAGTGGCCATAGCAATCTGCTTCAGCTTTCTGTGGGTTTCGCTGGATATCCGGATTACTTCGGTGTTCTTTAATTTTCGCTCTTCCAGATATTCCGAGAATTTTTTTCCGCAGACTTTGCTTTCTTCTGTTTTTGGAGAAGACTGCACGGAAGGTTTGGATTCCGGCTTTTCCATTTGTTCCGGCTGAGGTTCTTGGACGGTTTCTTTGACTGGAGCCGATTCTTTCACCTCTTCATGGATGGGGTGCTCAATCGCAGGTTGGGGGATAGTGCTTTCCGCAACACTTCCGATCTGCTGGATTTCCTGCTCTTTCTTACTGGCGCTTTGCAGCAAGAGTTTTCTCATGGCGGCTGATGATGTCCTTTCTTTGTTGGTTGCCATAGCTTTATTCTCCTATATGGTTACAGATTAATTCCAATACCTCTTCACAGAAAGCATCACAGGGATGATGGTACGCTTTACTCAGCGTACTTAAATTGCGTTGATAGTCAACCCTTGAATCCTTGATGTAGTTTTGCATCAACTCGAAAGGCAAGGTTTTTTTATTTTTCAAAATTTCTTTGAACTCCAGCACATTCGGAAGAACACGGTTCATAACACCACGCACGGTAGTCTTTTTACCAATCTTTCGACGGCTTTCGATAATCCCTTCATAGATGTTATAGTAAAAGGTCAATGTAGGTCTTAAATCGGTCTGGTTCGGTTCGAAGGGAATGATGATCACGTCAACGAAGTGCAGCGTTTCAACTACACCGTTTTGTTTCAGGTTACCCGGAAAATCGACAAGTATAATGTCGTAATTGTCCTGAAGGAAATCCAGTTGGTTGATGAACTCTGAGGAAGAGATATTGATAACCTCATATTCTTCTTCCTTTTTCATGATTCCGTCCTCGGCTTCGTCCTCACGTAATTTTCCGATAGTGTTCTGCATGTCGTCGATATCCACCACGGCAATGGATAAGCCCCCCTCTTCGTTTGACTGCGAATGAATATAACCTGCAAACAAAGCTGTCAGCGTAGACTTCCCTACCCCGCCCTTGGGATTCTCAAAAGCTACGACTACTCCTGGTAATATTTGTCCCATAATGTACGTTTTTAAGTATGTGCGCAAATATATAAATAATAAATTAAATAATTGCATACTTTTATAATTAATTTATTATACACTTTTTTACTTAATTGTATAAGTAATTACATATATAAATATAAATATAAATATGTACATACTTAATCTTATAATTAAGTATGTATGTTCATACTTTGTAATAATATAATTAGTAATTATGTATTTTGTAACTAATGGCTTTCCGTTCGCCTGTTACAATGTGCGTAGTTACTTTGTAACAAAGTGAGCGGTTAATCTGGATTAAGAAATCAAGACTTTTGTCTGGTTTTGTTTCACAGCTGAGTATTATTGTATATCTTTGCTAATGCAAGGTATGTTTTTGTGGGTACAAAAAACCTTGCGACAGCCGAGCTGCCGACCAATGTTCGTTACACTCACATACTCTGTATATATGAAAGAGAATCGAGATATAAGTATAAAGATCCGCTTGACGGAAGCCGAGAAAGAACAGCTTCTTCAACGTTCAAAGGAAGAGGGAAAATCCCTTTCTTCCTTTATCAGAGAGTCTGCCTTGAAAGGCAGAAGCATATCGAAAACCGATGTGCAAATGATATATGAACTTCGTAAAATAGGAGCCAATATCAACCAGCTTGCCAAACATATCAATACGCTTCCGTCCGATGAAAATATATTGTATTCATTGGATCGGATTAACCAATACCTTTCGGATGTAGAAACCATTAACCGGAAATTGTTATGATAGCCGAGATACAACCTTCTTTCTCATCCCACCTGTCCATGAGCCGGAAAATTGAATACCAGCTTTCCAAGGTCAAGGAAGGAAACGGAAAAGTGCTTTACACCTCCACTGGTGACGAACTGGCCGCCATGCCAGCCTACATGAAACTTATCTCCCAGTTGAATGACCGGGTGAAACTACCTTATGCGGAATTTATTCTGAGCCTCTATCCGGGAGAAAGCCTTTCCGATGAACAGTGGCTTTCTCTTGCCGGGGAATATATCGAGAGGATGGGGTACGGAAAGTCCTGTTATGCCGTTGTCCTAAATACCGACAAGGCACACAGCCATGTGCATGTGCTGCTGACCACAATTGATGAAGAAGGCAAAAGCATTCCTTCCGGAAATAATTACAGCCGTTCCGAAAAGATCTCAAGGGAACTGGAGCAGAAGTACGGTCTGTTGCCTTTGGAAAGGGAAGGAGGCAAGAGAACCACGTTGGGAGAGGCGCAATACCGTAACTATTATTTCGATGCGGCCTTGAAGAAAGCCATGCGTAGTTATAATTACAAGGATAAGGTATCGGCTGTCCTGGAACAATCCGATACATACCGGTCTTTGAATAAACCCTTGCAAGAAATAAAATTGGCCAATGAAGAATGGCGTGTCCTATTGGGGGATGAAAGCTATGACAACCTTTTCGCATTGCTGGAAAAAGGAGGTTTTTTCAACCCCTTGTTCAAGGATGAACTGTTACAACAGCTTGACCGCATCTACTCTTTTTCCGAAAGTACATCCGATTTCCGAAGGAACCTGGAACAAGAAGGATTGTATATGCGTCTGGTCACCAAGAAGGACAAATCCTATTATGTCTATGGCATCAAGGATTCAGGCTTTTACCTGAAGGACGTTTCACTTCCTCAGAAATATCGTTTTGGTAATATTCGTTTTGATGGCCGGGGCATGAGCGCCGATGAACAGAAGCATTATCTCTATGACCATGTGTTTAAGGCATTGAACGCTTCTTTAGGCTATGAGGATTTTAAGAAAAGGTTGGCGGAAGAATCGATCCGTGTGACGGAACATGTAAACAGCAAAGGCGCATACGGGATTTCCTTTTATATGGAAAACGTGGAAAATGCTCATGTCTTTAAAGGTGCGGATCTTTCCCGTAAGCTCACTTATCAGAATATCCAGAAGCATTTCGATGGTGTGGCTGTCGGTCTCTCGCCACATATCGATAGGGTAGGGGAGTTCCGTGAGCGGGTGGATCGTGAGGCTTTCTATATGCAGGGTGGGGGAGTTATGGCCATTCCGGAACTTGACATTACCGGCAGCGGGAAGAAGTCGCAAGAGGATGATCTCATACCGTCCAAAAAGAAACGGAAACGCAAGAGTGGTCCCGATTTCTCATTATGATGAATACTAACTTAATATATTTGCTTTATGAATTATCAGACCGTTTTACAGAATTATCATCCCACTGAACAGGGGGATTTCATGTTGAGATATGAGATAGGTGGCCGGGGATATGTCGTTTACTCACCGGAGAAGGATGCGTTGTCTTGTATTGAATTACATGGCTTTTCCGAGCTTACTCCTTGGCAATTGGCTTTTGTTCTTTCCTTGGATATGCAGCAGATGAAAGAACAGGACGAGCTTTCTCTCTTCGTATGTTGTAAGCGAGAAAAGCTCTTGTCTTATCTTTTCGATGTGGAGGAAAGCGAAACCGTCTTGAAGACAAAGCACGTGTCCGGTTGGCAGGGCTATCTGATGATGGATATCCATAAGCCGGACAGGGTACGGAACGTGTTCCAGTTCCATCCGGAAACGAAAGAAGCCCGTTTGGTCTTTGATAACCGTTTATGTGTCGCTTCCCTTCGTGAGAAAGAAAAAGGAAAGCTCATCCATCTCTGTTGGAGTCCTTCTGTCTTTGCTGCCATCGATAAGGGAGGAGAGCGTACCGCACCGGCTTATCTGTTGGCTTCTGATGCTGCCTTGTTGCATGGGTATGCCATGAAACAGATTGCGGAATGCTTTGCCGGTACACCGGTTGAAGAACGGGTTATCGGTATTCATGTAGGGGATAATGTCTATGAGGCCTTGTCTTTTGTGTGCTATTACGTCCGTAACGTGCAGGATGAATATTTGGTTATTCCTGAGCGGAAAGATGGGATGGTGATTCTTGAAACCCCGAAATGGAATCCGATACGCCAGGCTAACTTCGTGGCTTCACTGAACAAGATGGCGGTTGACCAGGCGAAGAAACGCTATCCGGAAATGGAGGTTCCGAATGAACGGCCATTCACGTGCCTCTCTTTTGCCCGGAAGTCTTTCGTCTATTTCCCGGATCTGAAGGTGTATCAGGAGGTGTTCTTGAAGATGTATTTGGGGTTGGTGAGGTTACAGGAGGTGCATTTGCTGGGGTAAGGAACAATTGCAGTGCTGCTTATAAAATAGTGGCACTACTATTGTTAGAGTACTTCTATCATTCCTTTGGTTACGGCATCGGCCAGTAGTCTTTTTACAATCCTGCCACTGGGAGGATTGGTTATCCCAAGCGTTATCTCAACCCTGTTTGATAGAGGATGATAGTGCAGGTATTGGAGGATTTTCATACAGGTACAATTCGCATTGATAAAAATGAAAGCGTCACCGTCCCGTACATTCTTTCCCATCTGGTTGGTCACGATGCCGCTAAGCGTATAAAAACTCTTACGCATGTCTGTCGGATACGGGTAAAGATAATATCTGTTGGATTCATTCAAAGAAAACATAGGCTAACGGTTTGAATTCAAAAATATCAGGGTTTGCAATACCTCCGGTGACAAAGGGCTGTTCAAGCGGACTGTAACGCCATTGGGATAGGAGATCTCACATAGCGGCTGGGGAATTGGCGACGGGCTGACCGGAGGGGCAGACAGCAGGGATTTCTCCTTATGGGGAAGACTGACCTGGCCCTTACTGTTTACCTTTACCGGGATAAAGCCGCCTTTGCGCAACAGCTTGGAACGCCACTCGTAGAAACGTTTGGGACGAATACATTCATTCGAACAAAAATCCATAACTGACAGTCCGCTCGACTTGAAACGGGAATAAATAGATTCAAAATCTTCCATGGTCCATTGATGTGACATAACAATTGAGCTTTTTTACTTTGATTACAAAAGTAATATCACATTTTTAGAATGAAAGGGGGAGTTTATCGAATGCTTACATTTTTTTGTTTAATTAATATTATATTCTCCAAAATAAATGTTTTGGCGTATTATATGTTTAATAACCAATAAATTAGATAACTGTTTGATTTTGATTATAGTTGGATTTATATTGATATGGCGAAATACTTGGCTATTATATATCAATGTGAATAATGTTGGATTTTATTCTTCTTTTATTTCCGTACTGCCCTTTTCCTTGTTTTCTGCCTCCCCTAATGTACGTTTTTTCATAGCCCCGTCTGAGAGCCTTTGTTTTTGAACGGCAAATTTATTTCGGTGGATGGATACGAAAGAGTTCCGGTCTTCGCCCTTTGTACCGAAAAAAATAACGCCGGACGGCTTCGCTGTCCCCAACATTTTTTGTCGTCCAAAACTTTTCTCAATCCCTCCTTCCTTCTTGTTGTGTGCCGTAAAAAAAAGGCTTATAAACTCAGATGGGGCATGAAAGCTCAAAAAAAAAGTCGGCAGAAAGAAAAGGTCATCCCGGAAAGGGGTTTTAAAAAAAGGTCTTTAAATCTAGCTGAAGCATAAAATTAGAAGTTTAACCCTTTAAAAATGTGACATATGATTACAGTGACGGAACAACTAAAGAATGTGTTTGAAGCCAACCCTTTGTACTCAAAAGAGGGGCAGGGGCTTAATGCGGAAGTCATCGCAAGGTTTTTCCTTCCTTTTTCTTCGGTGGTATGGTTGGTAACGGAAGCCGAACAGCAGGAAGACGGTGACTGGCTTTTTTTCGGTTATTGCCATATTCAAGAATGGGAATGGGGTTATGTGCTTCTTTCTCAAATTCAAGAGGTGAATGTTCGTGGGTTGACCGTGCAGCTGGATAAAGGACTGAAAACCGGTATAACGGTAAAAGCTTGCCTGAATTGATTAGAGAATAAACGGAGAGGGAACAACCCCTTTCCGCTTTCCAACCGGAATATTGAACTTAAAAACGGAAGTTATGGTTTACGAGACGAATTGCACGGAAATAACACAGGACAAATGGCGTGAGCTGATGAAGTACGGTAGAAAATGCTCCTATCGGCTGCTTACGGCGAGAATCAAGCGGGAATTGCCGGAATTATACCATGCGCTGGCTCTCCAGTTCTATAATCCTTATGCGGAACAGTGCAGGCAGACACCCACACATTATATATTGGTTCATTCGGCCATTGAATATTTTATCAGAAAACAATAAAGGACAAATGGTTATGAAAACAAAAAAGGTTGATAAAAAGAAAACGCTGGCTTATGCGGTGGCATTTTACTTTACGGATGTTTCCGTAAAGTTCATGATGGGGAATGCGATGTATGAGTATGTACATACCGTTTATGACAGGCGGTATGATAACGGTGGCTTTAATACGCTTGCCGTAGTCTATAATTACAAGAGGATGAAGTACGAGGTATTGGTCGTATCGGACGAGAAGGTAGGTGATAAGGAGATTCATATATTATAAGTTTCACAAACAGGGCTTTTGCCATATAAAAACGGCTTTTGAGATGAAAAAGTTATCGGCTTATACGGTTGCATCCAACTGCACCGACTTGACGGATATACGTGACGGCATCGCTGAAATACATGAAGCGATGAAGACTTGCGTTGAATCCGGGAAACATATCCCTTCATTCTATGTTTCCCGGTTGGCCAAACTGGAAACTAAAAAGAAGAAACTGGAGAAACGGACGCAGGTACACATGACCGTCACCATCCGTTTCTTTATAGATGATGATACCCTTACAATGGCAGTCAGGCATTGCCTTTTCTTCAAGCTGGAACCGACTCGGCAGAATGTGATGAAAGCCATCCGTGATGCGGTTCTTAATAACGGACGTTCCATTCTTGACTTTCCGGAAGCATGGGGAGAAGATCTTATGGATGTGTCTTTCTTTGATGTGGAGAATGCCATGAAGAAGCTGCGTTCCTCATTCGGCCTATAAACTTCATTGCATATTTTTCCGAAAGTAAAGTAACCGTTGGATTTTTGGCCAGCGGTTCTTTTTTCAAAAAAGAACCAAAAACTTTGAATACAATCTTTTTTCATCTTCTAACTTATGTATTCGGAAAAAATTCCATGGCATTCAGAAAAGGGATGATAGCGGTTTGGGGATTATAGGGTAGATTTGTGGGGTAAGCTTACAGAGACAGTTTTTATAGGCAGGTTCCGAAAAGCCTTTGAGAGAGTAGGAGAACATGAGTTATAATATATGGCTATAAGTATAAATGATAGACAATTGATTACACAATTTATTACTAATACTCAGAATTTGAATGTTAATTTACCTACAAATGGTGGAGGGTGTGCTAATTTAGTTAGAGGAATTATAGAACAGGCAACAGGAAAAAGAATTTCAGTTAATCCTTTTGGAGCTTCTTTAGAAAGTATGATACAAAAAATAAATACCTATCATGATTTAGCTAAATGTAATAATGGAGATATATTATATTTTGTGCATCTTCCTAATGCTGCTGTAAATTTACATCAAACTATTCATTATGCAATTTTTTGTAATGTTAATAATGCTGGTGTACAGAAAAATGTTATTGGGATAAATGGATTAGCAGATCTTTCTTTTTCTCCCACAGCTTATCATGGTGTTGTAGCATCTGTAATATCTCCGGGTAATTTTAATGGAGTAGGGCAGGTGATATATGATACTGTAGCATTCCCTAATATTCTTGGTGAATTGTATGTTATTGATTATGAATTGATATAGGAATAAGTTTCTTCGTTATTTTATGGCGTACAGTAGTATAGAAATAGAAAAAAACTGAAAATTGAATAGTAAATTTGTTTGCTCCATGTTACGTTTATTACCGCTTGTAATCGGGCTTTGCGCAGACTTTATGTCCTGAAGGCTTTTTAGTACCCCTTCCATTTGGAAGATTTTGACAGCAGCGATGAAGGTGGTGGAGGATATATCCGGCTGGAGGCTTTTCAGTGTGTTCTCCGATGGCTGATATCCTCTCATCTTCAGTTCCAGAATGGTATTGAAGTCATCATTTCGCATAGCCTTCATGAAAGCCTCCTCTTGTTCGTTGGCAATGTCCGGATTTGGATCGTATGCAGTTGCTTGCCGAACAAGAACAGACTTTTTATTAATGTAATAGTGTCGCTATTCGTCTGTTTTTATCTTCTAGCTAAAGGCAGTAACAACCGTTCCACAAGTTCTTTCTTGTTCTCAACGGGCATCTTGTTTCTGCCTTTGGCAATGACTTCAGCAGCCAAATCGCTTTTACGCCCGGCAATGTATTTCTGTCGCTTTCCGTTTATGAAGGCCTCGATACGGAAATCATGCCGGGTGTTTTCGATGATGTTGATTTCTGATACCAAAAAGCCATCCTCTGTCTCGTAGGGTTCGACAATGGTGGGCAGGTAGTGTTTCATGGTTTTCCCTATGATCGGAGATACCAAACCGGAAAGATGCTCTTCGATGCGGTCTTTCCAATAGTCATCGATTTGATGATTGGTGGCATAATCGTAAAAATGGCTGATGGCAAGGCTGACTTCTTCGATTATCCTTTTCGCATTCTTTATTCCGTTCTGTTTGGCAAATTGCATCAGGTCATCTTCCGTGATGTCGTTATCTTTTCCTGCAATGCTCATGGAGTGTGCGTTTTCGTATGCCGCACCGTCCAAATTGGTGGTGAATGTCATGTCGTAGGCTGGGGTGATGTGCCATGTGCCGTTTCTTTCCATCAGGAAAGAGAAATTCTTGATGTGGTCATCCACATTGCCGCCCATGATATTGAATACCGTCCTACGGTAGAGTTCGGACTGTTCGCTTGCCGGGATGTTCAGTTTTCGGCAGACTTCAAACAAATCCTCATAGCTCGTTGCATCCGGATTCATGGCAGCAAGTGTCTGTGTATGTATCTTCTCTCCGTTTATCCTATCGTAACGCTCCGTCAGGAAGTGATGTTTTCCCTCAATTTGAATGAGTCGGGAAGGCATCATCGTAATCCCGGCTTCCTTTGCCATCTCATAATATACCATTTCCATTTGCGTGAACGGAAAATCGTCCCCTTCTGCAAACTTCAATATGTAGTAGGTATAGCCCTCCGGTAAAGGGACTTGGCCGGAACGTATATCATGTGTCGTTTCATTGATGGCGATGATGGCTTTCGGGTGCTGCCCTCCGGCTGATGTACCTATCTCATAGATACTTTGCAGTTGCAGTGCTTCGTCATCTTGCACGGATATTTCCTCCCGTTCCTCAAAGATACGGCGTGCCAGTTGGTATAAACTCTCTATCTGGAGAGTGGAAGAGGATTCCAATCCAGGAGTGGCCGGGATGAACTCAAAGGCTCCCATTCCCCGTTTCCCGATGAAAGACAGTTTATCTACCGGTGTGAGTTTGCGCTTGGGGATATGGTTTTGTGCCGCCCATTGGTCGAAGACCATGTTACCCCACCGATCAGGCAATGAATCTGCCAAAAACGGTGGGAGACCTTGATAAGTCTTTTCTTTGTTTCCGAGTATGGGCATACCCTTTGCCGCCGGTCCTTTGACAGAAGCGGTCAGTGGGGCGATTTCCACTCCTTTCTTGATGAAATCCGGATGATAGTTGAAGACGGCTCTTTTGTTTCTTTCGTCCCAATAGAGCTTTCCGACTTCTTCTCCCCATAACATAACACTCACAACATTATTTTCCATGTCTTATCCTTTTCGGCTTTTTATTCATTATTCGTTCCATTGTATAGGCTGAAACAGGTATTTCCGGCATCAGATCATCCATCTGTTCCAGACAGTCCACTACTCGTAACAGGGCAAGAAAGTTGCCCATATTGATGTTATAGGCCTTCCCGTTCTCAAACTGGCGTAAGGTGATAAGGCTGACACCGGCTTTCTCGGCAGCCTCTTTTTGGGTGAGCCTATAGGTTAGCCTGTATTCCTTAAATCGTCTGCCCAGTTCCACTATGATTTCCGGATTGGCCATGGCTTGGGTGATGTGATTCGTTGTCATTTTACAAAGGTAAATATATTAATTGTTAAATCAAAATATGATATATAACAATTAATATATTTACTGTTATATTGAATTGTGCGCGATGTAGTTTGTGTGCTAATCCCCCAATTCCATGCTACGTTTATTGCCGCCTGTAATCGGGCTTTGCGCGGGTTTTATGTCCTGAAGGCTTTTTAGCATCCCTTCCATTTGGAAGATTTTGGCGGCAGCGATGAAGGTGGTGGCGGATACATCCGGCTGGAGGCTTTTCAGTGTGTTCTCCGATGGCTGATATCCTCTCATCTTCAGTTTCAGAATGGTATTGAAGTCATCATTTCGCATAGCCTTCATGAAAGCCTGCTCTTGTTCGTTGGCAATGTCCGGCATATGGATCGTATGCAGTTGCTTGCCGAACAAGAGCAGGTTTTCTCCGATAAAATCGGCGTGTTCCGGCTTGACCCCGCAATCCTTGGCAGTCTCATGCCAATGCGATACGGTTTCCTGTATCTCTTCGATAATCTGTTTGTGTTTCCGGATACCCATGTTCTCACCTACCTTTTGCAGATCTTCCATCGTGAAATTGTCTTGTTTGCCGTTGAGTGACAGCTGGTGGCGGTTCGTCCATTTGCCGCCCGGTGTGTATGAGTAGCAGAGGTCGTATGCTGGGGCCAGTTTCCACTTCCCTTGTCTATCCATCAGGAAAGATAAGTTCTTGCTATGGTCGTCATGGTTCCGGCTCATGACGTTGAACACCATTCTTCGGTATAGTTCCTCCTGCTCTGGATAAGGGAGGTTCATCTGCCGCATGATACGGAATATCTCTTCGTATGAATGGCGTTGGTCACGGTCATAGTGGGCAAGCCCGGCCAATGTCTGTACATGGATCTTCTCTCCGTCTTCCATACGGTCAAAACGTCGTGTCATAAAGTGATATGACTCTTTTTCCTGAAGTAACCGGCATTCCATCATATCGATACCGCAGGCTTTTGCCATCCGGTGATAGGCATATTCGATATTTCCTATTCCTTGTGGATTGTCCGTTATCTGCGTGTGTTCGCTGTATTTGCCGCCATCAAATTTCAACAGCCAATACCCGAATCCTTCAGGAGCTTTTACCTGTCCGGAGCGTACCTCTCCGGTAATATCGTTGTAGGCGATGATGGCCTTGGGCTTGGCACCTCCGGCAGATGTTCCCACTTTCAGTATATCCAGAATGTTTCTTCCTTCCTGGCGCAGTTGGACCTGAAAAGCCATTCTGTCCGTGAATACGGATTTGGCAAGCTCAGTCAGTTCCTCGATATGGAGCACTGATGATTCGTTCATGCCGTTGATTGGCGAGGACGGCTCAAACTCCAGTGCGCCCATGCCACGTTTGCCTACATAGCAAAGCCTGTCTAAAGGGGTAATCTCTTCTCCGGACAATCCCTTGCTGGCAAACCATTCATTGATGATCTGGTTTCCGAAAGTGTCCGGCAGTGAATCGGCAAACAGGCCGGGCAACCCCTTGAAACAGTCGGTACGGTTTTCAAGGAACCGGTAGGGGGTGTTCCTGTACTGGCTGATGGGCATGATGATGGGAGAAATGTCAAGACCGGAGCGGATGAACTTCCGTTCATAGTCGAACAAGGCGGCATTGCTTTCCTTTTCCCAATAGAGAGAGCCTACGCTTTCTCCCCATAGCTTTACATCTACTATCAAATCATTCATGGTTATCTTGTTTTAAATGGCGTACACGGTAGCGTTTCTTTCCTTGCAGTTTTTTGAGCTCTATCGGGCTGACCCGGATTTCCGGTACCAGTTGCTCCAGGTTCTCCAGCAGGCCGAGCGAGCGGAGTACGCTGATGAACAACAGCAGCGATACCGATTTGCCCTTCTCGATGTTCGCAACGGTCAAGGGGCTTACACCGGAAGCCGTTGCCAGTTCTTCCTGCGTGATATGCTGCCTGATACGTGTCTCTTTGATGCGCTGGCCGATTCTCATCAGCACAGCTGGATTGCTCATTTCATTCCACATGGTTGTTCCTTTTTTGCAAATATACAAATAATCCATGTAAATATATAGATTAACTTGAATATATGATGTTAATCTATATGAATACAATGATTATAGTTGCTTTATCGGCTGTTTTTTTCTTTGAACTAGGATGAAAACTGACTAAAATCACAATGTGTTGTGAATATGAAAGAGCTAGGAAAGATGATTAAAGAGTGCAGGAAGAGTTTGAAGGTCAATCAGCTGGAACTTCTCCGAACTGGCGGGCGTGGGCATCAATACGCTGGTGGCCATCGAGCGTGGAGAAGGCAATCCTAAATTGGCTACTGCTTTCCATTGGAGTTGATTAAAGTGCGGAAAAATGTATAAGATTGCTTCTATTATCTGTTTATTTTAGTATATTTGTGCTTTAAATAAGTGCGGATAAATGTATTATACGCTGTTTTTACATGTATAAAAATGCTGTTTGTAGATGAAAAGATTTGTTTTGCAACAACTTATAGAATGGAAAAACCGTGAGGATAGAAAACCTCTGATTTTAAATGGTGCCCGACAAGTTGGGAAAACATGGCTGCTCCATGAGTTTGCCAAACTTGAATACAAAAAAGAGGCTTATGTGGTATGCCGTAAGAATAACCTTGCACGCCAGCTTTTTTCTCAGGATTTCAATGTTGACAGAATTTTACGGGGGCTGCGTGCGATGACTTCCGTTGACATTACTCCGGGTGATACGCTTATTATCCTTGATGAGATACAAGATATCCCGGAAGCACTGGAATCTTTGAAGTATTTTAAAGAGGAGGTTCCGGAGTATCATATAGCTGTGGCAGGTTCACTTTTGGGGATATCCCTTCATCAGGATGTGTCTTATCCCGTAGGGAAGGTAAATGTCATCAATATATTTCCTATGAACTTTGAAGAGTTTCTTGTCGCCAAGGGAGAAGAAGAAGCTTGTAAATTGCTTATGAGTGGGGATTTTGAAACGATAAGCCTCCTGCATGACAAATATACGGATCTCCTTCGGCAATATTATTATGTAGGTGGTATGCCGGAAGTTGTACTCAAATATGTAGAAACGGATTCCTTGCTGGAAGTCAGAAGAATACAGTCGGAGATTTTGCAAGGCTATGATCTTGACTTCTCAAAACATGCGCCCAAAGAACAGGTTCCGCGTGTCCGAATGGTATGGAACAGCATTCCTTCCCAATTATTTAAAGAAAACAAGAAATTCATTTACGGAGCTTTGCGAAAAGGTGCCAGAGCCAATGATTTTGAGATGGCCATTCAATGGCTTGTAAATGCCGGGTTGTTGTATAAAGTGCCTCGATGTACCAAACCGGAGCTTCCGCTTGATATTTATGAAGACCTGTCGGCTTTCAAACTCTATATGGTTGATTTGGGGCTTATGGGTGCTATGGTCAAGACAGATCCGGCCCAAGTCTTGATTAAAAACGACATATTTAAGGAATACAAGGGAGGAATGACTGAACAGTATGTATTGCAGCAGATGAAAAGTAAGGGCGTGTCACCGATTTATTACCATAACACAGACAATTCGCGTCTTGAGTTGGATTTTGTTATTCAACGTAATGCCCAAATGGTGCCGATAGAAGTGAAGGCCGAAGGGAATGTCCGGGCCAATTCGTTGACAGCATTACTGGGAAAAAGACCGGAATTGCATGCGGAGAGATTTTCTATGTTGCCTTAT
Organism: Bacteroides sp. AF39-16AC; assembly: GCF_003602735.1. Taxonomy (NCBI): domain Bacteria; kingdom Pseudomonadati; phylum Bacteroidota; class Bacteroidia; order Bacteroidales; family Bacteroidaceae; genus Bacteroides; species Bacteroides sp. AF39-16AC. Next base: position 26,506 of record NZ_QTLN01000026.1, on the reverse strand, counting down.
AAAGTACAGGGTAATCTTACAAATTTTCCGCTATATGCAATATAGGTGTATCCTTTTCCCATGCCGGTCATACCGTTAGAACTGATTGATAAGTATGATGCGTATGTTGGCCGGTATGTCTATCTTTGTGGCAATGAAAACAGAGAGAGGATTGATTTACGCCTTGTTTTCCGGGACGGAAAGGAGATTGGCACGGATGATCTGAATCTGTATTATAATTGATGTGACGGCTTGGATGTCCCCCGGATGAATGTTCGGGGGATTCTTTTTCTTTTGGGCGTTCCTGTGGGACGGTCAGGCTTTCCGTTGCAAGTCCTCGCCTAAAGGCTGTGGGCTTTACTCTGCAATCCCTAACGCATGGCTGAAAAGTCCTCTTGCCGGTGTTCTTCTTCATACAGCCTCATGCGTTCTTGTAATGCTTCTTTTAAATTGTCGCTTTTTTTCAGTCCGAGTTTGGCACGTATGTTCGCTCGTTGGCTGGTTATGTTTCCGCTACTCCGATGTAATAATTCGCATATTTGGCTGACGGTCTTGTCTTGCAGTATTAAACGGCAGATGTTTAATTCGGACGGGGATAAATTGGGATATATTCTCCTGATTGTATCAAGTTTACTTTTTTCCTTTTTCTGGTATGCGGCAAGGGCTGTAAAAAGATTTTCTTTGGATTGTTCCCCTATTATGCTTAACAGGGAGCTTGTCTTTTCTTCCGGGTTATTCTCGCTTAACAACTCGGCGAACGCGAATAGTTCTTCCTTTTTCATTTGGAGACGTTTCAAAAGCATTTCCTCTTCCTCTTTTAGCAAGTTGCTACTTTTTAGCAAGCTGCTGATATTACTGTGTAAGGATCTTCCTAATAAGGGGATCATGGTGTATATGATGATGATCAAAGGCAGATAACTGTATAGGAACGGTTCGTCGGTGATAAGTGTGCAGATTGTATAGGAAGCTATGGTAAGGGAGGACAATAGGATGGAGATATTACTCATATAGGCACAGATGGAAAGCATGGTAAATAAGAGAGAGATACTAATGTTACTCATTATCAATGCTCTTTGATAACTATATTCATATCCGCTACATATTGAGCAATAAATTATTTCGATAAAAATCTCGATATGTATGGCTATCAGTATAATGGAAAAGGTCGTGGTCAGATTTACTCTCTTTTTAAAATAAGCGAGAGTGCACATAATGATAAACAGGAATAATACGCTGTTAATATAATAAAACTGTTCATTAGGAAATGGAACTGAATATATGTATATGGGTGCGCATAAGGCCAGCATGAGCAGGGATAGATGAAAGACACGTTTTTGTTGATACGTTATTATCATTTCTCTTTCTTTTTTGTCGTAAGTTTGAGTTTTTATTGAACTTAGAAAAGTAGCGGCTTTTGTGCTGATTTTCATGTGTTTTATTGTTTTAAGTGTTATTAAGTATAATGTTTCCTGCAAAAATAACTGTTTTTTTTTTTTTTTTTGTATGTTTAAGTACTTTTCTTTATGATGTTAAGTGTTTTTAATTGTTGTGTAAGCGTGATTGGCTGCTGTGGTAAGTGTTGTAGCTGTTGTGTGGTTGTCTTTTTAAGTATTTATAAGTTTAAAATACTTGTTTTTTGCTTTGGAGGTTGGTTTATAAGTGCATATCTTTAGCGGTTGAAATTCAGGGGGTGTAAAAGCCTGGGTTTGGATTGTCATATTAACAAATGATTAAATGACGAAAAGATGTTTTTTTTATATTAAATGTGTATTGTTCGTGCTCGTGTTGAGTATAAGCGGAGAAATATCCGCTCAGGAGAAGCGTGATTCGGTAAGGATCTATTTTCATCAAGGAAAGGTAAATATAGATACATGTTTACTTGACAATGGGAACGAGATGGAGCGGTTTGCTAAAATCTGTTCCGCATTGAACGACTCCGTCCGTCTTATCAGGAAAATTCAAATAATAGGAGGAGCTTCCCCGGAAGGAGGGGGGCTGTTGAATGGAAGGCTGTCTGAAAAACGAGCAGAGGTTTTGTGGCGGTATATATCACCTTATATAAAGATTCCGGTATTGGAGAGGGATTTTCATTTTTCGGGAAGTGACTGGAACGGACTTATAACGATGGTGAGAGCGGATGTGAATGTTCCGGAGAGGGAGGATGTCCTTCGTTTGTTGGAGAAGATCGTACGTTTGGAAAACCAGGACAGCCCTTATTGGGGGGGAGAACTGAAAAGACTGAAAGGGGGGAGGCCATACTCATATTTGTATAAATTCCATTTTCCGAAACTTCGTTCGTCGATGGTGAAAATATGCTATGATAGTGATCCGATAAATCCCGTCAGAGATACGGTATATATACATACACGTGATACGTTGTGCATCCGTGATACCGTTACCGTCATAGCTCCGGTAAAGAAACGGCCGTTTTGCATGGCGGTGAAAACAAACTTGCTTTATGACGCTGTTTTGATACCTGACATCGGGGTTGAGTTCTGTTTGGGGAAGAACTGGTCTGTGGCCGGGAATTGGATGTATGCCTGGTGGAAAAGTGATCGGAAGCATAATTATTGGCGTATCTATGGGGGAGATGTGGAGTTGCGCCGCTGGTTCGGTCGGAGAGCGGTGGAAAAACCGTTTTCCGGGCATCATGTCGGATTGTACGGGCAGATCGTCACCTATGATTTCGAATTGGGTGGGAAAGGTTACTTGGGGGATAAATGGAGTTACGGGGGAGGCGTGGCTTACGGCTACTCGTTACCTGTGGGACATCGGTTCAATGTGGATTTCACGTTGGGAATCGGCTACCTTGGAGGATCGTACAAGGAGTACATCCCTTTGGACGGTCACTATGTATGGCAGACCACTAAAAACCGCCGCTGGTTCGGCCCGACCAAGGCGGGTATCTCTTTGGTGTGGTTGATCGGGCGGGGGAATTATAGCCGGAAGAAAGGAGGCAGGCAGTGATACGGATACGCTTTAGTCTGGTGTTCATATTTTTATGGATAGGACTGACGGCTTGTGAGCATAAGGATTTATGTTACGATCATCCGCACTTTGCCACGGTGCGGGTAATATTCGACTGGACCAAGATTTCCAATCATGACAAGCCTGAAGGCATGAGGGTCGTATTTTATCCGACCGATGATGAAAGCAACACGTGGATATTTGATTTCCCCGGAGGAGAGGGGGGGGAAGTGGAGCTCCCCGAGAATGATTACCGGGTAATTTGCTTCAACTACGATACCGACGGGATGGTTTGGAAAGGAAACGGCAGTTACACGCTTTTTACTGCCGATACGCGTGATGTTCGGTCACCGGATAACCGGACAATGGCTGTCACCCCACCCTGGCTGTGTGGCGACCATATAGACGGAGTTATCCTCAAGGACATTCCGGGAGGAAGCGCGGAGATAGTACGGCTAACTCCCGTAAACATGGTATGTCACTACACGTATGAGGTGAACGGTCTTCGGGGACTGGATAGGGTGGCGGATTTGCGGGCCGCTCTTTCCGGCATGTCCGGCTCGCTTAACATGTCCGGCGACAGTTTGCCCGCCGGTCTTTCGGAGAGCCTGCTCTTTGATGGAATGGTTTCACGGAATCAGATTATAGGCGGATTCTATACGTTTGGACATTCCGCACTTGAAGGAGAGCCCAATGTTTTCCGGCTGTATCTCAAGAACCGTTCCGGCAGCATGTCTGTATTGGAACAGGACGTGAGCGACCAAGTGCATGATGTCCCGGTAGCGGGGCATGTCGGTGATGTGCATCTGGTGTTGAATTTTGATTATGAGGTACCATTCGAGCCGGGAAGTGACGGTGCGGGATTTGATGTGGACGTTGATGATTGGGATGATGTGAATGTGGATATAGTGTTATAAACGGATATTTGAGTTTTCAGTGCGGATTGGATGCCGGGTAAACGCTATGTCAACTATTAAGTAATCGAGTTTATTAATTATATGTATCAATTTAATTTATTTTTATTTATGAAAAAAAGTACAGTAATGCTTTGGGCAATCTTTGGAGCACTACTCATGGGTTGCTCAGACGAGGAGATTGCGAATGTGGAAACCTCCTCACGAAATGCGATTGGTTTTAACGTGTTAAGTAATGCGGCGGAAACGAGGGCTACCCCTACTACCAACACCAACTTGAAGAACACCGATTTCGACGTGTTCGCTTTTACGGCGGATGGTACTGCCTTCATGGGAAAGGTCGACACGGAATTTGGACATGACGGAGTGAATATCGTGTACAAAGATAATAAGTGGGATTATAAAAATGCGGGCGATCTTCGTTATTGGCCTACCGAGCCTTTGGACTTTTACGCGTTCAATCCCGGAACGGTTGATGAAGCCATGCAGTGGAGTTATATGTGGGAAGCCACCAAGGATACTCAAAAGATAACTTATTCCTGCTCCGATGAGTATGGATCTGGTATCAATGCTCATGAAAACTACGACGTGATGTATGCCATAGCCAAAGGCCAGACAAAAGACAAGAACAACGGAGTAGTGAAATTTAACTTCAAGCATATTCTGTCACAGGTCGTATTCAAAGCAAAGACCGAATACGATAACATGCAGGTGAATATAAAGGACATCAAGATTTTTAATGTAAAAATGGGCGGCGTCTACACATTGCCTGCGACAGCCGATGGAACGGGAAGTTGGGCTGTGGGTGATTGGCCTGAAAGCTCTACAGGAGGAGGTTTTATTACCGTAGTGCAAGGCAAATCCATCGAGGTCAATAGTAATACCACAGCTACCGATATTTCCGAAAAAACTCCTATGCTGAATATACCACAGAAGCTGACAGCATGGAAAGTTTCCGAAGAAGCCACCAATACCAAGATAAAAGCCGACGGTGCGCATCAATGTTACCTGTCGATCACCTGCAAAATCCAGCAGTCCGGAGGTTATCTGTTGGGTTCAGCAGATAGTTACGGAACAATTTATGTTCCGTTCGGAGATACATGGGTAGCGGGCAAGCGTCATATCTACACGTTGATTTTCGGTGGTGGTTATACTGATCAGGGAGAGGCTGTGTTGAATCCGATCCAGTTTAATGCAGAGACAACAGAATGGGTTGATGCAAATAGCAACGTAAACGTTAAACCTTAAACAAAAAGTTTATCAATATCGTACCCGTTGGCAGGTTAAACATACGCAAGATTAATCCCGCCAACGGGTTCTTTATAGGGAATCGCATTTTCAATATACTTTTTGATGTGTAGGGGTGCTTTTTGCGTACCTTTTTCCTGGAGAATTTCTTTTGTGGAGTGTTTGCCCTGTATATTCCCGATACGCTGTTATAGCAGGGAACTGTTTTTATCCAAGTAGTCAGATATAGCCTCTTGCAATACCGATTTTAGCGAATCGCCTTTGCGGATCGCGATCAGCTTTAAGTTCTGGTGATAGGTTTCGTCCATGACAAAATTACAATGCACGGTTTTCGCTTTCTTCGGCTTTTGAGCCTCTTTTTGCCCGGCCGTGGATTGGATCAGGCTGTCTAATCCCCCGGTCAGCCCGGCCGACATACTGTTTTTTAAATCGTTCTTCTTTGCCATATGGTTACTTTATTTCTGTTAGCAGTTCGTTACATACCTTTTCGTAGTCCTCTGCCCCGGCAGATTTGGGGGCATAGTGAAAAATATCCTGCCCTTGTGTCGGGGCTTCGGCCAGCGTAATGGCGTTGCGTATATGGGTGCTGAACACTTTGCCCTGGAATGTTTCCTGTACCAGTTCCGAAACGCTCTTGTTCAGGTTCTTTCTTCCGTCGTACTGGGTTATCAGAACCCCGGCTATCGAAAGATCCGAGTTCAAACGTTGCTGCACCTTGTGGACGACCTGCATAAGTTTGGCCATTCCACGCATTGCCAGGAATTGAGCCTGAACCGGGATAATCAACCGATCCGAGGCCGTCAGTGCGTTAAGCGTGAGCAGCGACAGCGAGGGGGGGGCAGTCGATCAGGATATAATCGAATTTTTCCTTTTGGCCCTTGATAAGGTGGGCTAAGATAAGTTCCCGCCCGGCCTCGTTGATTAACTCCGTTTCAACGGCCGAGAGATCCAGGCAGGAGGGAACGACGCTAAGACCGCCCTTATGCTCGTAGATCGGCAGGTCGTATTCGCCTTTCATCGCACCGTAGATCGTTTGGGGAAGCTCCGCGGAGAAGCCCAGCGATTCGGTCAGGTTGGCTTGTCCGTCAAGGTCGATCAAAAGAACCTTGTACCCTTTTTGACGTAACGCGCCGCCCAGGTTGATCGTGGTTGTAGTCTTTCCTACTCCCCCTTTGTGATTCAATACGGAGATTACTTTTGCTTTGCTCATAAATTCAGTTTTTTAAATGGTTGTCATGTCCGCAAATATAGTCAAAAACTAATATACTAAAATACTAAAAGTAGTATTTTTCGTTTTTTGCGTGTTTTTTGTGCCGATCGGGGAAGCGTACCGAAATAAATCCGGTTTCCACCTTTCGGTACGTTTTGTTTCTGTACCGGAATTAATCAAAGATTAGAATAACCATAAATGTTTTTATACGTTAATCATACGTATGTATATATGTATATATTTGTTTTTGAGTATCTTTGTGTGCTATAAATAAAAAATAAAAGACATGAGCACTTATTCGTATAAAAATCCGAAGTTTATAAATTCCCCTAAAGGGATGGTTGAAGTTGTAGAAGTGATTTATGACGGCAAAGATGATCCGGCCTATTCACTGGCTATTATTAAATGGGAAAATACCTATAAATTAGGTATTCGTTGGAACATCGCTTATAGTGAATGGGACGATTACCGCAAACAGAACGGGCAAGATGAATGTATAGGTAATCCACAGTCGAGAGGTATTCCCACCTGGTTTGTTTTGCCCGATGATATGATGTTTAGTGAGAAGTTCAGCGGTGCGATGCAGAGGCTTGATGAATTAAGAAAAGGTAAATAAGTAATGGAACAGGGAGAAATCATATTATACCAGCCGGATGAAGCGGTCAAGTTGGAAGTGAGGCTGGAAGATGAAACCGTTTGGCTGACACAGGCGCAAATTGTGGATCTTTTTCAATCCAGCAAAGCAAATATAAGCGAGCATATAAAAAACATATATGATCAGAAAGAATTAGAGGAAAGTTCAACTGTTCGGGATTTCCGAACAGTTCGACAGGAAGGCAAACGGCAAGTGATGCGCAATCTGACTTATTACAATTTGGATGCGATCATATCCATTGGGTTTCGTGTCAATAGTAAAAGAGGTATTTTATTTAGGCAATGGGCGAATAAGGTTTTAAAGGACTATCTTTTAAAAGGGTATTCCATTAATAAACGTTTGTCAGAACTTGAAAGGACTGTCGCTCAACATACCGAGAAGATAGATTTTTTTGTGCGTACTGCCTTGCCCCCGGTCGAAGGCATTTTTTATAACGGCCAGATTTTCGATGCGTACAAGTTCGCTACCGATCTGGTAAAGTCGGCCAGGCGTTCGATCGTGCTTATCGACAACTATGTGGACGAAACGGTTTTGCTCATGTTGAGTAAACGCAGCGTCGGTGTCTCGGCCACCATTTACACCCAGCGTATCACGCAGCAACTCCAACTTGATCTTGACAGGCATAACAGCCAGTACCCACCTATCGACATCAGGACGTACCGGGACAGTCACGACCGTTTCCTGATCGTTGATGAAACGGACGTGTACCATATCGGAGCCTCGTTAAAGGATCTGGGGAAAAAGATGTTCGCTTTCTCAAAGCTGGATATTCCGGCGGCTGTGATTACTGACCTGTTATAATATCCTTTGTCTTATGAATGGGCTGTCGCAAAAGAAAAACCCGTTCTTGATGAACGGGTATATCCTTGACTTGGTTACGTGTTTTGATAACAGAGGCTTTACCAAGCATTACAATGCAAAGATAGTAATTATAGGTTAATTAGCGAATTTCTTTTTTGGATAGATCCGGAAATAATGCCTCCTTGAAAGAGGTGGATAAGGTGATTAAAACAATAGATAAGGAAGAACAAAAGCAAAAGGGATGAATGTGGTTATTTATTCACGTGTAAGCTCGCAGTCGGCCAGGCAATCGACCGAACGGCAGGTTGTCGATCTGGAGAGGTTCGCAGCCGGACGGGGGTACGAGGTGACGGCGGTCTTTGAGGAAAAGATAAGCGGACGAAAGGCCAATATCGAACGCCCGGTTTTAAGCCGTTGCCTGGAATACTGCACAGATCCGCAGAACCGGGTGGATATGTTGTTGCTGACCGAGATCTCACGCCTGGGGCGTTCAACCCTGGAGATCCTAAAGTCACTCGATACGCTGCACACGCATAAAATATGCGTGTATATTCAAAACCTGAACCTGGAAACGTTACGGCCGGACAAGACGGTAAACCCCTTGTCCTCTCTGATCACTACCCTGTTGGGGGAACTGGCCGCGATCGAACGCCAGGGGATCATCGACCGCCTTAATAGCGGACGGGAGTTGTACATCCAGAAAGGGGGCAGGCTGGGACGGAAGCCGGGAAGCCGGAAAACGGCCGAACAGAGGAAAGAGGAATACCGGGAGGCGATCGCCTTGTTAAAGAAAGGCTACTCGATCCGGAACGTGGCGAAGCTCACGGGAAAGGCCGTTTCGACGATACAACAAGTAAAAAAAGACTTCATTAGTAGCTGATTATCGGAACAAATATTGTATTTTTGCAACAAATACGAGTAAATGCACATAATTAAAAACGAGTATTTACACGTGTCTAAAAACGAGTATTTGCACGAAAATAATCAGAATCTAAATAAAAACGGTTATGGCAACAATGGCGGAGAAAATGGCGGCTTCACTGGAGGAATTAAGAAAGCTCCAGGAGAAAGACCGCTGTGTCGTCCTGCAAGGGACGGCCGAGATAGGGAGGACGCATTTAACCCGGCTGTTGGATAACGGCTGGTTGCAGGAAGCCTAATCCGAAGCCGTCTTTTGCGGCGGCATTTGAAAGACGTTCAAATGCACCGAATACTCGTTGTTGCTCATCTTCGGTCATGCCCGTACCGGTATCTTCAACGATAAGTTTCAGCAAACCGTTATCATAATCCGCTGCCAATGATACACTACCGTTATCCGTGAACTTGATGGCGTTTGACAACAAGTTGTTGCCGATTTGCAGGATACGTTCCTTGTCGGTCAAAACCACCGCATCGGTGTGGCTCTCCACTATCAAAGTCAGCCCCTTGTTCATGGCAATGGGCATGAACTCCGTTTCAAGAATATGCGTGATTGCGGAAATCCTGCAAGGGGAAAGGTTGGGTTGCTCCTTGCCGTTGTCCAGACGGAAGAAATCCAGCAGCGTGTTGAGCATCTCCCGCATACGCTCGGAAGATTGCCGGATATTATCCACATACATGGTGCTTTTATCCGCGCTACAACTTTTCTGCATCAGTCCGGCATAGCCTCATTTTGTCAATCGTATTTTTTCGTGGTAGAAGTAGTTTACGATGACAGGTTTGCCTTTTTCCGAGCGTCCGTATGGCAGATCGTTTATACGATACGGGAAGCCCTGCTCCTTGGCGTAATTTGAAATGTCCTGCTCCAATGCCTGCCAGTATTCAAGCCTTTTTTTATTGTAAATTTCCTCGTAAAGCGGTATGAGGTCAGGATACTTCTCACGGATATACGTCATTATCCCGCCTTTGAACTGCCCGCGTAAATTCAGGTTTTCAAGCCAGATTAAATCAGCATAATCTTTTACCTCCTCTATTATTGCCTTTACGTCTGTTATTCTGGGGAATATGGGCGAGACGAAGCATACGGTGCGGATACCTGCCTCGTATGTCTGACGCATCGCTTTCAGACGGCGTTCAATGCTTACGGCGTTGTCCATATCTGCGCAGAACTGCTCGTCGAGCGTATTGACAGACCATGACACAGTCACTTTGGGAAAACTCTTCAACAGGTCGAGATCGCGAAGGACAAGATCGGACTTTGTGCATATCATAATCTCGGCATCGCTTCCTCGCAGCTCTTCGAGCAGCCTTCGGGTACGGTGGAATTCTTCTTCATACGGATTGTAACCGTCCGTCACAGACCCTATTACAACACGTTCACCGTCGTATTTATGAGGATTCGTTATCGGCTTCCAGTTTTTTACATCTAAAAACGTACCCCACGGCTCGGTGTGCCCGGTGAACCGTTTCATGAACGATGCGTAGCAATACCTGCAGGCGTGGGGACACCCTACATAAGGGTTGACCGAATATCCTCCCACCGGCAGAGAGGATTTGGTCATTACACTCTTTACATCTATTTCCTTTATTGTATCCATATTCATTGTATTCGTCTGGTAAATTGTTCCGGCAATTCCTGAATCATTCTTTCGTCGCCCATAATCGGCAGCAAATCCTCTTTCATGAACACCGGTATGCCATGAGCCTTTGCCTGTTCTGCAATGCTAAGCACCCATTCGGGGCGCGAATATGACTTTCCTTTTCGGTTTCCGGTCTCTGTGCCTATGACAATCCAGTCAATTCCCTCGAAATCAATCTCGCCGATATCATCGAAGAGAGGTTCAAACGTGACATGGTAGTGTCGTGCTTTGATATTCTTTTTCAAATCATCAATCCTCCTTTTCTCGGAACTGCGCGTAACGGTCACGCCCATCCATACGTTCTCGTCGTCAGAGGAGAAACTGATTTTGTCAGGGCGCTTCGTCAGAAAGATATAGGCGTGCTGGGGATTGCTGCTGATCCGCTCGAAAATTTCTGCGTTCCATTCAGGCTTCCAATCGGAGAAATCGCTCATTCCTGTCATGAGCCACACATGAGGACGGGACGTATCGATGATGCGCAGTTTTCGTTCCATGTATTCAGGCACGGAAAAGTCGTCGGTAATGTGGAAACGGCGGCAGTTGTTACGGGCATAGCAGTAAGGGCATCCTATAGTGCACCCTACCACTATGTTCATGTTTTTTATCAGGGATTTAATGCAGACACTCATAACACAACTGTTTCTCCGTCCTCCGGGATAATCAGCCGGCTCATGTCGGCTTCGTGATGCGTTGCCTCATTGCGCAGAATTGCACGGGTGGTCTGGCAATGGTCGATGGCATCCATGTGTACGGCTATCAGCTTGATATGCGAAGGCAATTCGTCAAGTATCTGCATCACTTCGTTCTCGTCGGGGATGATAGGACCGTCCGTTTTGGAAAATTCGGGAAAGATTGCACCTCCGGAGTTTACCACGATATAGTCAGGATTGAACCGTTCCACGGTGTCTCGGATACATGCTTCCCATCGGCAGTCACCCATTATATAAACGGTCGGGAAGCCCTCGGCTTTTAGCACATAACCTGATACAGGTCCCATCATCTGCCCGATCTGCCCGAAACCATGATGTCCGGTCGTGCGGTAAATGGATATGCCGTCTATTGTTTTTATTTCTTCGATGGGTATCACATTTGTAAATCCGTCGTTTCTGATGGCGTCCGCGTCCTGGGGCTGAACGTAGAAAGGAATTTCTTTGGGCAAATGTGTGGGGACACTCGGCTCGTAATGGTCGATGTGATTGTGGGTCAGGAGCACCATGTCCACGCCTCCGATAATATCCTGAATAGGAATGGTGAGGTGTACCCTCGGTGTTTTATTCACACCGAGGGCCGATATCAAAGTGCCTTTGTCGGCTAAAACGGGGTCAATTAGCATGGTGTGTCCCGCATACCTGATTTTCAAGGTGGCATTGCGCACCAATTGTACTGTAGATGTCTTTTTCATGACTATATGTCTTGTTATTGATTACGGGTGCAAAGTTCGGAAGAATCCGGCGAAACATCTATGCCTGAAAAAACGGTAATTATGCCATTTTGATAAATGAAATTATTATCTTTGCAAAAACGACAAGGATATGGACGAGATAATCAACCCTGATCGACTGGTCAGCGTACCGTTCAACAAGACACGCTGCGGCGTGGATTTTTACATCAATACTGCCATAAACAAGGACATCGGACTTGTGCTGACAGAAAACAAGCGGTTTAAGACAGACTTCTTCAGCTTCTACTTTTTCCGTAAGGCAAACGGATATTTGCTACTGAACTTCCGCAAGATTGAACTGCGCGACGGCATGGTTCTCCTGCTTTCACCCCATCAGCAACAAGAGTGGCATGTAGATGAGACGGCGTTGGATTACACGTTCCTTATATTCCGCGAAGATTTCATGCGTACTTTTATCGCCGACAAGTTCTTCGTTTTTCGCCTTTTGTATTGTTACCAGACAGATACGCCGCCTTACATCAATGCCACACATGACGAAATGAAGGAATATATGCGGCTGCTCGGAAAGATTAAGTATGAGCTGATGAATCCAGTGTCCGATACGTACAATATCATTGTTTCCTTACTATATTATCTTTTGCTGATTATCAATCGTACATACGCTGCCGCCTATTGCTTGCCCGCTGAAATTGCTAAAAACAATTTCGCTTTTCGGTTCAAGGACTTGTTGGAACAGAATATCCGCACCCACCAGCGGGTGCAGGAATATGCAGACATGCTTCATGTCAGTCGCATCACACTCAATAACTCAGTAAAAGCCCAATTCGGAGTATCAGCTACCCATTTGATAAAACAACGTCTGCTTGAGGAACTGAAGAACGAATTGCTATTCTCCAACCGCACTGTCAGTGAAATGGCGGATGATTTCAATTTCTCTGATCCGAGCCATCTCATGCGCTTCTTCAAACAGCAAACAGGCAAAACATTTACTCAGTACATGACGGATTACAATAAAGGCATATACGAATAACTTCTTAATATAGTCGATAGCGGCTATCGAAATATGGTTGTTGATGTTCAGGCGTTTTTGTACTGCATGAACCATTTTACGATTTCTGGATCTTCGTGCGAGCCGAGTAAGAAAGGCTTGTCGGTATCCAGCGTCTTTATCCGTGCCATGTCGTCGGCCGACAGGGTGAAGTCTAATATGTCGAGATTCTGCTTCATGCGTTCCGGTTTCACAGACTTAGGAATAATTATGCACACTGATATTTATCGCGCCCGGACAGGTGTTCGGTGCGGAAGATGACGGCATGCAGTTCCAACCAGATGGCTACCTGCTTATGTTCCATCCCGACCTGCTGCGGAATACACCTCTCGGGCGGATAATGCGTGAATATTCGTTCTTTTCCTACGAGACAAACGAGGCATTGCACCTTAGTGTGGAAGAACGGCAAATCATCATGGATTGCTTCCACAAGATTCAATATGAATTGAACCATCCGATACACCGTCACAGCAAGAACCTCATCACAGACAGCATCAAGACGTTCCTTGATTACTGCACACGTTTCTATGACCGTCAGTTCATCACACGCGACAACCAAAACCGAGACATCCTCGCAAGATTTGAGCGGTTGCTTGACGAATACTTCCATGATGGGGCTGCTAAACGGATAGGCTTGCCCACTGTACAGTATTGTGCAGACAAGCTCTGCCTCTCGCCCAACTATTTCAGTGATTTATTGAAAAAAGAAACAGGTTCAACCGCCCTGCATTTCATTCATGACAAGTCTATTGAAATAGCCAAGACGGAACTTGCATCTACAGACGACACCGTTAATGAAATCGCCTATAATCTCGGTTTTCAGTACCCGCAACATTTTACCCGACTGTTCAAGAAAGAGGTAGGTTACACTCCGAATGAATATAGAGCGCAAGTGTCGTGAGAATTGGATTAGTACAGAATATTAGAACCCAACACCTCTCTTGCGCTTAACTTTCTTCCTTCTGCGAAGTATATCCACCATTTCCTGATTGGCTTCCGCATCAGCAGTGTTATAAGATGAGCCACTGCTTTTTAGCAATCCCCAAGAGCCGTTGAACAACTCGCTTTGTGCCGTGCCGGACGGTGCGCTTGGTGTAGCCGTTTCATATATTCCGGCTGTTATTCCCATACGTTCCCTGCATCTGTTGTGCTGCAAAGCCGCGTCAATCTTGGAATAACTGAAACGCCTGTCCACTTTGGAGCCGTTGAAATGGTAGCCATTCATGGAGAATACAACACCCTGCACCTCGCTGGTCTGCCCCTTATGCTTGAAATGTACTTCCACTCCCTGCCGTTTCAGGTTGGCGATAAGCACGTTCCAGTTGCCGCATCTGCCGACTTCCATTTTGATGATGTCGTAAAGCGCATATTTCGTCCTGTCTGGCTCTTTCAGGCGGTTGCGTTTGACATTGTCCTTTCCGCCAGCCATATGCAAGCCGTATTTCAAGGTCAATTCCTTGCAGATGCGGGTACTGCGCAGACGCTCGTGCCTGTCCGATATGGTATTGCCGTTGTTGTCTATGCGGTTGAAAGCAATATGCACGTGCGGATGCTCCTTGTCGAAATGCTGGGCGATGAAGAACTGCGTATTCTTGATTCCCATCCGTTCCATATATTCAAGCGCGATGCCTGCCATGATACGGTTCGTCAGCCGTAACTCATCCTCTTTGGAAAAACTCAACGCGATATGTCCGACAGGTTTTGTCACCTTATCGTTCATCCGTGACTGGGCATTGAAACTCATGGCGATAGTTTCCAGATTTTCCATAAACAAGCCTTCGCTTGCTACTATCTGCGTATCCTTCTTCTTGTCGATGATGTAATCCACCGCACCCTTGAAGTCGCTTCCTTTTACGATTTTCGCCATCATATCCCTATCTTGGTTATAAGTTCATGAATCCTTGCCACTGCCACCTTGCAGTCCCACCGTTCATCGTGGAAGCCTCCGGCGTTTGCCTTACGCGCAAGCTGGTTGAGATTGTTAGCCATGCCGCAGAGTTGGCGGATGTATCCGGCATGTTCCTCCGACAGCCGTTCTTTCACATGACCGTTACGGAAACATTCCCTCATGTACTCGCTTGGTGATACGCCCGCCTCATGCGATCGTGTCAGCAGGCGGAAGTAGTCGGCTGCCGTCATTTTCACTGCGATACGGTATTTCAGTTTCTCGGTTGCTGTTAATTCTTTGTATTTTCTTACCTGCCTCAAATCCGCAACTAAGCCCTTCAACGTCCTTCTTGCGTGTACACGTCCTCTCATTACTGAATTATCAGATAAATTGAGGCAGAAACACCCACTTCTGCCTACAACATCCCCTTACCCCACAATGCGACTTGAGACAATACGCAGTATCATACCCATAAGTTGTAGGCGTTATCCAAAATCAGTCTGAAAAATATCTGCGTAAGCATTGTTACAGGTATAGATATTCAGCACATACCGCCTTGATGTCCTGATCCACTTGGCTGGTACAGAGATAAACCTGAAGACAAACGCTTTTATGCGACTTGTTGCATTGAGTCCGAACCTCTTTACGTCAAGTCTTTGGATAATGGCCTTGTAGAAGTTACGGATAAGTGCTGTAAGAAGAAGGAACACAGTGTTCTCGGCCATGAAGGATTTGGGCAATCTGTCCCACCCGAAACCATTGTTCATATCATCAAAGATACGTTCCTTTCCTCCACGAAGGTTATAGAACTCGACAATTTCTCTTACGGAAGATTCATAGTCGTTAGTCAGGATACAACGGTATGTGTATTCTCCTTCCCAAAGATCCTGCACACCATCCATCCGTTTCTGTCTTTGAATCACAAGTCGGTATGCTTTACCCTTCCACTTCTCAACAAGGATAGAGTTCAATTCAAACTCAATGCCATTGATTTCCTCAGTCTTCCAGCCTCTGAGAGCAAATATGTCATTGTAGAGCGAACTGCAGCGGTTAGTGCGGATATAGAAGGACTTGCAGTGTTTCTCTATTTCCTCCACGATTTCCTCGGAACATGATCCGCAATCAGCTCTGAAACGATTGATAGTGAGCCTGTTCTGTTCAAATCTCTCAAAGAACCTCTTCAGCGTGTCCTTCTGATGAAAACGAAGGTTTTCGTTAAGCCAGATGAGCAGAGCTAAGTTTACTTAAGCTCTGCCATGGCGAGAAAACGTGCCATGAAATGGAACTTTTGTGTTACCATCGCTATTCTCAATGCCAACAATCAAGTCACCAATAACCGCCACGCCAGGGCGATAACCAGAGAACTTCTTGTATGTAGGCTTTGCATCATACTTCTCACCCTCTTTCAGTTGGTCAGATGCAAACATACAATTGAGCAGTAAAGTATTGAGAGTGTCAGCCGTGTTGAAATCGTAGTTCTTACCCGTATCTGATGTGTATGAGATGTTTTCTTGCGTCAGTTCCTTTATCGCTCTGAGGATAGTATCAGAACTACAAGTATGAAGTGTCGGATGAAGCGAGAGATGGTTCATCAAATGAGTAGTGACATCCTCAATACATGAGCCACCACAGAAGTAGATACTCATGAGAGAACGGATGATTTCGCTGTACTGATAACCTAACGATCTACACCTTAGACCGAGGGTTGAGTCGATTACAGATGACAATGTGGAGTCAAATTGCTCATCAGGTAGGGCGGAAGGATTTCGAGGAATTTGGACGACGCATAGGGTTGGGCAATAAATTGATAAAGCGTGAGCTTGATGAGTTTGTCAAAGAGAAACCATTGGTGCAAGTATTGATAGACCGTTCCTTTTTATCGGAAGAACTGAAAAAGTAATATAGGATGTCTATGGGGTACAGGTGTAAGATGCTTTCTTTCTGATGAAGGGCGGATAAAGCATTCTTCAGGAAAGTACTTCTCCTTTTCCCATACCGGTCATACCGTTAAAACTGATTGATAATTATGACGCGTATGTTGGCCGGTATGCCTATCTTTGTGGCAATGAAAACAGAGAAAGGATTGATTTTGTAAGTATTATCATGGCAAAAGAACTGATTCGTGTCCCTAGGGTGCTTGGGGAAAGCTATAATTCCGTGCTGATTGAACGGTTGTATGAGGCAGGTGGAAATGTCATGCTCGATCTGATCATATACCTGGGCAGCTATCACCTCAAAGACTTGTTCGGGACTTCCTGGTTCTCCGTAGAAGACTTCTGCCGTAAGATGGGGTATGACCGTACCAACTTGCAGCGCAAGCTGGATAGCCGGCAGCTCGCGGCCATGTTCGGAAAGAATATGCAGCCGGAATATGTATGTACCGACACGGCAGGACAGAGAATCAGCCATCCTATCGAGACGGTTTTTGAGGCGGCTCTCTATAAACTGGGATTGGAGAACCTCTGCTATCCGACCATTGGCGAGGATGGCCGTACATCCTATAATTTCGTGCAGATCTTGAAACGTTTCGACATAATGACCGATTTCAAGACGAAGAAGTCAACGAAAAGGCTGTACTCGGCAGTGGTAAGCCCGGAGATAAAGAATTTCATGTTCTCGCTCTATAACCTCTTGGAACTTCAGGATTACCGTAGCCTGCCCAGCCGTTACCGCTATTTCTATCTGGAACTTTCCAAGATGGTTTACCTGATCAAGTATAAGACCACCAAGAATGAGGCTCCTTTTTATGTGCTGACAGTCGATCAGCTGGCTAAAAAGCTCGGCATAGAGATTGCCGAACCCAAAGACCGGAAAAAGAAGGTCGCCTCGATACTGAAAAAGATGAATACTTACCTGAAATATACCAATTTCAATTTCTCTTTTGTGAAAGGCGATCATGAGAGATGGGCATATACCGTGTTGTTCTCGTTTCCTAGGCATACGCTGCACTATTTTGATGAAGGACAATATGCTGTCGTGGTGAAGAAATTCTATAAGAACCTGCTTGGGCTGTATGTCGAGATTGCCTACCCGGACACGGATATGGCTGTCAGGAGGAAGAAGATCAAAGAGGTGGAGGAAGATGCCGGACTGTATAAAGAGTTCCTTTTATGGGCAAACTCCCCGGAAAGCGTAGAAAAGAAAAAACAGATATATATCAGTGATTTCGTGGCTGTATTCGGCAGGTTTCCGGAAGGATGGGCACAGGAAGAGTTGGAGAGTGCCAATGGAACGGAAGTTGCTCCTGCTCCTGAAGAGTTCATATCTCCGGAGACGGACGGGGCGGTGAACATGGACGATCCAGCTGTGTAGAACCGTCCACGTTTCACGGTTTTTTATAGAATTAGTTGTGTAGAAGTGTCCCTATTGGGGTGATTAGATGTGTGGAGTCATCCGCTTTGCCTGTTTTAGTTGTGTAGAAGTGTCCCGTTTGTTGCTTCTAGTTGTGTAGAACCGTCCACTCCTTTTGCTTTAGTTGTGTAAAAGCGTCCGGTTTCACTTGTCAGCTGTGTAAAACCGTCCACCCGTTAATGAAGGGAATAGGTAATCCCTGTTTTTTTTATATGTCGGTATATCAGTGAAATAAAAGAGAGAAATTTTTAAATAAAAGGTATCGGCTGTGTAAAACCATCCACCAAAATACATAATAAAGACCTAAACTCCTAACCCCTTTAAATATCCCCAAAGCGATAACATAGAAATGACTGGGAAAATAAATTTTCCCTTCACATGCCCTATACGTACTTTCGGAAAAAGATTTTTCGGAAGTATGTGTTGATTTTCACGTTTTTTTATATGATTGGAAGGCGGTTCTGTTCATCTTCTGTATCCGAATTAGTTTTTCAGGGCGTTCCCTTCTGACCGGGCTATTCGTTGCAAGTCCTCGTTACCCTCCAGGCTTTTCCCTGCTATCCCTAACGCTCTACGCTCCGGCTATGCCGGAAGAGAGGTATGATGATTTTTTCCTGAACTGATAGGAACATTGCGAAGGTAGGCGTGGCCGGAACGCCCGATATTGAAAAGCCAAATCTCCATCCTCCCATTCCGGGAGGTAGTATTTACCAGTTCAATCCCGTTCTGATCCGTCTTTCCCGCTTTCTCTTCAATGCACTGTTCCCAATCAGTTGAGGAAAAATTTATGGTTGGGGCGACAAGCGATGTTTGCGAGTATTAATCTTTTAATTTTTGGCAGTATGAAAACGAAGAGAACCGTATTTGAAGTGAATGACGTTTATCGGGTGATGGAAAACAGCGAGTTGATTTATACCTTGACGAACAGTGAGAAACTGAAACGTGAAGAATATAAGTATGAACAGATGGAAATAGAAGGATTGTGCTTGTCTGATGTACTGGAAACACTAACACCCAGCCGTAAAAAAGTCGCTTATGCGGCGATTGAGCTATATAAACGGCTGAAAGAAGGGCAAGTTGAAAGTCCTGCGCTTTTATCCAGCAATAATGTTTATAAAATGATGCATCCTGTTTTGTGCGATATAGCTACTGAAGAGATGTGGGTGCTGTTGCTGAACAGTTCGTCCAAACTCATCCGTAAAGTCCGTATCTCATGCGGCGGGATAAATACCGCCCCTGTGGATATACGGGTTATCATGAAGCAGGCATTGTATTATAACGCCGTATCTTTTATCATGGTACATAACCACCCATCAGGAGCACGCAAGCCCAGCAGTGCGGATGACCGCTTGACGGAAGCAGTTAAAAAAGCCGCTGAAACATTAGACATCCGTTTGGTTGACCATGTGATTGTGGCAGGCAATAACTATTATAGCTATGCGGACGAGGGAAGATTGTAAAATAGGTAAGGTGGACGGGAGAAATCCCGTCTGCCCGGGATTTCGGCTTCGGGGTTCTTTTTTGGCAGTCACCCCAAAAAAGAACCAAAAAAATGCTTCCCGGACTATCGGATGCGACATCGTAAAATACGCAAAGACGTGGCTTTTCAGAATAAATACATATCTTCGCGCCAAAGGTGATCGGAATGAATGTATTTTCTACTTTTGATACAGGCGTTATGGTGGCTCTCTTACTGGGCATTGAGTTTCTTAGAAGTGATATCCGAACGATTCTCTATTGTAAAAGGAATGATCCCAGGATTCTTAAGAGTTGCTTATATACGCTGCTTATATTATTGACCAGCCTTTATTCTATTGTGGCCGGAGCCATGCTTCATCCGGAACCCGTACCTGTTTATGAGTTGATACCCGGTTTTCAATATGGGGTTTATGGCTTTTCTTTTTCGTTTATATTGCTCGCTGTTGCATGTCTTTATCGTAAAACATTACCTTTTGTCCTTTTGGGCTACGCTATGATATATGTGATCGGTGTATTGATACCACTACTTAGGTATGTAGTGTCTATGATGGATTATTTCACTCGCACAAGGGTATAGCAGGTTAATTTCTTGATTGTATCGGATTGCCCTTTCTGTGGGCTGCCTCCCCCGGCTTCTTTCCTCCGATCCGAGTCCGGCTTTTTGCTCGGCAAAGGTTTCGGGATTCCGCAAATGGCAAGTTACGGCCATGCGCCTTTACTGTATGGAAAATAACGATGAAGAAGTGTCTTCCCGACATTTTCCATAAGTGAAACTTGGCTTATTGCTTGCAATCCAGACCTTGATATGCCGAAAAAAGGCTCAGAACTCAGATGGGGAATGACATCAAAAAAAAGGTCGGCTGACCAAAGACCTTCCCGATACAAAAAATGAAAAGGTCTTGAATCTAGCTGAAGAATAAATCAGATGTTCAACTTAAATAATGCTAATATGGAAAATTTGATTACACAAATCAACAAAGAGAGATTGGTTAATAGCGACACAGCTCTTATGATGAAGGAATTATACTATTACGTGCCTTGTGAGTATTGGTATGACAAACAGGATAGGCTACGCACCGATATTGAGGGAAGGAATACCCCGATGTATATGTGCGAGTGCCCGACACTGGCAGCATGTATCCAATGGATGATACAGACTCGTGAATATACGTTTCAAACAGAACAAAACGTGGCGGTCTGGCATGTGGTTGTGAGGGCTGGAGATTATGTGTTGTATGACTCCGAAAGTAATGCGGACGCTTTTTGTTGTTTGGAAGAAGCATTGGAAAAAGCGGTACAGGAGTGCATGGAGTTATTGTATTAAAATTAAAAAAAATCAGTCCCCGTGAAGGGGACTTTCCTATAATCTTGCTGAGAGGTGGAATTGCAGACGATCTTTGAGAATCATCTTTGAAGGATGGGCAGAGGTTTATTCGTTATTTGTTATTTTTGTTCTCGGATTTCAGCGCAATTCCATTCCTTCTTAATAGGCGATATACTGTTCCGCTACTGCCTATGTTTAATATTTTCTGTATCTCCCTTACCGGCGTTCCGGATTCATAGAGTTGGATGCAGCTTTTCTGCTTGGCGATGTTGTTTTTGTTGATAAGTGTCTTTCTGCCGAATTTGACACCTTTTTCCTTGGCGATTCTTCTGCCTTCTTGGGTTCTCTCATAGATAAGGTCTCTTTCAAACTGAGCGAAAGCACCGAGAATGTTGTTCATCAGTTGGCCGATTGCGCCTTCCGTACTGATGTTGTCTTGCAGTGAGGTGAATTGGATGCCCCTATTCTTGAAATCTTCCAATAGCGTAAGGATATTCTTCAGCGAACGGCCAAGCCGGTCCAGCTTATATACGACAAGTGTGTCGCCTTCCCGGAGAAAGCTCAGGCAGGCATCCAGTTCCGGGCGGTTTTGTTGACGTCCGGTCATTTTCTCAGAGAAGATTTTCTCGCATCCGGCAGCCTTCAACGCTTCCAGTTGCATATCCAGATGTTGTTCCTTGGTGGAAACACGGGCATATCCTATTTTCATCCTGTTTTCGTATTTAAATGTGTAATGAAGGTTTTAATTCTTCACTTTTTCAAATATGAAGACATTAATTCTTCATATTCCTCACGGCTGTATTGGTTGAACCCCTTTTGCTTCATTGCCAAAAGAAGCCTTTCCAGTTCTCCGATAGTCACTACCTGTTTGCCGATAACGGTAAATTGTTCCCATTCTCCCTTTTCGTTGAGCAGGTATTCCCGGTGTGCAAAACAGTAAAGAGAACCATCGATGTCATTCCGTTTCTGCCATTGACGCAGGTGCTTCAAACTGGTGAAATCACGGGTGACAGTACGTGGAATGGGAACCAATACGTCAATTTCCATCTTGAATTTTATATTCTCTTCCGCTTCTCGCATGGGTGATTAGCTTATTTCATAATACATCAATTATCGTATGGGCAGGAAGTTCCAGTTTGGAGAAAGCAAACATTTTCTTGCCCAAATCCTTTAGCGATGCCCCAATATGATATACTTCCGTATTATCAATGATTAAGAAGCGGTCATGACTACTTTTGTAGGTTCTAGCTTCAATGGGAGGATATTGGTCATTGTGTTTGTTTAAATCAAGTTGGAGCTGTGCGTTTATTTTGTGTATAAATAGTAGCTGATACTCCACTGTTTCGTTTGCTCAACATGAGTAACACGGATTCATCTACATAGTTGTCGATAAGCACAAGTGAGCATTTGGCAGACTTTATTAAATCTGTAGCAAACTTATACGCATCGAATATCTGACCGTCAAAGAATATACCTTCCACCGGAGGCAATGAGGTGCGTACAAAGAAGTCTATCTTTGCATCATGTTCAGCAATGGTTTTCTCTATTTGGAAGAATCTATTGTTCATTCTATATTCCATGTCATTGAGCCGTTGGTTTATAGAATAACCTTTCAATAAATATTCTTTTAAAATTTTATTTGCCCATTGCCTGAATTGCGTACCTCTTACGCTTTTAACTCTGTATCCAACTGAAATTATTACGTCTAGACTAAAGAACTTGACAGGCTTATCGGAATTAGCAATGTGCAAAAAATGCACATTGCTTTTCTCTTCCAATTCCTTTTCCTTAAAAACATTATTTATATGTTTGGTAATAACGGTTCTGTCACGTTGAAAAAGTTCTGCTATCTGCGCTTGTGTGAGCCAAACGGTTTCATCTTCTAAACGTACTTCCAACCTTACAGCTTCATCCGGTTGGTATAGTATGATTTCTCCTTGCTTCTCCATTATATGTTTCGCTTTTATTATATTGTTGCAAATGTACGAAAAAGAAACGTTATAAAGTCTGTTTTTTCCGTAAGTATTACCTTAAAAATTTGTTCCCTTTTTATTTTAATAAAACAGAAACATTCTGCTGTTTTAAAAATCAGTTATCTGTTTGCTATTCATAGTTAGGGTATCAAATAACTAAAATTCAAATGGAAACGCAAATCTATATTTTATGCAGATTTGTTTGTTAGAAGCGGAGAAAAGGACACAAGACATGATAAGAATCATAGGTCGGGGAGCGCCGCACGGCAAGGGGGGCACTAGCCTCCCGACGAGTGCAGCCGTTGGCCGGGTTATCGGTGAAAATGGAAAAAAGTTGGCTTTTCTTTTGGTATTGTTATAACTTTGTCTATATTTGTGTTGTGATAATCAATTTTAAAGTTATAACATTATGGTAACAAACATTATTCAGATTGGAAACAGCAAGGGGATAATACTTCCTTCCGAGATATTGAAACAGTTGCGTTTGTCCTTGAAATCGGCTGTGAGCATTTCTTTGGACGGGAACAATATTGTGATAAAGGCACAACCACGGCAGGGATGGGCGGAAGCTGCCAAACGTGCCCATGAGAATGGGGATGATGAGTTGCTTATCCCTGATGTGTTTGAGGATGAAAAGTTTGAGGATTGGACATGGTAGAACAGTATGGAGTGTATTGGGTAGAGTTAGACCCTACCCGTGGGGGTGAAATGGCAAAGACACGGCCATGTGTTGTTGTAACTCCTTCAGATTTGAATATGTACCTTACAATAGTAGTCATTGCTCCGATAACCTCCACCATAAGGAACTATCCTTACCGGGTTCTGTGTTCTGTAGCCGGGCGTGATGGGGAGATAGCCACGGATCAGATTCGCACGGTGGACAAAAGCCGGCTGAAAAGAAAGATTGGAGATTTGAATTTCAGTGAGATAAAAAGACTGAAGGAAGTGTTTCATCAAATGTTCTGTGAATAATGGAAAGTGTGCAAATAACAGGTTATGTAGCGTATTCAAAAAAGATATTATGAAGCCAACTACTTATATTAATTGGGACGGTCTGAAAGACATTCCATTCTTCTACTGCGATACAAAGGAAGATGAAGAAAACAAGGATTTCGACATCTATTACCAGGGCAAGCTGGTGTTGCATGACTACAACCATTGCGGACACTACCTTTACACTGCTGCGCTGCTGTTCAGTAAAATCAGAAACATTACAGCCGACTGGGTGAACCTGCATAACCTTTGGATTCTGCGTGATTGCGTGCGCGAGAATTACAATCACGGCATAGGAGTGGACGACCTTATTTTCGGAGAGAATTTCGATGGCAAGAACCTCGATACACTCACACCGCTTACCAAGAAACGCTTTGATTATTTGTGTAAGCGGATTAAGGAACTTGACCCATACGCAACAATTTAACACTTCATTGGGCGAAGGCAGGGCTTGCTGCGGATGCCAGACTTTAAATAATCCATTGGATTAATTATCTTTGCACGCTAATTTTCAAATTATAAAGAAATGACTAAATCGGAAATCGTAAAGGAAATATCTGCCAGAACCGGCATCGACGGCAAAGCGGTGCTTGCTGTTTTGGAAGGATTCATGAACGAGGTAAAGACTTCGTTGGGTAAGGAGGAAAATGTCTATCTTCGTGGATTCGGTAGTTTCATAGTGAAGAAGAGAGCGCAAAAGACAGCTCGGAATATCTCTAAGAATACTACTATGATTATTCCGGCTCATAACATACCGGCATTTAAACCGTCTGACGAATTTTTGAAAATGGTAAAACAACAGAACGCATAATAGGTAAACACAATGAAAGATCAGTTACGATTATTGAGAGACTGTATCAATAATGATCGTCCGGCAGTTGTCTTTCAGGGAGACGATTTTTGCGCTCCTGAGATTTTGGAAGCAGCAAAAGAAATTTATCGTAAACATGGTTGTTCCGAAGAATTTCTTTTTGACTGGCAGCTGCTTATCAATGAGGTGAAGGCTTACCAGTTAGAAAGTCCGGCAACTGTCAAATTGCCGAAACTCTCCCCGACAGAAACGGAACTGGTGCGGGAAGAGATGACTAAACGCTAAAAAATATTCTCGTTTAATACGCACCTTTTATTCTTCAGGCAGCGTATTGAACGGGATGGGATTAAAATGTTGGCGAACCTGCTTTTTTCGAAAGTTCCTGCCAATAGTTGAAGTCACTCGGTGAAAGATGCTCTTGCATCCAGTCACGCATACCAATATCGTTTCTTTCGTTCACATATCTCGTAAACGGAATCATTGTCTTACATGCTTCAAATCCAAGCATTCTCATATGGCGTGAAATGTTGGGAGGAAGACCTTCCAACCACTCTTTATAATACATTATCAATCTGTTTTCTTGGATTGGAACCGCTTGTTGGTGGTAAATATAGCTGGCGTTTCCGATTCTAATATCTCTGGCCTTATTTTCCCGTTCTTCTTCAGGTAGCCGACTTAAATATTCAGCTTGTGCTATTCTGCATTTGGAGTTTGGATGTTCCATGGTATTTTATATAATTAAGACTCTTCAATGATACGGTTCATCAAATCACATATTTTTTGGCAGCTATGACGGTCTGCGCAAGCAGGATAGGGGCATTTCTCAAAGGATGCCTGATTATCCGTAACTATGAAACCTCCGGAACGACGTACATAACTTACCGGATGAAAATAAATATCTTCCTTTTTCGGCCTATAAGTACATAGTCTTATAAGGCTGTTCAGCTCTTTGCAAATTTGCTCACATTTTTCTTTGGGATAATGTGGCAAATCACTGAATGCTTCGTAGGGGACAAAGGCAAATGCTTTGTCATCCCACATGACAGGTGTGTAATTCTGTACCATTTGTTATTTGGAATAAGGATGGCTGGCAGATTCCGTATTTCTGTATCAGTTAGGTAATCCGTCACTATTTAAGTGCGCCTGGGCAAACTCCCGGAGGTTCGTTTCGGCAATGCACTTTTCATAAATCTCATCCAATACTTCTTGCATATTTTCTACTTTATTGAATTTTAAGGGGCTGCCGTTTGTTGCGGCTTGCCTTTCCAGTTGTTCGATGATACTGGGAAATATCCCACGCAATAAACCGACGGTAGCTACGGCTGTAGCTGGTTCTACCTCTATTGTAATCTTTTTCTTTTCCATATCGTTGTATTATGTTATCAAAAGTAATAATTATTAGGATATTGGTAAGCATTTCTTCTGAAAAACTTTTTAAAGATATTGTTTTAAGATGACATACTGTGTTTTTGCGTTCACGCAGTATTCTTTCCCACCCTCCCCTTCATCGGAATGACTGTTCTCATTTCCGGTTTACCCGTAGTCATCCGCTATGCGGCTGATTATGGGCAAACCAGAAAAGAGAAGTTCCAAACGTGGGCGGGATTGCAATGGTCATCATCCGGAGCTTCGGCATTGCCGAAACAACCTCCTTCTTCCGTATTGCAGCCCCGTCCTTTTACCGTTTGTCCCGGCAGTCCGTTGCTAACCCGTTCCCCCCTGCCACTTGTGGCAGGGAGATAGGAATACGGTTTTGCAGGCAAAACCGTATGGCTTGTTTTACTTTCCGTACTGCCCTTTTCCTAGTTTTCTGCCTCCCTTAATGTGCGTTTTTCATAGCCCCATCTGAGACCCTTTGTTTTTGAACGGCAAATTTATTTCGGTGGATGGATACGAAAGAGTTCC
>NZ_QTLN01000025.1:832-70103 GCF_003602735.1 Bacteroides sp. AF39-16AC | reverse complement strand
GTGGGGCACTTTTTAAATGTTGTTCCGGGTCCCTTTTCAAGTGTTAGCTACAAATGGCCGGAGATAAGCTCCTCACCTACTGTAGCATCTCTTATCCGGTATATACCCGGTTGAATATGCCACCGATACATACTCCCGAAATACCATTACCGGATGGACTGAAGCCCGAATCCCTCTCACGCTATCCGGGCGTGATAGCCGACGCCCACATGCTGCTCTCGGCCAACAACGGCGACGGCACCTTCTCGCCCGTCGTGATAGACATCGCCAAAGAAAAGATGCATTGCTACGACCCCATCAAGGCCGAAGCCTTGATACCTTTCCGGATTATGGAACCATCCCCCGAAAACCCAAACAGCCTGCGATGCAAAGGAGGCTATATCGTTTCCCGTGCCAATGGTGGAGATACGCAATTCTGCTTATGGGATACTACTGCCGGAAACTTGAAAGAGCCTTTCGCCACCTACCCCAACGCCGTACGCTCCGCTGCCATGTACTACTCCAAGGACGGGCAGACAAGGAAACTCTACGTGCAGTTTGCAGGCTATCGTGAAGGCGACTTCATCGAAACTTATGATTTCCAGACAAAGAAATGGAGGATGTTTATGTTCTACGTACCGTTTGCAGAGATTTTACTGGCACGATAACCGGCTCCCTTACTGCTTTTTCTCCCGCAAGTCATCCTTGGGTATGGTCGTCTCACTGCCGTCACGCGTAGCTATGTAGTGAGGAGACATGATTTCGATGCCTGCTTCGTTGAAGGCATCCTGGATATTCTGATGCAAATCAGAGTAAATCTGGCTAAGGCTGTTGGCATCCCTGATATAGGCATTCACTTGATAAACCGGATAATAATCCTGAAGGGAAGTCTCCAATACAAACGGACGGGGATCATCTATCACTCCAGGAGTATTCAATGCAGCCTCTATCAACAGCTGATGTGTCTTCCGCCACGGAACATCGTAGCCAATACTGACCTCCGAATGGATAATCAATCCATACTCACGGGCAGACTGGCTGTAATTGACCGTATGGGAAGACATGATGAAAGAGTTCGGAATGGTCACCACCTCATTCTTCGGAGTACGGATGCGGGTGACGAGCGGTGTTTTCTCAATGATGTTGCCCGTAGTATCGTTCAGCTTGATGCGGTCACCCAGCTTGAAAGGCCGCATGTAGGTTATGACCAGTCCTGCAATGATATTGCCGATAACCGTACTGGAACCGAGCGAAACAATCAAGCCGACAAACACGGAGATTCCCTGGAAGACTCCCGACTTGGAACCCGGCAGATAAGGGTAAATCATGGCAATCATAAACGCATAAAGCAAGAAGCGCACAATATGATAGGTAGGAATGGCCCAATCCGGATAGAAGCCGTTTATCTTCAGCCGTTCAGCCTGCACCTCATTGGCAAGATAACGCACCAGTCTGACCAGATACTTCACCGCATAGCATATCACAAAGATAGTGAACAGATTGGGTATATAGTCGGCTATTCCATTCAAGATGACCTTTATAGGATTCCAGATGTAGGAGAATAATGTATAAGCCAAGCTCTTGGTCTGAGGGAAAATGGAGAATAATAACGGAACCGTCAGCAGCAACTGCAACAGCATGACCACATAACGCACCAGGTTGGCAACAAACACCAGCAAGTTGACCTGCTTCTGCGTATCCAGCAATTCATAATCCTGAATAGAGATCGGTTTCAGCTTGGTATCCTTCAGCTTCTGAATGCGTAGTTTGAGTTTTCTGAACAGCCAGTTGGTAAACTTGAACAAGAAGAACTGTCCCACAAGCACCAGGATAAAGTACAAGATACGCTTACCCAACTGCCACAAGCTATGCTCCTTCTGCA
Organism: Bacteroides sp. AF39-16AC; assembly: GCF_003602735.1. Taxonomy (NCBI): domain Bacteria; kingdom Pseudomonadati; phylum Bacteroidota; class Bacteroidia; order Bacteroidales; family Bacteroidaceae; genus Bacteroides; species Bacteroides sp. AF39-16AC. The sequence goes on along the minus strand of NZ_QTLN01000025.1, from coordinate 68,242 downwards.
TGGCTTTCAGTTTGTCCACCACGACATGCCTCTTGCTGGCGGCCAGCTGGTCGCGGGTACAGTTTTCCCACAAAGCATCCTGATCGGTAAAGGAAATGATGACCTTTTCGCCATACATCAAGTCTGTAACAATATCCGTACTCTCTAAATAAACAGAGTCCGGACGCAGATTGAAACGCGTGCCCAATGCTTCGATGACGTTGCTTACATCTTTGGCTCGCTGTTGGGGCGTATGCCCTCCACGCTTGGCATACAGATAGAACAAAGTGTCCTTCTCCACCACCACCGGAATACCAGGCGTCACCGTCCGCAACGAATCAATGCGTTGTTTCTGCAATGCCAGCTTCACCGAATCGGCCGCATAGCCCGCCAGCTTCATCTGTTCCATTTCCATCCGCAGGTTCGCTTCGTTCAGCCGGGCTGCTTCCAATTCCTGCCTGATGAGCGACAATTGAATCGAATCGGAGTCAGTCCTTGCCACTGTGACACTCCCCACACTATCCTCACCTAAAACACTGAGCACTTTATCTACCAACTGAGCTGACACTCCGTCCGCCAGCATCAACAGCCAACAAAGAAAGAAAGCACGGATAACCTTCATATATAAACTTCTTGATTTGATTCTTTAATTATGCAAATATACCCAATAAATGCTTCAAACATACGGAATGTTTTTAACTTCCTACCCTAATCGACATAACTTTTTCATGCAAACATGAAAGTTCTGTATCCGGTTTGCACTATCTTTGTACTCAAAATTGACATGCCTATGGATATATTGTTTCTTGTCGGAGGACTGCTCCTCATTCTTTTGGGCGCCAATGGTTTGACAGATGGTGCCGCATCCGTTGCCAAACGTTTCCACATACCGTCCATCGTCATCGGGCTCACCATTGTTGCCTTCGGCACTTCCGCACCGGAACTCACCGTCAGCATATCCTCTGCTCTCAAAGGCAGTGCAGACATTGCCATTGGCAATGTGGTGGGAAGCAATACGTTCAATACCCTGATGATTGTGGGTTGTACGGCCCTTTTTGCCCCGATAGCCATCACCCGCAACACGCTGAAGCGCGAAATCCCTCTATGTATCCTTTCGTCCATCGCCCTGCTGATTTGTGCCAACGACGTCTTTCTGGACGGCAGTGGGGAGAACATACTCAGCATCACCGACGGTCTGTTACTGCTATGCTTCTTTGCCATTTTCCTGAGTTATACTTTTGCCATTGCAAAAAGGGATGGAAGTATGAAGGAACCGGAAAAGGAGCACTTACAGGAAGAAGACGAAATCAGGCTGTTACCCGCGTGGAAGTCCGCCCTATACATTCTCGGCGGACTTGCCGGCCTCATCATCGGAGGTAATTTCTTTGTAGACGGTGCCAGCGGCATAGCCCGCGGATTGGGTGTCAGCGAATCCATCATCGGGCTGACGCTCGTAGCAGGCGGCACTTCACTGCCCGAACTCGCCACCTCCATCGTAGCCGCCTTGAAGAAAAACCCCGAAATAGCCATCGGAAACGTCATCGGAAGTAATCTCTTCAATATATTCTTCGTACTGGGTTGTTCGGCCTCCATCACTCCACTGCGTCTGACGGGCATCACCAATTTCGATTTGTGGGTACTCGTAGGGTCCAGCATCCTGCTTTGGCTGTTCGGTATCTTTTTCGGGAAACGCATCATCACCCGGGTGGAAGGAAGCATTCTGATTCTCTGCTACATTGCCTACACAGCGGTACTGATATACAACCTCTAACAGCAAATTTACAAACACCCTACGCGGTATTTTAAAGATTATCACGTATTTTTAAATAAGGCAAGCTGTACCTCGGCATAAAAAATAAGCAAGCTTATTTTGTTCTGCTCTCAGTTTGCATTACCTTTGTGGTCTCAATATTGAACAACTATGGCAATTACAATCAAGAAAGTAACCACAAGACGGGAACTGGAGCGCTTTATCCGTTTCAACTACCTGCTATACAAAAACAACCCCTATTCCGTCCCCGACCTTTTCGATGACATGCTCAACACCTTCAACAAGAAGAAAAACGCTGCATTCGAATTTTGTGAAGCCGACTATTTCCTGGCTTATCGGGAAGGTAAAATCGTAGGACGTGTAGCTGCCATCATCAACCACAAGGCAAACCAAACCTGGAACAAAAAGGAAGTCCGCTTCGGCTGGATAGACTTCATCGATGATGCGGAAGTCTCCGATGCCCTGATTCGCACCGTGGAAGAATGGGGAAAAGAACGGGGAATGACACATATACAAGGCCCGCTGGGATTCACAGATTTCGATGCCGAAGGTATGCTCATCGAAGGATTCGACCAGCTCAGCACCATGGCCACCATTTATAACTATCCCTACTATCCGCAACATCTGGAACGCATGGGCTTTGAGAAGGATGCCGATTGGGTGGAGTACAAAATCTACATTCCCGACGCCATACCCGACAAGCACAAGCGCATCTCCGACCTCATCCAGCGCAAGTATAACCTCAAGGTAAAGAAATACACATCTGCCAAGAAGATTGCCCAAGACTACGGTCAGGCCATCTTCGAACTGATGAACGAAGCCTATCAGCCACTCTATGGCTATTCTGCACTGAGCCAACGGCAGATTGACCAATACGTCAAGATGTACCTGCCCATCCTCGACCTACGCATGGTGACATTGATTACCGATGCCGATGACCAGCTGCTTGCCGTAGGCATTTCCATGCCGTCACTCGCCGAAGCGTTGCAAAAAGCCCACGGGCGCCTGCTTCCTATGGGTTGGTATCACCTGGCCAAGACCATCTTCTTGAAGAAATATCCCAAGATGCTCGATTTGCTGCTGGTTGCCGTGAAACCGGAGTATCAGAACAAGGGGGTAAATGCATTGTTGTTCTCCGACCTTATCCCCGTCTATCAGCAACTTGGTTTCGAGTATGCCGAGAGTAATCCGGAGCTGGAGCTGAACGGCAAGGTGCAAGCGCAGTGGGAGTACTTCAAGACGGAACAGCATAAACGGAGAAGATGCTTTGTGAAAGGAATAAAATAAGTTCTAAATCCAGAATATAAGCTTGTCAGAAGTCCATAAAAGACATTATTTTTTTGCGAACCCCCGAATTTCTCATTACCTTTGTCGCAATGCGCAATATGAAGGAATAACGTACTTATGGAAGATAACAACAATATGACCCTGCCGCTGGAAGAAGCAGACAACAATATCACAGAGAGCCCCGTTTCCAGCGTGGAATATACCGACGACAACATCCGCCACCTGGACGACATGGAGCATATCCGTGTCCGTTCCGGTATGTACATAGGCCGTCTGGGCGACGGCTCACAGAACGATGACGGCATCTATGTGTTGCTGAAAGAAGTGATGGACAACAGCATCGACGAGTTCAAGATGGGTGCCGGAAAGCGTATAGAAGTGACTATAGAAGACAGTCTGCGTGTCAGCGTACGCGACTATGGACGAGGCATTCCGCAAGGCAAACTGGTAGAGGCGGTCAGCAAACTGAATACCGGGGGTAAATATGACTCGAAGGCTTTCAAGAAAAGTGTCGGACTGAACGGCGTGGGCATCAAGGCGGTCAATGCGCTGAGTAGCCGTTTCGAGGTACGCAGTTACCGCGACGGCAAAGTACGTACCGCCATCTTCGAGAAAGGAACGCTGTTGAGTGATGTGACCGAAGACTCGACAGAAGAAAGCGGAACCTATATCTTCTTCGAACCGGACGCCACACTCTTCCTGAACTATTCCTTCCAGAACCAGTTCGCAGAAACCCTGCTGCGCAACTACACCTACCTGAATACGGGCCTCACCTTCATTTACAACGGTCAGCGCATCGTTTCCCGCCACGGGCTGGAGGACTTGCTGAAAGACAACATGACCAGCGAAGGCCTTTACGACATCATCCACCTGAAAGGAGAGGACATCGAGATTGCCTTCACACACACCAACCAATACGGCGAAGAGTACTACTCCTTTGTCAACGGGCAACACACCACCCAAGGCGGCACACACCAGACTGCCTTGAAGGAACACATTGCCCGTACCATCAAGGAGTTCTACAACAAGAACCAGGAATATGCCGACATCCGCAACGGACTGGTAGCCGCCATTGCCATCGACGTGGAGGAACCCATGTTCGAGAGCCAGACCAAAACGAAACTGGGCAGCAACAACATGTGGCCTGCCGCGCCGCAGGAACACAAGCCCGCCGGCCCCACGGTGAACAAATACGTAGGAGACTTCATCAAGACGGAAGTGGACAACTACCTCCACAAGAACCCGCTTGTGGCCGAAGTGATGCTGCAAAAGATACAAGACTCCGAGAAAGAGCGCAAAGCCATTGCCGGCGTCACCAAGCTGGCACGCGAACGCGCCAAGAAAGCCAACCTGCACAACCGCAAGCTGCGCGACTGCCGCTACCACTTGAGTGACGGTAAAGGCAAAGACCAGGAAACCGAATCCTGCATCTTCATTACCGAGGGAGACTCTGCCAGCGGTTCCATCACCAAGAGCCGCGACGTGAATACCCAAGCAGTATTCAGCCTGCGTGGTAAACCGCTAAATTCCTACGGACTCACCAAGAAAGTAGTTTATGAAAACGAAGAATTCAACTTGCTTCAAGCAGCCTTGAATATAGAAGACGGCATAGAGACACTGCGCTACAACAAAGTCATCGTAGCTACCGATGCCGATGTGGACGGCATGCACATCCGTCTGCTCATCATCACCTTCTTCCTGCAGTTCTTCCCCGACCTGATAAAGAAAGGGCATGTATATATCCTGCAAACCCCTCTCTTCCGTGTGCGCAACAAAAAGAAGACAAGTTATTGCTATACAGAGGAGGAACGTGTGAAAGCCATTGAAGAACTGGGTCCCAACCCCGAAATCACCCGATTCAAAGGTCTGGGAGAAATCTCGCCCGACGAGTTCAAGCATTTTATCGGCAAGGATATGCGTCTGGAACAAGTGTCCCTGCGCAAGACAGACCTCGTAAAAGAGCTGCTGGAATTCTACATGGGTAAGAATACCATGGAACGACAAAACTTTATTATCAACAACTTGGTTATAGAAGAAGATTTGGCATCATGAGAAGAGCTATCTTTCCGGGAACATTCGACCCGTTTACTATCGGACACTCTTCGGTAGTGAGCCGTGCACTGACTTTTATAGACGAAATCGTCATAGGCATCGGCATCAATGAAAATAAGAATACGTATTTCCCCTTGGAAAAGCGCGAACAAATGATACGAGACTACTACCGGAACGAGCCGCGCATCATTGTGCAGTCCTATGACTGCCTGACTATCGACTTTGCCCGGCAGGTAGATGCCAGTCTGATAATACGCGGCATACGCACCGTGAAGGATTTCGAATACGAGGAAACCATTGCCGACATCAACCGCAAACTGACCGGCATAGAAACCATCCTGCTCTTCACCGAGCCAGAACTTACCTGCGTCAGTTCCACCACCGTGCGCGAACTGCTGCAATACGGCAAGGACATAAGCATGTTCATACCGGAGGGAATGGAGATTAGGGATTAAGGATAAAGGATTAGGGATTAAAATGGAAATGATGAAAAAACTATTTACTATTATAATATGTATATGCGCGGTGACGGCACAAGCGCAAAAGCCGAACAATGAAGCCCTGCGCAAACTGCAAATGGCAGAGTTTGCCATCACCAACCTTTATGTGGACAAGGTGGATGAAGACAAGCTGGTGGAAGAAGCCATCATCAAGATGCTGGCACAACTCGACCCGCACTCCACCTACAACAACGCCGAAGAAGTGAAGAAGATGAACGAGCCGTTGCAAGGCAATTTCGAGGGCATCGGCGTACAGTTTCAGATGATAGAAGATACCCTGCTTGTGATACAACCCGTGAGCAACGGACCTTCCGAGAAGGTGGGCATCCTTGCCGGCGACCGTATCGTAGCCGTCAATGACAGCGCCATTGCCGGAGTAAAAATGAGCACGGAAGATATTATGAGCCGCCTGCGCGGACCGAAAGACTCGGAAGTGAAACTCACCATTGTGCGCCGTGGCGTGGACGACCAGCTGTACTTCACCGTGAAGCGTGACAAAATTCCCATCCTCAGCCTGGACGCATCTTACATGATACAACCCAAAACCGGCTATATCCGTATCAACCGCTTCGGGGCAACCACCGCCGAAGAGTTTGCAGAAGCCCTGAAAAGCCTGCAAAAGAAAGGAATGAAAGACCTCATCCTCGACCTGCAAGGAAATGGAGGAGGGTATCTGAATGCCGCCATCGACCTTGCCAACGAATTTCTGAAGCAAAAAGAACTCATCGTCTACACCGAAGGAAGAGCCGCACGCCGCAGTGATTTCTTTGCCAAAGGTACGGGCAACTTCAAGAACGGCCGTCTCATCATATTGGTGGACGAGTACTCCGCTTCTGCCAGTGAAATCGTGACCGGAGCCATCCAGGACTGGGACAGAGGCGTGGTAGTAGGACGCCGCACCTTCGGCAAGGGATTAGTACAGCGTCCTATCGACCTGCCGGACGGTTCCATGATTCGCCTCACTATCGCCCGCTACTATACTCCTTCGGGCCGTTGTATCCAGAAGCCTTACGACAGCACCGCCAACCTCGACGGCCGCCTAACCGGCGAGAACAGTCAGGATAAGTATAACCAGGAACTGATAGACCGCTTCAATCATGGAGAAATGATTCATGCGGACAGTATCCATTTTGCCGACTCCCTGAAAGCACAGACCAAGCGTATGGGACGTACCGTTTACGGAGGTGGAGGTATCATGCCCGACTTCTTCGTCCCCATCGACACTACCCAGTACACAGACTATCACCGCAACCTCGTAGCCAAAGGCGTGGTTATCAAAGCCACTACCGGCTACATCGAGAAGCACCGGAAGGAGTTGCAGAACAAATACAAGAAATTCGAAGCCTTCAACGAGAAGTTCGAGATAGACGATAACTTCCTTGCCGAAATACGTACGCTTGCCGACAAAGAGAAAATCAAGTTTGACGAGAAACAGTACAACCAATCCCTACCGCTCATCAAGACACAACTTAAAGCCTTGATAGCCCGTGACCTATGGGACATGAACGAATACTTCCAGGTGATGAACAGCACGAACCAGAGCGTGCAGCAAGCTCTAAAAGTGCTGAACGAAGGCATCTACAGCACTATTATCCAATAGCCGACTTGAAACAAACTTAGGCGCGGATTATGCGGATTTAGTTTATCTAACTCCGCGTATTCCGCGTAATTCGCGCCTAAAATCATTCTCCGAACAGCCACTTATTCAGCCACTTGTTGACGTAGATGTTGACCACAGCACATCCAGCACCGATTGCAGCCCCCGCCAACACATCCGACGGATAATGCACTCCCTCGTTCATACGGGAAACTCCCACGGAACAAGCCCACAGGGCAGACGGAGCTATCACATACCATTTAGGATACTTTACACTGAGCGAGGTGGCAAGGGCAAAAGCCGTCGCCGTATGTCCAGAAGGAAAAGACGGGCTGCCTTCATGGCTATATGCATGCACTCTGTCGGGATATTTATCATAAGGACGCTCACGGTCCACCAGATATTTCATTCCATAAGTCACAACAAAAGCCCCCGCTACACTTGTACCTACGTAGACCGCATCTTTCAGCAAACCCTTATCATGTTTTATCCAAGCGGCAACCGCCATCGCCACCGGAACACCGACAGCAACATAGGGCTCCGAACGTGAAATTATCTTATTATAGTTACGGACAAACTTGCCATCCCAACTGTTAACCCGGTGCAAAGTGTTAATATCCCAATTCTGTGCCGAAAGACCGGATACAACAAGGCAGATAAAATATACAAAAAAAATAGCCTTTTTCATAAGTCCTTTATATTAGTTTGACGCAAAGATAGGACAAATAGATAGAGTTTTCACAAAAAAATTCTATCTTTGTTGCCACATTTATAATAATTCGCTAATCATTTCATGAGACTGGAAACTTGCTGCAACCGACAGATTGATTGTATGGTATGTCCCCAAAAATCAGAAGGAGTATTGGTTTACCGCCACTACCCCAAGGGACAACATTTCTCTGCTGAAAAGTGCACACAGAACTGCATGATATTTATGCTGAAAGGTGAATTACTTGTAAACAGTGACGAATATCCGGGCACCACTCTCCAAAGCCGCCAGCTCATCTTGCAAGCCATCGGCTCCAAAGTAGAACTCCTGGCTTTGACCGAAGTGGAATATATTGTCTATTGGTTCACCGAGCTTCCTCTGATTTGCGAAGAGCGCTACAAGGAGATACTGAAACGCTCGGAAGCCCCCTTGACTTATACCCCGCTTACCGCGATTTCCATGCTCGAAGGGCTCCTGAAAAGCCTTGCCTGCTACCTCAACGAGCAACCCTATGCGTGCAGCAAATACATTGAAATGAAATGCCAGGAATTGGTATACATATTGACATGCTACTATCCGCTACACCAAATCAGTACATTCTTCTACCCCATCAGCACTTATACGGAAAGCTTCCAATATTTCGTCATGCAGAACTACGACAAGGTGAAGAATGTGGAAGAGTTTGCCCACCTCGGCGGATATACCACCACCACATTCCGCCGTCTGTTTAAAAATATGTATGGGGTCCCGGTCTATGAATGGATTCTGGACAAGAAACGTGAAGGAATTCTGAACGACCTGCAATACACCAAACAACGCATTTCAGTCATCAGCGCCCGCTATGGCTTTGATTCCCTATCCCACTTTGCCCACTTCTGCAAAGACTCTTTCGGAGACACGCCCCGCGCCCTGAGAAAACGTTCGGCAAACGGAGAAAAGATTTCCATTATCTGCAAAGAGCAAGGCAAAGACCAGGAGGACGAGTAAACCTTTTACTTGTCCGTAAACTTCGCATTCTGCCGGATTACGGAATTATTTCTTTAATCGCTTGCTTTATCGCTGGATTTCTCCTATTTTTGCGAAACATTTACAGAAGTATCCTGATAGAACAAATTTTCAAACTATTAAATAACTTAAATTCAATCATTTATGTGGTTAAGTAATTCATCTGTAGGAAGGAAAGTGGTGATGAGCGTTACCGGTATCGCCCTTATCCTGTTTCTGACATTTCACATGGCGATGAACCTGGTTGCATTAGTCTCGGCTAATGGCTACAACATGGTTTGTGAGTTCCTGGGAGCAAACTGGTACGCATTGGTGGCTACGGTAGGTCTGGCTGCCTTATTCATCATCCACATCATCTACGCTTTCTGGCTGACTATGCAGAACCGTAAGGCACGTGGTAGCGAACGTTATGCCGTTACGGAAAAGCCCAAGACTGTGGAATGGGCTTCTCAGAACATGCTCGTACTGGGTATCATCGTAATCGTGGGTTTGGGCCTGCACTTGGTAAACTTCTGGGCTAAAATGCAGCTTCCCGAGTTGATGCACAACATGGGCATGCATGCTGACACCCTCATGCTGGCATATGCAGCCAACGGTGTCTATCACATTCAGAACACCTTCAGCAATCCGGTATTCGTAGTGCTTTACCTTGTTTGGCTGGGCGCATTGTGGTTCCACCTCACTCACGGTTTCTGGAGCTCCATGCAGTCTTTGGGCTGGAACAACAAAGTATGGATTAACCGTTGGAAATGTATCTCCAACATCTATTCTACTATCGTTGTCCTCTGCTTCGCTCTGGTAGTTGTCGTATTCTTTGCAAAATCATTGTGCGGCGCTTGCTAAATTCAAATTGTAAATGACTAAATTGTAAATTGCATTATGACTAAGATAGATTCTAAAATACCGGAAGGACCGGTGGCTGAGAAATGGACCAATTATAAGGCTCACCAAAAATTAGTAAACCCTGCCAACAAACGTCGTCTGGACATCATCGTAGTAGGAACCGGACTTGCCGGTGCCAGTGCTGCCGCCTCTCTGGGCGAAATGGGTTTCAGAGTATTCAACTTCTGCATCCAGGACTCTCCGCGCCGTGCACACTCCATCGCTGCACAAGGTGGTATCAATGCTGCTAAGAATTACCAAAACGACGGTGACTCTGTATACCGTCTGTTCTACGATACAGTAAAGGGTGGCGACTACCGTGCCCGCGAAGCCAACGTTTACCGTCTGGCTGAAGTATCCAACAATATTATCGACCAATGCGTTGCACAAGGTGTTCCTTTCGCCCGCGAATACGGCGGTACACTGGACAACCGTTCTTTCGGTGGTGCTCAGGTATCCCGTACTTTCTATGCCAAGGGTCAGACCGGACAGCAGCTGTTGCTGGGTGCATACTCTGCATTGAGCCGCCAGGTGAACGTAGGCACTGTGAAACTGTATACCCGCTACGAAATGGAAGACGTTGTCCTCATTGACGGACGTGCCCGCGGTATCATTGCAAAGAACCTCGTTACCGGTAAATTGGAACGTTTTGCCGCCCACGCTGTGGTAATCGCTACCGGTGGTTACGGCAATGCCTACTTCCTTTCTACCAATGCAATGGCATGTAACTGCTCTGCAGCAATGGCTTGCTACCGTAAAGGTGCCTGGTTTGCCAACCCTGCTTACGTACAGATTCACCCCACTTGTATCCCGGTTCACGGTGACAAGCAGTCTAAGCTGACTTTGATGTCCGAATCTCTGCGTAACGATGGTCGTATCTGGGTTCCGAAGAAGCTGGAAGATGCCAAGAAACTGCAGGAAGGTACACTGCAAGGAAAAGATATTCCCGAGGAAGACCGCGACTACTACCTGGAACGCCGTTATCCGGCATTCGGTAACCTCGTTCCGCGTGACGTTGCCAGCCGCGCAGCCAAAGAACGCTGCGACAAGGGTTATGGCGTGAACAACACCGGCCTTGCCGTATTCCTTGACTTCTCCGAAGCTATCAACCGTCTGGGTAAAGATGTCGTTGCACAACGTTACGGCAACCTCTTCGATATGTATGAAGAAATCACTGATGTCAGCCCATACGAAAACCCGATGATGATTTATCCGGCTATCCACTATACCATGGGCGGTATCTGGGTTGACTATGAACTGATGACCTCCATCAAGGGTCTGTTCGCTATTGGTGAATGTAACTTCTCCGACCACGGTGCAAACCGCCTCGGTGCTTCTGCGCTGATGCAAGGTCTGGCCGACGGTTACTTCGTATTGCCTTACACTATCCAGAATTACCTGGCCGACCAGATTACAGTTCCCCGTTTCTCTACCGACCTGCCCGAATTTGCAGCTGCAGAAAAGGCCGTTCAGGAGAAGATTGACTGGATGATGAACATCAAGGGTAAGAAGTCTGTAGACTCTATCCACAAGGAACTGGGCCACATTATGTGGGAATATGTAGGTATGGGACGTACGGCCGAAGGCTTGAAGGAAGGTCTGAAGAAGCTGAAAGAAGTCCGCAAGGAGTTCGAGAAAGAACTGTTCATCCCGGGCGACAAGGAAGGTATGAATGTAGAACTCGACAAGGCTATCCGTCTGTACGACTTCATCACTATGGGCGAGCTGGTTGCTTACGATGCACTGAACCGTAACGAAAGCTGCGGCGGTCACTTCCGTGAAGAATATCAGACTGAAGAAGGCGAAGCCAAGCGTGACGATGAAAACTACTTCTACGTGGCTTGCTGGGAATATCAGGGTTCTGACGAAAAGGAACCGGTATTGCTGAAAGAGCCGCTGGTTTACGAAGCAATCAAGGTACAGACTCGTAACTACAAGAGCTAATCGGGAAGTTGAACATTTAAAGAATTAAAGAAAATGGATAAAAATATATCATTTACGCTCAAGGTATGGCGCCAGAAGGGTCCGAAAGCAAAAGGCGCTTTTGAAACATACCAAATGAAAGATATCCCGGGCGATACTTCATTCCTCGAAATGCTGGATATCTTGAACGAACAGCTGATTTCTGAAGGTAAAGAACCGGTTGTATTCGACCACGACTGCCGCGAAGGTATCTGCGGTATGTGTTCGCTCTACATCAACGGACATCCCCACGGTCCTGCAACCGGCGCTACGACTTGCCAGATTTATATGCGTCGTTTCAACGACGGCGATACCATCACTGTTGAACCGTGGCGCTCTGCCGGTTTCCCGGTTATCAAGGACTTGATGGTCGACCGTACGGCCTACGACAAGATTATGCAGGCAGGCGGCTACGTCAGCGTACGTACCGGTGCTCCCCAGGATGCCAACGCTATCCTGATTCCGAAGCCCATCGCTGACGAGGCTATGGATGCTGCCAGCTGTATCGGTTGTGGTGCTTGTGTGGCTGCTTGTAAGAACGGTTCTGCTATGCTGTTCGTTTCTGCCAAGGTGAGCCAGCTGAACCTGTTGCCCCAAGGCAAACCGGAAGCATTGCGCCGTGCCAAGGCTATGTTGAGCAAGATGGACGAACTCGGTTTCGGTAACTGTACAAACACTCGTGCGTGCGAAGCTGAATGCCCGAAGAATGTTTCCATCAGCAACATTGCTCGCCTGAACCGCGACTTTATCATTGCGAAACTGAAAGACTAATCCGGTCTTTCTGCAAATAATATAGGATGCGCTTCGGATAAACCTTTTGAGCAAGCTCAGATTTATCACTCAGCTTTCACTATATTTGATTAATATCACAAGAGACTCCTCTGCCGGGAAACCGCCGGAGGAGTTTTTTTATGACATGCCGTTTACTTCAGATAAATTGCCGGCACGCAAGCTACGGGGAGAAGCCCCGAAATTCTTTTTGCAGAAATTGGAAAAATGAGGCAGCGATTCAAAGCCATATTTATAGCAAATCTCTGATATAGAAGCATCCGTATAACGAAGTTCATAAACCACGCTTTCCTTCCTCCGTTCCATCATCCACTCGTACACCGGTTGATGAAAAACAGAATTGAATATACGCCGGAAAGTAGCTACTGTATATCCTCCCAACTGGGCAAGTTCCTCTACCGTCTTGACTTTGGCATGATTCTGCAAGACAAAGTAGTGGAAGGAATTAGTATACTGGGCAAGAGGATGTATCAGCATGGAAAGCTCATAGTCGGAGTAGTAATTTCCAAGAATGAAAGCAAGTTCTTTCCGTTTGAAACAAAGCATTTCCCGGCAAATCTTCTCCTCGGACAAATAGGCCTTGGAACTTTCCAGAAAGAGCTGCAACTCGGGAGTAATGGTCAAAGGATAGAATATCAATGGAGGGGTAACCTCTTTCATAATATGGTTATACCGGTCCTCACAGAAGAATTCAGGCTTACTGAACCGGTAACAAACGCATTCCACATCCGTCATGGCAAGTATTTCGTACTTGGAACCAATAGCTTGAAGGATGAACTCACCTGCATGCAACACAGTTCCCGCATACTCCTTACTGTTGACAAGCACTTCTCCTTTCAGCAGGAAAATTATAATATTTTCCTCACACTTTCGCGCCGGCAGATGGAATCCTCTGAGGTGGGAAGCATATATTATTGCATTGTCCACAGCCTTGGGACATTGAGCGCATTGTTTTTTACCTCTGCAAGCAGAAGAGTTGGGCATCGGCAAGTAGATTTGTTTGTTGCAGTGACAAAAATAGATAAATAATACTCATAAAAGAAACATTCCCCGAAAACTTTCATAAAGAAGTTTCGGGGAATGAATAAAATAGAAGTAATTCAGTTTTTTATTGCGGACAGTGCCGTTTTATTTTTCCACGTTCGTATCATCAGCCGTACTCCATGGACCAACTTCAGGTACAAAGGTTACTTTTGCCGCCTTATTGGCCAGCGTCAGCGTATAACGTATCTTTTTGCCTTCACCCCAGGCTTGTGTATCATTCAAGTCAATGGCGGAAGTTACAGTATCAAGAAGAACGTCTTTCTCATAGATGTCATAGACAACATTGATTTTGGCGTTCGTATCCAACGTCTGGGGCATCAACATCCAGGCTGTATTCACTTCCACACCCGTTGTATTCACTTCCAATGCACCATCGTCAATCGTATGTGCATAAGTGGCTGTTCCTTCCTGTGACTTCCATGTTGAATCATCAAAACCATAAGTTCCCTTATTGTGCACGCCGGATATTGTAAGTGTTTTCAGTTTATAAGTCAAAGCGTCGGCTGCCTTGACAGTGAAATTTATTTGGGTCAGTATATGGCCGAATTTCAAAGATACCCCACTGGCATTTGATGCCTTGGTTGCATCCGTCACTTTCGCGGCTACCAAGTCCGTTTGGGCAGCTACATCTGCTACCGTATAAGTAATGGAAGGATATATAGCACCAGCAGCCGGTTGATTGTACGTCAAGGCTCCGGTACCCGGATTCCCGTAAGCAAAGAACTGCAAGTTATCCGTCATTGGCCAATAATATGTTCCCCCAGTCAAACTCCAGTCGGGAGCACTATAGGTTACTTTAACATCTGTCATGAATTCCTTCATCGCATCAAAAGTCGCAACGGAGGCCATTGTTGTTGCTCCCGTATTATAAGCATACACAGTGAACCCTACCTTCTGCAATTCCGGCAAATCAGTCACTGCGGCTCTCGTAGTGTTACCCACTACTGTTCCCAATTTAATCTCCGCCTTTTGTCCGGCATTCTCTATCTCCTCACTTTCCGAGCAACTCATTACTGCTGCTGCAGCCAAAGCCAAAAATAAAACCTTCTTCATAATTGTCTGTTATTAAAGTTAATATATTTATTTGTCTGTTTGCTATCAATTCACCGGTAGCTCCACATCCGTCTCATCATCCCAATCGTCCACATCGCCACCAATCCCTCCATCTCCTTCATCGGTTCCCGGTTCCAAATCATCCACTACAACCTTGTCCTCCGGTACGGGAACCTCGATATGGATTTCCGACCCAGGAACGCCCACATCAGGTTCTTCTTCGCCTCCTCCCGAGGGAGGAGCTGTTTCAATCACTTCCGTGATGTCTACCTTCACCTCTTGAACCGTTTTATCTCGTTTCACAATCTTCAGTGTCAGCAACATAGGACTATCCGCACGGGTCTTGGTATCTTTCAGTAATACAAAACTGGAGAAATACCCCCATAAAAGCCCGTTTTCACGCTTTGTATCCACACATATAGGTACCTCGCTCAAATGGCAAGCACGGTTGCCTATAAAGTAACTTCCGTTCAAGCCGTCCACATGGCAGATGATGCTCGATATTCTATCCCATCCTTCCACCTTTATATCAAAGGAATAATGGTCCACTACCGCTTCCGGCTTCCAGTCCAACGGAAGCGCCACATCACTCTGCCCTATTTCCACCTCGTCCAAAGCCACCACATACAAAGGGTCGGGCGACCAAACCATATTTTCGTGTACATCCAGCCCCGTACAGTGTCCCGTAAAAGCCTCAATCGTCTCATAACTCTCGTCGCCCCGTATCTGTATACTCTCCGTATTGAAGTTATAGGTCACCACCGCATACTTCCCCGGCGGTACCTTCACCTCACCCCCTCCGGCAGGCAGATAACTTTCAACCTTTCTCCCCTGAGTATCTTTCGGATAGAAGATAATCCGCATGGTCTGCGGCAGCTTATCCGTCACTCCTTTCCAATCCAGTTTAATCTGTACTCCGCTAACGGGATAATCATCCAGCATATCGCGGAAGTCACAGCTTCCCAGCATTGGCAACAGTCCGAAGAACAGCCAGAGAATCATATGCCGTGCATCTTTCATACCACTCATCTCCCCGACGTTAGAAGCCATACCAAAGAAATTTTTGCTTTTGTCGGCCCGATAAAGTGATACTTTCCACTACTGACCCAAACCAAGTCATTTCCATAAGAAGTATATTTCCTGTACTCCGTATCCAAGTATCCAATGCCCACACTGAATTCAATCGCCAGATGCCGAGCCAGTGGACGCACGTATCCATAAGTTATTCCTGCAGCAGCGTAATACTTCCCCCGGTATCCCTTCTCCTTTTTCAACTGAAAATCATAGGTACCTCCTTCGGCATATGCTCCCAGGAAATGTCCGAACAATATTCCATGCGTATAGCGGTTTCCCAACCAGTAACGTACCTCTGTCCCTCCCGAAAGGAACTGATAACAGAAACCACATCCGCTGTCAGACCACCAAGGACATTTGTACTCAACATTCAAAGACCACCTCTTTCTCAATGGCAGCTCCACTTCTATGTTCGGAGCCAAGGCCAGGTCGTAAAGCAAATTATTTTTTAACGCCAGCACCGTTTTACAAGTATGGCTATGGGATTCTACCGACTTATTCTGCCCTATTACCTGCCCCGACATCATGCAAAAAAGGAGTAGCCAAAAGACATATATAAAAATGCGTTTTCCCATAATTTCGCGTTGTATACAAACAAAAGTAGAAGATAATTACCGAATAAAAATCACTTTCCATCACTCTTTTCAAAGGCTGAAAGGTTCTGTGAAACGATTGAAACAGATTTGCAACTTCTGCCTTATCCGGGACGCTGTGAATAGATTCTTCTCTCTCAAAAAGTCAATCCGTGTGCGAAAACAGTAAAATTCAGTGAAAGAAATACAAAAGAAGTAGCAGGAACATTCTGAAATTTGGAAGATAACAACGGGAACCTTACATTTGTAATGTGATTTTTTTCATAGTATTAGATTTAAGGTTAACAAAGGTTGGAGTACAGCGGTACTCCTTTTTTTATGCCCATACGTTTCTCCGAATGACAAAAAATAGCTATCTTCGATGGCTTTTATAACTGTTAAAGAAGAAAACATCACCACTTGAGCCCATTATGAAAAAACCGGTACTCGCATTGCTTTCCATAATCCTACTTACCGCAGGATGTTCCCAACGGCCTGCTGCCACCACCAAGATACCCCTAACCAGCGCACACCGTGGTGCCGCCACCATCGCTCCCGAAAACACAATGGCATCCGTAGATTCGTGCATCAAATACGGTGTAGGCAATATAGAATGCGATGTCTGCATCAGTAAGGACAGTGTCTTCTACGTACTGCACGATTCCACCCTCGACCGTACCACCAACGGTACCGGCGCCATCTCCCAATGGCTGTCCGCCGACATCGACACACTGGATGCCGGCTCTTGGTTTGCGCCCCGATTTGCCGGACAACGGGTACTACGTCTTACCGACCTGCTACGCAAGGCCAAAGAGCACGGTTTAAGAATCACCATCGACTACCGCAACGGCGGTCTGCACCAATTACTGAATCTGATAAAGGACGAAGGCATGCTGGAAAACTGCAACTTCACCTTCAGCAAGGAGTATCATGCCAAATGCTTCAGAAAGATGGCACCCGAGGTAAGAACCCTGCAAGCCTACATCAAAAGTGAAAAAGACATAGAGCATGTCGTAAAGGAACTGCACCCCGACATCGCTGTCGTCTGGATTGACTCCCTTACCCCGCAATTCGTAAAGAAATGCCGTGAGCACAACCTGCAGGTACTGGCACTCGTCCTGGGGCTGGACGACAAGACGGAAGAGAACCAGAAGGCAGTCGACCTGGGGGTAGACATCATAGCGACGGACCACCCGGAAAAGTTCATCATGAAATACGGGAAACCGTCCATGTAAGGCAAGAGACCTGCCGCGCTCAAGTCAGCAAGTGATAGACACCGCCCACCATTGCCTTGACCACTCCCTTCATCTCCAACTCAAAAAGCAAGGCACTCATCCGGTTGACGGGTATGTCCGCTTCCACCACCATCGCATTGATATGGAGGTCTCCCTGCCGCATAAGAATACGCACAACGAGCTCCTCCTCTTCCGTCAGTTCCGGGAAGAGATTACGCTGGATACCTTCTGTCCGGGCAGGCTGCTCCGCTACGGCCCAGCCCATAATCTGCACAAACTCTTCCGCACTCTGGATAAGGGCGGCCTTGTTGTCGCGTATCAACCGGTTGCAACCGATGGAAGATTCGTCCGTAACACGTCCCGGAACGGCAAAACAGTCACGATGGTATCCCTCCGCCAACTCTGCAGTGATAAGGGAACCTCCCTTTGCGGCAGACTCCACCACAATGGTAGCATCACTCATACCCGCCACAATACGGTTACGGCTAACAAAGTTATGCTTGTCCGGATTCGTCCCGGTAAGGAATTCGGTCAGCAGTCCACCTTGTGCCAGCATGTCGATGGCTGTTTTCCGGTGGACATACGGATAAATGCGGTCCAGTCCGTGAGCAAGGACAGCAATGGTAGGGAGATGATTTGCCAAAGCGACCCGATGGGCATGGATATCTATCCCGTAGGCCAGTCCGCTTACTACCAGCACATCGGGACAAAGAACGGCCAAATCGCGCAGGAAGTCGGCACAGAATTGCTTGCCGTAATCGGTGGCACGACGTGTACCTACCATATCGATGACATGCAGGCGGTTGAAATCGGTGTTTCCTTTAAAGAAAAGTACAATCGGCGCATCTTCACATTCACGCAAGCGCGAAGGGTAAGCCTCATCCTTCAACGTCAGGCAGGAAAGACGATTCTTCTCTACAAACTCCATCTCCTGCTCGGCACGCAGAAAGGCAGCGGGACAATCAAGAGCCGTCACTACCCCCGGATTCACACCGGGCATGATTTCGGGGAGCTCCTTCCGCCGACTGAATACTTCGGCAGCACTGCCCGTACCCTCTATTAAACGCTTTGCCCCGATATGTCCTATACCGGGGCAAAGTGTGAGAGCTATACTGCAAATCCGTTCGTCACTGTTCATTCCACCAAAGATTACACGGACTTACACAGGTTGAGATAAGGGGCAAAAAGGCGGTCGAACAGTTCGCTGTCGCTCAACCGGCCATTGACTACACACACGGTCTCTACCACGCCTTTGAGGCAGACTTTGCCGTCGGAAGCACGGAAGATATCTTGGTAAAAGACGTACTTGATACCCTCCTTCTTCATGTAGAGTTTGGAGACAAACTCGTCACCACTCCTCAGGGGAGTCTTGAAAGCCATATTGATACGTGCCACTACCGGGTCTACCCCCTGCTCGTGCAGTCCGGCAAAGCTGACGCCGGCACTCAACAGAAACTCATGGCGCGTATGCTCCAGATAATGCTGATAATTGGCATTATTGACGATGCCTTGCAGGTCGCATTCATAGTCGCGCACCTTCATGGGAAGTTCATAGATATAATTCATATTTACTATTGGACTATTTACTATTTGATACTTAGCCACGTTGTTTCTCCACATCCAAGCCTTTGAACTTCTTCAGTTCCTCTACGCTGACCAGCTTGTAGAGTTTGTCACTGGGACGTATTTTCACCGATTTCATCGAGAAATGCTGGCCTTTCTTTACAGTCTGCACGGGTTTCAAATCGACGCGTGCCTCGTCCAAAGTGACGAATTCGGCACCCGTTGTGGGACCCGTAATCAGCAACTTGTCGCCTACGCTCACTTCGGCTGCTTCTACCAGGAACTCTGCCACACCGATGTTTGAGAAGTAGCGGATGCCCTTACCCACATAGATTTTACGTTCCGTAGCGGCAGAGCCGTAGTTCTTGGTCCATTCGCCCAAGCGTTGTCCCAGGTAGTAGCCGTCCCAGAAACCACGATTGAAGACCGTCTTCAAACGTTCGTCCCACCGGGCAATTTTCTCATCGGTGAATGTATCGTCCAGATAGGAACGGATGGCTTCTTTGTAACACTCCACTACCGTGCGCACGTACTCGGGTCCGCGGGCACGTCCTTCTATTTTGAAAACACGAACACCTGCATCCAGCATCTTGTTCATGAAGTGGATAGTTTTTAAGTCTTTGGGGGACATGATGTATTGGTTGTCCACCTCCAATTCCACATCCGTCTCCTTGTCGCGCACCGTATAACTACGGCGGCATACCTGCATGCAAGCACCACGGTTGGCAGAGTGGTTCATCTCATGCAATGAGAGATAACACTTTCCGCTGACTGCCATGCAAAGGGCACCGTGGCAGAACATCTCTATACGTATCTGCTCTCCGCTGGGTCCACAGATATTCTCCTCACGGATATGGCGGTAGATTTCTGCCACTTGCTCCAGATTCAACTCACGCGCCAGCACCACCACATCGGCAAACTGCGCATAGAAGCGCAGGGCTTCCACGTTGCTGATGTTGAGCTGTGTGCTGAGGTGTACCTCCTGCCCTATCTGCCGGGCATAACTCATCACTGCCACATCAGCGGCAATGACTGCCGAGATGCCTGCCGCCTTTGCCGCATCTACAATGGTACGCATCAGCGGAATGTCATGGTCGTATATAATGGTATTGACGGTGAGGTAGCTCTTCATGCCATGTTCGTCGCACGTCCGGGCTATCTCCCGCAAATCGTCGATAGTGAAGGTATTTGCCGAACGGGCACGCATGTTCAGGTTCTCGATACCGAAATAGATGGAGTCGGCACCTGCTTGTATGGCTGCTGCGAGAGATTCGCGCGAGCCTACCGGTGCCATGATTTCGAAGTCACTGATTGAGTGTTTCATCATTTCTTTTTGAATTAGAGTATGCAAAGGTAGGCTTTTTTCTGTACTTTTGCGGACAAATCCGCTTAGATTATGAAGATTAAAGATATAGACCTGGGCCCACGCCCCGTATTCCTCGCCCCGATGGAGGACGTCACCGACCCTGCTTTCCGCCTGATGTGCAAGCACTTCGGAGCAGACATGGTATATACCGAGTTCGTTTCTGCCGATGCCTTGATACGCTCCGTAGGCAAGACCCAGCAGAAACTGAACATCAGCGATGAAGAGCGGCCCGTAGCCATACAGATATACGGACGGGACACCGCTACCATGGTAGAAGCCGCCCGCATTGTGGAGCAGGCACATCCGGACACGCTGGACATCAACTTCGGCTGCCCCGTGAAGCGCGTTGCCGGCAAGGGTGCCGGTGCCGGTATGCTACAGAACATTCCGCTGATGCTGGAAATCACTCGTGCCGTGGTAGATGCCGTGAAGATTCCCGTCACCGTGAAGACCCGCCTGGGCTGGGATGCCAACAGTAAAATCATCGTAGACCTTGCCGAGCAGTTGCAGGACTGCGGCATTGCCGCCCTCACCATCCACGGCCGTACCCGCGCCCAGATGTATACCGGCGAGGCGGACTGGACACTTATCGGCGAGGTGAAAAAGAACCCACGCATGCACATTCCCATCATCGGCAACGGTGATATCACCACTCCCCAACGGGCCAAAGAATGCTTCGACCTCTACGGTGTGGACGCCATCATGATAGGCCGTGCCAGCTTCGGCCGCCCGTGGTTCTTTAAGGAAGTGAAGCATTATTTGGAGACGGGCGAAGAACTCCCTCCGCTGAGTTCCGAATGGCGGCTGAACGTACTCCGCCAGGAAGTGGAAGACAGCGTCAACCTGCTGGATGAACGACGGGGCATACTGCACGTGCGCCGCCACCTGGCAGCAAGCCCGCTCTTCAAAGGGATTCCCAATTTCCGCGACACCCGGATAGCCATGCTGCGGGCAGAGACGAAGGAGGAACTGTACCGCATCTTCGAAGAGATAGAGCCGTTGCTGCCATAGGAGAAAACCGCATACGATTTTTACCATCGAGTCCGATACTTGAGCAATCATCCTCACGCTCCTTCTTGAATAGCTTCTGAGAGGGGGGGAGTATTCAGACGCAGATGACAGGCTTTGTTGCCATCCGCATAACTCACTGTCTGTCAGCAAGAAATTTTGCCAACCACTTGCCTTGCCCTTGGCAAACTTTTGCCATGCCTATGGCAAAGTTTTGCCAACGCGGTGGCAAAGCCTTGCCAATGGGAAGGCAAAACCTTGCCAACAAGGAGGCAAGAAAAAAAACATTGTTTCTTTGGCAGAAAGAAACAAGTCCCTATATTCGTCTTCCCAAGAAAGAAAGAATCCCATAAATATGTCTTTATGAAAAAGAAAAAACTGCTCAAACAGCTCATCGTAAACTTCCAGCATTCACTTCCGGCAGAAGTTTATCCGCGTACATTGGTATTGCCCACAGACAGTGGAAAGATAATCACCGTGCCCGACTAGCGGAACATCGGCTGCGCAAACCATCGCTTGAACATCCACGTGGCCAGGATATAAATGCCGAAAGCCGATACGAAACCCACGATAGAGTCTATCAGGTAATGTGCCTGGATATAGACCGTAGCCCCGCACAACAGCAGATAGAAAGGAAACAAGCAGGCAAACAGACGCTTGCTGCCACGCCATGCCATAATCATCAGTACCGTAGACATTCCGACGTGCGAACTGGGAAAAGCAGCCGTGGGGCGCTCACCCACCTGCTGGGAACTCTCCACCAGGTTGTAGAAGAAGCCGTGCTCATAGCCCGGACCGGGAAGAAGTTCCTGATGGTGATGGAAATAGTCACCGATGGACGGAAAGATACCTTGCGCCACATGGTCGCTTCCAATGGCGGGAAAGTAGAACTGCGGCCCGGCAACGGGGACGAAGATATAAATAAGGTAATAGATGAAGAAAGCGGTGACGATAACGAACGAAACCTTCTCGAAAAGGTCGAAACGATAAAGGAAATACCACACCACCACCAGCAGAATCATCGGATAATAGAAGAAGTACCCCATATTAAACGGCTCGCTCACCCACATCTGCGGAAACCTTTCACAGAACCACACAGCAGGCTGTCCGCCAAACATCCACTGCTCCACCGACGCGAACATGTGGTCGAGATTGGGGAATATCCGGTTGAACTCAAAGGTGTCGGGATACCAATAGGAAAGCAGTGACATCTGGATGGCTATGCGCACAAAGGCAGAGAACTTGCAGGGTGCCAGCCGGTAAAGATACATCAGCAGGAACGTCATACCCGCAATGACAACACGGTCTGCAAGCATCTGCACCGGATGATCCATTTCCTGAAAAAGAAACAGAATGAGAATGGAAGTCAGCAAATTGTATATCAGCGTAATCTTCTCTACCGCAAAAAGCCCCTTACGGGTTTCTACCCTTTTAAATAAATCTAAAGCCATCCCTTATCCTTATACCAGGCAATGGTTTCCTTTACACCCCGTTCCAGGTCGTACTCAGGACTGAAGCCCAGTTCCTCGACGGCCGGTGTGATGTCACACTGCCAGTTGCGTTGTTTCATTATTCTATACTTGTCCGAATTGAGCGTACTGGTCTTGTTCTGCCGCTTCGCCCAAAATTCAGCGAGCAAAGATACGACTTTCAATACAATTAACGGACATCTCAAGCGAATAACAAACGGATTGCCCAATTCTTTCCTTATCAAATCGGAAAAAGCACGGCTGCTATACACCTTCCCGTCAGCCAGGAAATAGGCGCGGCGGGACACCTGCTTCTCTATCCCGAGGAAGACGGCCTGCACGATATCCTTTACATATACAAACGTCAAGTCCTGGCGGCAGAAGCCTACAGAAAAGTCCGTATGCTGCCGGATGGACTTTGCCATAAGATAATAATCCTTCTCACGCGGCCCGTATACACCCGTCGGCCGGTAGATGACGTAGGGGAAACCCGGAATACTCTGCAAATAAAGTTCTGTTTTCAGTTTACTGAGTCCGTAGGCGGTATTGGGTGAAGGGGGGTCACTCTCCATAATCGGGTCGTAGGTCCTCTCGCGTACCGGGCCGAACACACTCAGCGTACTGATGAAGATAAACTGCTTGGGAATCATGTTCAGCTCCCTCAGCGTATCGATGAAGTATTTGGTCTGCAGATAATTCACCAAATCGAATTCGTTCTTGTCCACACACTTCGTCACACCGGCACAATGGACAATATAATCAAACTTATTGTAGGTCCCTTTATGTCCCGAGAGTTGTGCCCTCAGTTCATTGGGGTGCGCAAAGTCCAGTTCGAGGAAATGTATCTTGCGGTCACGCAGATACTCGCGGCTGCTGGACGAACGTACACCCGCCCACACACCGAACTTGCGCTTCAACGCCTCCTCCACGATGAAACTTCCGATAAATCCGCTTGCTCCTGTAATTAAAATCGATTCCACTTCTTCAGTTACAAATTACTAATTACTTTTCATCCGGTCCGTCACCTTGACGCTCCTTGTGTTACTCTGTCGCCTCGTTACTCTTCTTCACCGGCTCCACATGGATGCTGACCAGTGTTCCTTTGCCGAACTGCCTTTTCAACTTGTTCTCCACCGCCGTTGCCGTCTCGTGGGCTTCCTCCAGCGAGATGCTGCCATCCATACGCACATGCACCTCGATGGCACAATAACTGCCGATGCGGCGCGTACGAAGGTGATGCGGCGAGCTGATACCGGGAAAAGAGAGAATCGTCTTCAGTATCTCATCCTCCACCTCGGCAGGCAATGATTTCTCCAACAGTTCGTCCACACACGGTATCAACAACTGCACAGCCACCTTCATAATGAAGAAGCTGACAATAACCGCTGCCACCGGGTCCAGCACCCGCCAATGGTCACCCAAAAGAATGGCGCCACCTATACCCGCTGCCGTGCCTATGGACGAAAACGCGTCACTCCGGTGATGCCAGGCATTGGCAACAACCGCCTGCGAATTCAACTTCCTGCCCTTGAATACGGTATATTGATAAAGCACTTCCTTGAAAACGATGGATACCAATGCAGCCACCAGTGCCAGTATACCGGGTTCCTGCAGAGAGCCGCCTTGCAGGAAACGGTAAATGGAGGAAGCCCCGTTCCAGAAAATGCCGAATCCCACAAACAACAGAAAAATACCGATAATGGCAGTTGCCAGCGTCTCGTACTTGCCATGACCGTAATCGTGTCCTTCATCTTCGGGCTTTGCCGAAATGCGCACAAAAACAATGACAATAATATCTGTAATGAAATCCGACAAAGAATGTACCGCATCCGCCAGCATGGCGGCACTGTGACCTACAATACCTGCAAAGAATTTGAAGACAAGCAAGAGAAAGTTTACCACACTTCCCACAACCGTCACCCGGTAAATGTCTTTTTCCCGTGTGGCATCTGCTTTTTTGTTCAGAGTTTGCATTTCCATCTGCTTTTCGTCTAAGGTACAGCCTATCTTCACTTTGTGTGCAAATATAGTACATAAATCCATTACAATCTGTCGTTCCTTCATTATTTTCAATAGAATGATAATATTTTGAAGTCTGAGTGAACGAAGGAACGTATTTATTTGTTTACTTTGCAAGAGGTAATCACCACAGATTACACAGATTGACACAGAATCTCTATTTATACATAAAATACATCATAACATTATGGCCAAAAAGAAAGAAAAGAAAGCCGGCAAACGCATGAAGAAGAAAGAGCTCGTCAAAGTACTGCTGGAATTCTTCCACACAAAGCAAGACGAAGTATTATCCCTGAAATACATCTTTGAACAACTCCACCTCACCACACATCCGCTGAAGATGCTGTGCATGGACATCTTGTCCGAACTGTCGATGGACGACTACATCACAGAAGTGGACAAGCACAAATACAAACTGAACAACCACGGCGTGGAAATGACCGGAACCTTCCAGCGCAAAAGCAATGGCAAGAACTCCTTCATCCCCGAAGATGGAGGTGAACCGATATTCATAGCCGAACGCAACTCGGCACACGCCATGAACAATGATAAAGTGCGTATCGCCTTCTATGCCAAGCGCCGCGGACGCGAAGCCGAAGGAGAAGTCATCGAGATACTGGAACGTGCCAACGACACCTTCGTGGGTACCCTGGAAGTTGCCAAGTCATACGCTTTCCTTGTAACGGAAAACCGTACGCTTGCCAACGACATCTTCATCCCCAAAGAGAAACTGAAAGGCGGCAAAACGGGCGACAAAGCCATCGTAAAGGTGGTGGAATGGCCCGACAAAGCCAAAAACCCCATCGGTCAGGTAATCGACATCCTGGGACGCGCCGGAGACAACACCACCGAGATGCATGCCATCCTCGCGGAATTCGGGCTGCCTTATGTCTATCCAGCTGCCGTAGAGAAAGCCGCTGACAAGATACCCGCCGAAATCTCCGCCGATGAAATAGCCCGACGCGAGGACTTCCGGGGCGTAACCACCTTCACCATCGACCCCAAAGATGCCAAGGACTTCGACGACGCCCTCTCCATCCGCAAACTGAAAGAGGGACTTTGGGAAGTGGGCGTACATATCGCCGACGTGACCCATTACGTGAAAGAGAGCGGCATCATAGACAAGGAAGCCGAGAAGCGTGCCACATCCGTCTACCTCGTAGACCGCACCATCCCGATGCTCCCCGAACGGTTGTGTAATTTCATCTGTTCACTCCGCCCCGACGAAGAGAAGCTTGCCTACTCCGTCATCTTTGAAATGACGGAAAAAGGCGAAGTGAAGAACTCACGCGTGGTACATACCGTCATCAAGAGCGACCGCCGCTTCACCTACGAAGAAGCCCAGGAGATTATAGAAACCGGCAAAGGAGACTTCCAGGAAGAAGTGCTCCAACTGGATAAGCTTGCCAAAATATTGCGTGAGAACCGCTTTAAGGCAGGAGCCATCAACTTCGACCGCTACGAAGTGAAGTTCGAAATTGACGAGAAGGGCAAACCCGTCAGCGTCTACTTCAAGGAGTCGAAAGATGCCAACAAGCTGATAGAGGAGTTCATGCTGCTTGCCAACCGTACCGTAGCCGAAAAGATAGGCCGTGTGCCCAAAGGCAAGAAAGCCAAAGTGCTGCCTTACCGTATCCATGACCTCCCCGACCCGGAAAAGCTGGACAATCTGGCACAGTTCATTGCCCGTTTCGGCTACAAGCTGCGTACCAGCGGTACAAAGACCGACATCTCCAAGTCTATCAACCACCTGTTGGACGACATCCAGGGCAAGAAGGAGGAGAACTTGATTGAAACCGTCTCCATCCGCGCCATGCAGAAGGCACGCTACTCCGTACATAACGTGGGGCACTATGGTCTGGCTTTCGATTACTACACCCATTTCACCTCGCCCATCCGCCGCTATCCGGATATGATGGTGCACCGTCTGCTCACCAAGTACTTGGACCAGGGAGGCCGCACCGTGTCCGAACAGAAATACGAAGCCCTCTGCGAGCACAGCAGCAGCATGGAGCAGATAGCCGCCAATGCAGAACGCGCCTCCATCAAGTACAAGCAAGTAGAATTCATGACCGAACGCCTGGGACAGACCTTCGACGGCGTCATCTCCGGCGTAACGGAATGGGGACTCTACGTGGAGCTGAATGAGAACAAGTGCGAAGGCATGATTCCTATCCGCGACCTCGACGATGACTATTACGAATTCGACGAAAAGAACTACTGCCTGCGCGGACGCCGCAAAAACCGGATATACAGCCTGGGAGACGCCATCACCGTCAAAGTGGCACGCGCCAATCTGGAGAAGAAGCAACTGGATTTTGCACTGGTATAGAATAACCCTATAATTTAAAATCATCCCCAGTCCCTTTCTTTCAGAGAGAGACCGGGGATGAGACCTGCACGATGAAGACAATTACTATTACAGACCCTACACAGATTGAGGAAATTATCCGCAAATGCCCATACTGCATAGTGGGCATCACAGACCTTGAAGGAAACCCATATGCGGTTCCCATGAACTTTGCCTATCAAGACGGAGTGATATACTTGCATTCCGGCCCGGAAGGCAGTAAAGTGGAGATGATAACAAAGCACCCGCAAGTTTGCATCACCTTCTGCGAAGGACACGAACTGGTCTATATGCACCGGCAAGTGGCATGCAGCTACAGCATGAAGTCGCGCAGTGTTATCTGTCGTGGGAAAGTACACTTCGTGGAAGACATGGAAGAGAAGCGACGCGTACTCGACATGCTGATGAAGCAATATACGGAGAATGAATGCAAATATGCCGAACCTGCCGTACGTAATGTCAAGATATGGGAAGTGAAAGTAGAGAAAATGAGCTGCCGGTCGTTCGGGTTAAGACCAAGCGAACTATAAATACCATCTGCCGGTTACCTGCTCCACATTGATGGAGCGGATAACCGGCAGAAATGTTTACTCTTACAACGGGTATTCCTCAAACGCATACAACAGCGTCGAAAGATACCGTTCTCCCGTATCGGGCAGCAGCACGACAATCGTCTTACCCTCATTTTCGGGCAACCTTGCCAGGCGGGCAGCCGCAGCAACGGCAGCCCCCGAAGAGATGCCGACCAGCAATCCCTCATACTTCGCCAGTTCGCGACCCGTACGGATGGCATCATCATTGGATACCTGCAGCACTCCGTCTATCACGGCACTGTTATAGTTCTTCGGCACAAATCCCGCACCGATACCTTGTATTTTATGGGGACCGGGCTTTCCACCGGAAAGTACGGGAGAATCTTCGGGCTCCACAGCCACAATCCTTACCTTCGGGTTATTGGCTTTCAAGGCTGCGCCCACTCCGCTCACCGTGCCTCCCGTACCTACACCTGCCACAAAAATATCCACCCGACCGTCCGTATCACGCCAGATTTCCTGTCCCGTAGTACGCTCGTGCATTGCCGGATTGGCAGGATTATCGAATTGCTGCAAAATCAGCGAACCGGGGTTGGCGGCCTTCAGTTCCTCGGCACGGGCTATGGCACCTTTCATACCGTCGGCACCCGGAGTCAGCACCAGTTCCGCACCGAAAGCTTTCAAGAGGTTGCGGCGTTCCAGACTCATTGTGTCGGGCATTGTCAGTATCAGCTTGTAACCTTTGGCAGCAGCCACAAAAGCCAGCCCTACACCCGTATTCCCACTGGTAGGTTCTATGAGGGTGGCACCGGGCTTCAACAGCCCTTTTGCCTCAGCATCTTCTATCATGGCAAGCGCCACGCGGTCCTTCACACTGCCGGCAGGGTTAAAATATTCCAATTTGACGATAACACGGGCTTTCAGCCCCTTATTCTTGTTATAATTATTCAACTCCAACAAGGGAGTGTTGCCTACCAGGTCGGTAAGGCGTTCTGCTATCTTCTTCATAATCCAACTGTTTTAAAAACCCTCATTCCCCCTAAGTGAAAAGACTAACAATCCGGAGTGGAATGAGGTACGTTATTTCTTACAAGACAAAAGTAGCGCAAAATCGGTTCGTGGGAAATACCACAAATATGGTAAATATGTACTATAAATGAGGGATATGTAGGATATTTGACGAGTATTTCCTATCTTTGCCTCCACTTTTAAACTTAAGGATATCATAATGAGTCCACTCAACTTTACCCACATTTTGACACAAGCAGTCGATGAGCTATCGGAAAGCGAATCATACAAGGGACTGTTTCACCAGCATACGGACGGCAATCCGCTGCCTTCGGCAAAAGCGCTGCGCGACATCATCGAACTGGCGCGGGCCATCATCTTCCCCGGATATTTCGGAAATTCCACGGTCAACAGCCGCACGGTGACTTACCATATCGGTGTCAACGTGGAGCGCTTGTTCGACCTGCTGACCGAACAAATCCTTGCCGGACTCTGCTTTGCAGGCGATGGCGAATGCAATTGTTGTACCGAGCTCCAACGGGAAGAAGCCGCTTTATTGGCTGCCAAATTCATCAGCAACCTGCCGGCCATGAGACGGATGCTTGCCACAGATGTGGAGGCTGCCTACAATGGTGACCCCGCCGCACAGTCGTTCGGCGAAGTCATCAGCTGTTATCCGGCCATCCGAGCCATCAGCAACTACCGCATCGCACACGAACTGCTCAAGTTGGGTGTCCCCCTCATTCCCCGCATCATCACCGAGATGGCACATAGTGAAACAGGAATCGATATCCATCCGGGAGCGGAAATAGGCGGTTATTTTACCATCGACCATGGTACGGGTGTGGTAATCGGCGAGACCTGCATCATCGGCAACAACGTAAAGCTGTACCAGGGTGTAACCCTCGGTGCCAAGAGCTTCCCGCTGGACGAAGACGGCAAGCCCATCAAGGGTATTCCCCGCCATCCCATTCTGGAAGACAATGTGATAGTCTATTCCAACGCCACCATATTGGGACGCATCACCATCGGACAAGGAGCCACTGTGGGCGGCAATATCTGGGTGACGGAGGATGTTCCGGCAGGAGCGAGAATTGTACAGACAAAGGCGAAGAAATGAGAAGCCTCAAACCTCATTTAAAAGGCAATATTGCTGCATTTGTCAGGCACTTGTGTCTGTCACGTCAGACACAAGTGTCCAACACAACAGACACCGGTGTCTGAGCCAACAGACGCCAGTGCCTGACAAGCGGGAGGCAAACTACTGATAAACAATAGAATAAAAACAGTAAAATAGTAAATAAATAGATGAGCGAACAATCTTTTGAAATGATTGCCAAAACCTTCCAAGGACTGGAAGAGGTACTGGCACAAGAGCTGACTGCACTGGGCGCCAACGAAATAGAAATAGGCCGCCGCATGGTATCTTTCAGTGGTGATAAGGAAATGATGTACAAGGCAAACTTCTGCCTGCGTACAGCCATCCGGATACTGAAACCCATCAAACACTTCACAGCCAAAGATGCCGACGAGGTTTACGAACAGATTAAAGCCATCCGATGGGAAGACTATCTGGATACGGACAAGACCTTTGCCGTGGACGCGGTTGTATTCAGTGAAGAGTTCCGTCATTCCAAGTTCGTTTCCTACAAGGTGAAGGATGCCATCGTGGACTATTTCCGCGAGAAGACCGGCGAACGTCCCGGCGTGCGTGTCAACAAACCGGACGTGCTGCTGAACATACACATTGCCGAAACCAAATGTACGCTGTCTCTCGACTCCAGCGGCGAATCGCTGCACCGCCGCGGTTATCGCCAGGAAGCAGTAGAGGCCCCGCTGAATGAGGTGCTGGCCGCCGGCATGATATTGATGACCGGCTGGCGTGGCGAATGCGACCTGATAGACCCGATGTGTGGTTCGGGAACCATTCCCATCGAAGCGGCGCTGATTGCACGCAACATCGCTCCGGGCGTATTCCGCAAGGAGTTCGCTTTCGAGAAGTGGGTGGATTTTGACCAGGAGCTGTTCGACACGATATACAATGACGACAGCCAGGAACGTGAATTTACGCATAAGATATACGGTTACGACAACAGCCCGAAGGCAAACGAAATTGCCACACACAATATAAAGGCTGCCGGCGTAAGCAAGGACGTGGTATTGAAGCTGCAACCTTTCCAGCAATTCGAGCAACCTGCGGAGAAATCCATCATCATCACCAATCCTCCCTACGGTGAGCGTATCTCTACCAACGACCTGCTGGGCCTTTACTCCATGATTGGCGAGCGTCTGAAACATGCCTTTACGGGCAACACCGCATGGATTCTTTCTTACCGGGAAGAGTGCTTCGACCAAATCGGGCTAAAAGCCACCTCCAAGATACCTTTATTCAATGGTGCGCTGGAATGCGAATTCCGCCAGTACGAAATCTTCGATGGAAAGTACAAGGAATTTCGTGCCGAAGGCGAGGAGTTGAGCAAGGAGCGCAAAGAATTTCGTCCGGCTTCAGGAGAAAGGAAAGAGTTCAAACCCGGAGAAAGACGCGAATTCCGTCCCCGATTCAGCGGAGAGAGACGTGAATTCGGTGGCGAAAGACGCGAATTCAACGGTGAACGCAGACCAAGAGAATTCAAGGACAGCGAAAAGCGCGAATTCCGTCCGCGTGAAAGAAGAGAGTTCAAAGACAGGGAAAAACGGGAGTTCAGACCGAGGGAAAGACGCGAATTCGGTGGAGAACGCAGAACAAGGTCAGGTGAATCTTACCCGGAAAGAAAAAGAAGAGAGGCGGGAAAGAAGGAAGAAGAATAACACGAACAATGACAAGGAGAATGAATGCAAAGAAAATAAGTAAGAGCATTCTTGCACTGCTGATGGCAGTGCCTGCTCTGTTTACAACAAACGTCATGGCACAAGAACTGAAAAAGCCGACCCTGGAAGACCTTATTCCCGGAGGTGAAACCTACCATACTGCCGAAAACAAGTGGTACCAGTGGTGGGGCGATGCCGCTTGTCTGGAACTTGGCATCGACAATATAGAAGGTACATGGGCTGTCAAAGGATTAGGTGCCAAGCCCGGAGAGAAATTCACTGCCATCACATTGGAAGAAGCCAACGCGCTGCTGGAAGAAAAAGGACTTGGAAAACTGCGTCACTTTCATGCTGCAAAGGCTGTCAACGTACCCCGAGGCGTCAATCTGGGTATTCAAGTCCAAATAGACCCACTCCTACTGCTGAACACCGGCAAGTACCGTGCCCTCGTCGACTGGAAGAAGAAAAAAGTCATCTGGAGCCAGCCTTGCCCCGCCCAAGCCGAAAATGAGGATTGGAACGAAGTAAGCCGCCATTTGGCTTATACTATCGGCAATAATCTCTATGTGATGACCGGTGACGGGCAAACCCTGAAAGTCACCAACGAACCGGAAGGCATCGTCTGCGGTCAAAGTGTGCACCGCAATGAATTCGGCATTTCAAAAGGCACTTTCTGGAATCCTGCCGGGGACCTGCTGGCTTTCTATCGAATGAACGAAAGCATGGTTACCCCCTATCCATTGGTTGACATCACGGCAAGAATAGCGCTGGTGGATAAAATACGTTACCCCATGGCCGGCATGCTCAGCCATCAGGTAAAGGTAGGTATCTACAATCCGGCTACTCAAAAGACCATCTACCTGGACATGGGCGACCCCAAAGACCGCTACTTCACCAACATCACCTGGGCACCGGATGGCAAAAGCCTCTATCTGATAGAGCTAAACCGAGACCAGAATCACTCCAAACTGTGCCGGTACGATGCCGAAAGCGGAGAGCTGCAACAAGTGCTCATCGAAGAGAGACATCCCAAATATGTGGAGCCGCAATCTCCCATTCTATTCCTGCCATGGGACAGCCACAAGTTCATCTATCAAAGCCAGCGTGACGGTTTCAACCACCTATACCTATACAATACGGAAGGGGAACTGCTGAAGCAACTCACCTCCGGCCCTTGGCTTGTACAAGACATCGTAGGTTTTAACCGGAACACGAAAGAGCTCATCATCAAGAGTACGGAAATCTCTCCTTTGCAGAGCAACCTTTACGCTGTCAACCTGAAGAATGGCAAACGCAGCTTGATAGGAGACCCAACCGGCATGCACTCGGCACAAATCTCCGGTTTCATGGGAACTTACCTCATCGACAATGCCTCTTCGCCCACTTGCCCCCGTATCATAAAACTGATGTCCACCAACCCGAAAAAACAACGGGAACACACACTGCTGACAGCCAAGAACCCCTACGAAGGCTTTGAAATGCCCAGCATAGAAGTAGGCACCATCAAAGCCGCCGACGGCAAGACAGACTTGTACTACCGCCTGATAAAGCCTGCCGACTTCGACCCGGCAAAGAAGTATCCCGCCATCGTCTACGTATACGGCGGCCCGCACGCCCAGATGATAACGAACGGCTGGATGAACGATGCCCGCGGCTGGGACATCTACATGGCAAACAAAGGCTACATCATGTTCAGCCTCGACAACCGTGGCAGCAGCAACCGTGGACTGGAGTTTGAAAACGCCACCTTCCGCCAGCTGGGCATCGAAGAGGGCAAAGACCAGGTGAAGGGCGTAGAATTCCTGAAAAGCCAGCCTTATGTGGACGGAGAGCGTATCGGCGTGCACGGCTGGAGCTTCGGAGGACACATGACTACAGCGCTGATGCTGCGCTATCCCGAAATTTTCAAGGTAGGCGTTGCCGGTGGACCGGTTATCGACTGGGGATACTACGAGATAATGTACGGTGAGCGCTATATGGACACTCCGCAAGCGAACCCGGAAGGCTACAAGCAGACAAATCTGAAAAACCTTGCCGGTAACTTGAAAGGACATCTGCTCATCATACACGACGACCACGACGACACCTGCGTGCCGCAGCACACCCTTTCATTCATGAAGGCGTGCGTGGATGCCCGTACCTATCCCGATTTGTTTATCTATCCCACGCACAAGCACAACGTCCTGGGACGCGACCGTGTGCATCTGCACGAGAAGATAACAAGATATTTTGAAGAATATCTTTAATGTACAATGTACCATATACAATGTACAATTTGCTATGCAGTGCGGGCGTGCAAATAGGGAGTAGATGGTAGAAGAAAGAAGAGAATAAAAGAGAGAATAAATCATTAAGTATAACAATCTGTACAACTTACCTGATGCCCCACAGCACAGACAAATTGTACATTGTAAATTGTAAATGAACCCATGAAAGTATTATTATTAGGCTCCGGTGGCCGCGAACACGCTCTGGCATGGAAGATTGCCCAAAGCCCGAAAGTAGAGAAACTATATATTGCGCCCGGCAATGCAGGTACAAGCGAAGCAGGCGAGAATGTGAACCTGAAGGCGACAGACTTTCCCGCACTCAAGGCCTTTGCCCTTGAGAAAGAAATCGACATGATTGTTGTGGGTCCCGAAGACCCGTTGGTACAAGGCATCTTCGACAGCTTCAAGGAAGACCCTGCCACCTGCCATATCGACATCATCGGCCCCACCGCCAAAGGTGCTACACTGGAAGGTAGCAAGGAATTTGCCAAAGGCTTCATGATGCGCCACAACATCCCCACTGCCCGCTACAAGAGCATCACCGCCGACAACTTGCAGGAGGGACTCGACTTCCTCGCTTCCCTCGAAGCGCCTTACGTACTGAAGGCCGACGGACTGTGTGCAGGCAAGGGCGTGCTGATTCTCCCCACACTGGAAGAAGCTCAGAAAGAGCTGAAGGAAATGCTGGGCGGCATGTTCGGCGATGCCAGCGCCACGGTAGTCATTGAAGAGTTCCTCAGCGGCATCGAATGCTCCGTATTCGTGATGACAGACGGCCGCCACTATAAGGTATTGCCCGTAGCCAAAGATTACAAGCGTATCGGCGAAGGCGACAAAGGCCTCAACACCGGCGGTATGGGCAGCGTTACTCCCGTACCTTTTGCCGACGAAACATTTATGGAAAAAGTACGCACCCGCATCATCGAACCTACCGTAAACGGTCTGCTGGAAGAAGAAATCGGCTACCAAGGCTTCATCTTCCTGGGACTTATCAACGTGAAGGGCGAACCGATGGTGATTGAATACAACGTCCGCATGGGCGACCCCGAAACCGAAAGTGTAATGCTGCGTATCAAGAGCGACCTGGTAGACCTACTCGAAGGCGTTGCCCAGGGCGACCTCGACCAGCGTACACTGGAATTCGACCCACGCACAGCCGCTTGCGTCATGCTGGTGAGCGGAGGATATCCGGAAGCCTACGAAAAGGGCAAGGTGATGACCGGATTCGAGAAGGCTGCCGAAACAGACAGCATCCTCTTCCATGCCGGAACAGCCACCAAAGACGGACAGACCGTAACCTCCGGTGGCCGTGTCATCGCCGTCTGCTCCTATGGTGAAACGAAGGAAGAAGCCTTGCAGAAGAGCTACCGCGTGGCCGACATGATAAACTTCGAGAAGAAATATTTCCGTCGCGACATCGGATTTGACTTATAAATGAGAACGAAGAGATTCCAGAACCGGATAACGGCAGGGCGGTTCACACTACCCACCGCTATCCTGATTTCAGTATCCTGCTGGATACTGACCGCTGTTCTGTTGCCCGAGACGGAGACACAGCAAAGCGGATATTCCCTTTGGGAAACATTCTGCGACTTCTGCATCCCCACCTGGGCAAACCGTCTCTTCAGCTTTATTCTGTATGCCGTCATCGGGTACTTCCTAATACAGCTCAACAATACGTTCGCCATCATCCGGATGCGGGCATCGGTACAGACTTCTGTCTACTTCCTGCTGATATCCGTCTGCCCCAGCCTGCACATGCTGTATGCGGGAGACTTGGCAGCCGCCTCCTTCCTGGTGGCACTGTTTTTCCTCTTCAAGAGCTACCAGCAGGCACGGCCCACAGGCAGTCTCTTCCACGCCTTTGTCTTCATCGGACTGGGCAGCCTGCTTTTTCCGCAGCTCATGCTGTTTGTCCCCATCTTCTGGATAGGTGCCTACAACTTCCAGTCTCTCCAACCCAAAAGTTTCTTCGCTTCCTTGGTAGGATGGAGCGTACCCTACTGGCTGTTGCTGGGACACGCCCTCTACTACGGGCAAATGGAACTCTTCTGCCAACCCTTCCGCGAGCTGGTGACCTTCGCTCCCACCCGGTTCGACTATCAGCCGTGGGAACTCGCCACCCTCGGGTATCTCCTTGTTCTGTTCATCGTCAGCGCGGCACACTGTCTCATTGCCGGCTATGAAGACAAGATACGCACCCGAAGCTATCTACACTTCCTCATCCTGCTGAATTTCTGCATCTTTGTCTATATCGGACTGCAACCGGTATTGAGTGTCCACCTGATGTCCTTCCTGCTCATCGGTGTCAGCATCCTGGCGGGACACTTGTTTGTACTGACAAATAGCCGCAGTTCCAATATATTCTTCATTTGTGCATTTATCGGATTATTCATTCTATTAGGATTCAACATATGGACGCTTTTGTAGATACACTCGTACAGCTGCTGATTGACTGGGGATATGTCGGTCTGTTCATCTCTGCCCTATTGGCAGGAAGCATCATTCCGTTCAGTTCCGAGATAGTGATGGTAGCACTGGTCAAGGTCGGTCTGAGCCCGGCACTGTGCGTACTCTCTGCCACCTTGGGAAATACGCTGGGAGGCATGACGTGCTACTACATGGGACGTCTGGGACGTATAGACTGGATTGAGAAATATTTCAAGGTAAAAAGGGAAAAGATAGAACGGATGCAGCATTTCCTCCAAGGGAAAGGGGCACTGATGGCTTCCTTCGCCTTTCTGCCTTTTGTGGGAGAGGCCATAGCCATTGCACTGGGCTTCATGCGCAGTAATCTGATGCTGACCACCACTTCCATGTTTGCAGGGAAGCTGGTGCGCTACATAGCTATGCTGTGGGCACTGCAAGGAGCCATTTCGATGATGAATTATTGACATGTAGTGGGTTTGAGCAATGGATGTATAGATGCAACGCGTTGGATGTATAGATGCAACGTGCTGGATGTATAGATGCAGCACGCTGGATATATAGACGCAACAGCACACTGAACCACAGAGAATTAAATAAAATAAAAACATTCAACAAAAGCAGAAGTGATGCAACGAATCATAGAGAAGACGGAAGACGGAAGTGCGACACTGTTTGTACCGGAACTGAATGAACATTATCATTCGGTAAAAGGGGCACGTACAGAGTCACAGCACATCTTCATCGACATGGGACTGAAAGTATCCGCTACTGCCCGCCCGCATATCCTTGAAATCGGTTTCGGCACCGGGCTGAATGCCCTGCTTACACTGGAAACTGCCGAAAAGGAAAAGAGACCAGTGCACTATACCGGTATCGAACTCTATCCGCTTGCATGGCCGGAGGTGGATGCGCTAAAATATAGCGACAATCCTCTGTTCGAGGAACTGCATCGGGCTGCGTGGGAAGAAGAAGTTGCCATAACTCCTTATTTCACACTGAGAAAAGTGCGGGCAGATGTCGAAACAATAAGCATTGACAGTTTGTTAATGATTAATAAATCTCCGTTCGATGTTGTCTACTTCGATGCCTTTGCACCCGAAAAGCAACCGGGAATGTGGGAGGAAAAAGTCTTCCGGAATATCCATGCCGCCATGAGCACCGATGGCGTGCTGACCACCTACTGCGCCAAAGGAGTAATACGCCGCATGCTGCAAGCCGTAGGATTCAAGGTAGAGCGTCTCCCAGGTCCCCCCGGAGGGAAACGGGAGATACTGAGGGGAAGGAAAGAGGAAGTGATAATGGATAAGGAATAGTTGATAATGGATAGTTGATGCCCCCTGCCACAGCGCAGCCAAATTGTAAATTGTAAATAGTAAATTGTAAATGAAAAAGTTTTGTTTTTTACTCCTCATAGCCACCTTGCTCTTCTCGTGCAAGCAAGGAGGCCAACAGAACAAGAAGAATGACGATAAACCCGTGATTACCGTCACCATCGAGCCGCTGCGGTATTTCACCGAAGCCATTGCCGGCGATGAATTCACCGTCGTCAGCATGGTGCCCAAAGGTTCAAGTCCGGAAACCTACGACCCCACGCCCCAGCAGCTTGTCGACCTTGCCCAAAGCAAGGCCTATTTCCGCATCGGCTACATCGGTTTCGAGCAGACATGGACGGAAAAACTGACGGACAATGCTCCCCACCTGCAATTCTTCGATATGTCCGAGAATGTGGAACTCATTCTGGACGATACCCATGCACATCATCATAAAGACGGGCATGTACACGAAGGCCATACGCACGCCGGTGGTGTGGAACCCCACATCTGGAATTCCACCATCAACGCCCAAATCATTGCCGGAAACATTCTGAATGCACTCTGCGCCATAGACAAAGCCAATGAAAGCGTCTACATGGAACGTTACAACGTACTCATCCGGCAGATAGAGCATACAGACAGCCTCATCTGCCAGATGCTTTCCAGCCCGAATGCCGACCGTGCCTTCATGATTTATCATCCGGCACTTTCCTACTTTGCCCGCGACTACAACCTGAACCAGATTCCTATCGAGGCAGGTGGAAAGGAGCCCTCCCCCGCCCATCTGAAGAGCCTGATAAACTCCTGCAAGAAGGAGAAGGTACGCATCATCTTTGTACAGCCGGAATTCGACCGCCGCAATGCCGACCTTATCGCCCAGCAGACCGGAACCCGGGTAGTG
The DNA here is from genome assembly GCF_003602735.1 of Bacteroides sp. AF39-16AC. Lineage (NCBI taxonomy): Bacteria > Pseudomonadati > Bacteroidota > Bacteroidia > Bacteroidales > Bacteroidaceae > Bacteroides > Bacteroides sp. AF39-16AC. The sequence goes on along the minus strand of NZ_QTLN01000025.1, from coordinate 29,693 downwards.
GCTATCAATCCCCTCTCATACGACTGGGAGGAGGAGATGATGAATACGGCCAGAGCGCTTGTAAAAGAGTAAACGATGATTCTGTCCATTTAACGAAGAAGAAGCTATGCCTGCATCCCCCATTATAGAGATAAAGAACCTCAGCGCCGGATACGATAACCGGACCGTACTGCATGATATAAACCTGACTATCTACGAACGTGATTTTCTGGGTATCATCGGTCCCAACGGTGGTGGAAAGACTACCCTTATCAAATGTATACTGGGACTGCTGAAACCCACTACCGGGGAGATTCTATATCACTCCTGCCCTCCATCCCCCTCCGAAATTGCCAATTGTCAATTATCAACTGTCAATTGTCAATTATCCATGGGTTACTTGCCCCAGTACAGCAGCATCGACCGGAAATTTCCCATCACCGTAGAGGAGGTCATCCTTTCAGGACTCAGCAGCAAGAAGCCGCTGGCTTCACGCTTCACCGCCCGACACCGCGAGAAAGCCTCTGCCGTGATAGCCCGCATGGGGCTGGAAGGCATGGAGCAGCGTGCCATCGGCGCTTTGAGCGGCGGACAGTTGCAACGTGCCCTCCTGGGCCGTGCCATCATCTCCGACCCGCAGGTGGTGATTCTCGACGAACCCAGCACATACATCGACAAGCGTTTCGAAGCCCGCCTCTACGAACTGCTGGCAGAGATAAACAAGGATTGCGCCATTATTCTCGTCAGCCACGACATCGGCACGGTGTTGCAGCAAGTCAAGTCCATTGCCTGCGTCAACGAAACCCTGGACTACCATCCCGATACCGGCGTTACGGAAGAATGGCTGGAACGCAACTTCAACTGCCCGATAGAGTTGCTGGGGCACGGGACACTGCCGCACAGGATATTGAAAGAACACAAGCATTCTCACGGATGACTGGAAGCAAAGGAGGCCGACCCATTGTAGAACCGACCTCCCGTTACCCTTCCGAATAACTATCCGACAATCTTCTTACCCGTCATTTATATTGGAAAGCCTTATACGAATGGGGTAGTAATGACAAACGGAAAGAGTTCTTTGGTGTCACCGGACGCCTGCTCTGTACGGGTTCGGCAGGAAGGGGAGCCAGAATATCTCCATTCTCCAGATTTTCCAACCTCGTCACCTCATCATCGGTAACAATACGCACTTCCACCGGTTCATCATTGAAGTTCTCCACCACCAGTGTTTTATTGTCATACACAAACAATCCGACTTTGGAGGGAGCCTCCAGATAGATATCCATATCCCTACTCATAATGCGGCGAATCTCATTCAAGGCTTTTGCCGGAAAATCATATAAATTTCCCATATCATCGGGAATGGTCAATACATATAGATTGCCGGCGGCATAGGGAGCTCTCAACAAAATAGGATACCCCGATACTCCTCCCGTCAACGGACGGCCCGCACTGACTACTTCCCAAGCATCATTCGTATAATACTGAACCTGCGGTATCAATAAATCGCGTCCGGCTTGTCCATATCGGCCAAAATCATTGACAAGAGCTTTCAAATCGGTACAACGCAACTCTACTATTTCGGCAATTTTTTCAGGAATGGCTTTCAGCAAGCCGCTTGTAATCACCACATCCCGTCCGCTTTGCAATTGCTTCCTAATGTCGGTCATGAGCTCCGGAGCTTGAGCCGCCTGGGCAGTCAGCAGCACCACTTGTTGGTCTTTCGGAAAAACGGGACGTATATCCATCGGCAAACCTATCATGCCCAGATAATTCTGCAAGAAATCATCACCCGCCACATGAAAAGGCTTGTAGGACTTGATGCCAATGGGGTTACCCAACTTACCTACCAGTTTATCAGTCTGTTTCAATACAACATCCGCAATGCGTGCCATGGTGGTAGGCTCTATGGAAGTTCCGTTCTTCTGCCGGATAGGGGCAGTCATCTCATCATAATTAAAGCTGGTGCCCATGCCCTGCCAAGGGGTACGGAACCTGGGAGACAACTTCACGCCCAGAAGCTGGTTATAGGCAAAGAGAATGATTTCGGGAGCCTTGGCAAGCATGGTCAGATGCAGCTGCTCAGCATAGCGGTCCATACCCAGATTCAGTCCACCGGAGTCCACCCATCCTCCACCATTGTAGCCCGGACGCAGATTATCAAAATAACGGATAATATTATAGCTTAGATAATTCTGCAGATGCTGGTTGCCGGCAGGGTCCCTTGTTTCGGTACCCGTCCAGACACCGTCAAAGAGTTGGGGACCTTCCTCCAGATTAAAGCCCAAACCTTGGAAATGGTCGTACCAGTTGGGATACTTGATGATTACCTTTACACGAGGATTCACCTTCTTGGCAGGTTTCAGCACAAGGTCGCGCCCGGCTTCAGTCATCAGCTTCAAACGGTATTCCGTCCAGCTCTGCGTACCTTTGGCTTTTATCTCTATGTCCGACTTGCAACTGGTGAAGAAAAAGTCATCCAGAATAAACTCGTCAAAGTGCTTTGCCGTATGTTCTGCAATCTTTCGCACCATCTCACGATGCTCGGGATTGGAATAGCAGAACGTCTCGAAACTGTTCGCCTCGTTGATGGTGTAGGTAATTCCTCCGGCAGTCTCTATTCCCCGGTCATGGAAAAATTTCTTAGCTTGCTCCAGGGTGGCGTCATCCACAATCAGTAAATCACGATGTGTTTCCAAATAAATCTTGTCCACTTCCAACTGTTGTGAAATCACATTCCAAGTCGAATCCAGCCAATGGATGTCCTTCATCTTGTCTACCTCGTAGGCACGTACATAGACCGATACCTTAAAATTGTCATAAGCTTTTGCCTGCATGGCCATAGTGCAGACCATGCAGAGCAGAAAAGCTACAATTACAAACTTATCTACCTTTATTTTACTGTTCATTACCATTCAATATTTTCTGAGATGCCAATACCATATACATAAACCACGTAGCATGTCCGCCCAAACAGTACTCACCTTCCTGCCATAAGAACGGGAAATGAAGTAATTCGGGCAAGTCGGGACGAATCAGATTTGTACCCGGAGACACTCCACCCGGAATATAAGACCAGTCGGCACGGTTGACACCATAGGCGGCTTTCATCGTTTCGGCACCGACTCCCGTTACAAACGCTGCCTGATTACGTCCCGGATGCATACCGAGCAGGTATTGGACAGCATTGAAAATATAGTCCGGTGCAAACAAGTCAGGATAGGCAGCATGCAGGTAACAGTAATTGTAGCCCAGATGCTGGGGTTCCCATGAACCGGAAGAACGGTTACCTCTGTCATGCGGCACTCCATACGGAGTTTTACTGCTATACTCCTGATACATAGCCTGCAACTCCGGCAGTGCTTTGCGAACAGCCTTGCTGAAACGTGCATTTCCCACAGCTTTGTCGAAACGTCCGATGAACCAACCCGTCTGACGGATATTCTTGCAGATGAAATCCTGCTGCTGCAAAACGAAATCACGGTACTCCACTTCCTTTGTCGCCAGATAAAGTTCTACGGCAGCATGTACCTTGGCTGTCAGCACCCGGTTGTTGTCGCAGCGGGTAATCCTGAACAATTCACGGGCTATCTCCAGACAATCCGCTCCCAATGCATCGTTATGTCCCTTCAAGACACGTGAAATACCTGCCAGCCAAGCGGCTACCTGAAGTTCCCTACCAGGGTTGTCTTCCGTAAACACCCAGCGGTCGTCGGCAGTCCCACTGACATGGTCTGTATGGGCCGACGCATCACCCAAGTGTGCATACTGGCGTACGGTAGGACACAGAATCCCTCTGTAGAGACGCCCCAGAGCCTTCCAACCCGCCACTATCGTCAAAGCACCGTTTTCCACCTGCTGCAACAAGTCATTCTTTCCATCCGGCTGGTGAATCTCGACTATCTTCTTTTCAAAATCTATGGAAGTCTCGTCCCAATAGGTACCAAAGTTCTCACAAGCCATGGCAAGTATATAGGCCTCGCCTGCCTGGGATTCCACACGCAGGTCATAGTCCCCCGCATCGTGCCATCCACCCACATTCAGCCCTGGAACCAAATCACCCGGCTGGTACTTACAAAGAGTAGAGGTTCCCTGAGTATATCCGTCTATATGGTTGATATCGGTTTTGGCCATACGTGCATCGTCATGATGACAGAAGTCATGCCATACACGGTATTTTTCGTTCACACGCATGTGGCACATCTGTACCGGCAAAAAGTATTCCACCTCTGCCTGCCAGATACCCTTGTCCCACACATCTTTGGCAATGCGGAACACCGGAGAAGCAGCATCGCCGTACATTACCTGATAGAGCCCTTCTTCCGTCACTTCCGTGAAATCGAACTGCAGATAGTGGTAGCGTTGGAAATCTCCCCAATCCTTGGCAGCCTGCTGCTTTACCAGTTTCCTGCCATCGGCAGCAATGCGATAAAGGGCAGGTTGCTTGAAGTCTGTATCCCGTTTATCCAACTCTATGACAGCCACTTTCTTCTGTCCAGGATGGTAACCTACTTGAGAGGCTTGCACCACCGGTGCATAACGCCAGTCTTTAGTGACTGTCGGACGGATTATCCATTTCACCGCACCTTCCTTTGTCCCTGCCGGGAACTCCGAACGGAGCACAAACCAACCGTTGTTATGATTTATCCTTCCATCATACAGCAACAAGTCTCCTTTCTCACTTTCAATCGTAATCTTTGCCAAATCATCCTGAGGATTGAGTACAAACTTTTTCCCTGCGGCCAAAGGAGCAGAGACGATATCATCGGCAATCATCGGGTTATAAGTCTTTCTATCCAACAGCAACTGGTCCAAATCAGCTTTCCCGTCAGGATTGAAATCTCCGATATGCTCCATATTGGAAGACTGTTTCATGGTGGGCCCCATCGCCTGGTGGGGAAAGACTCCCGTCCGGTTGTCCATAATCCACGGCTTGCCCAGCAAAGTGGAAGGTACCAATTCCAGATTAAAGCCCAACTTGCCGGCAAACCGCTCGGGCACTGGTTGGTCCAAATCAACGGTCAATACCAGATAATCCTTCTCGCCTTTGACCTTAATGGTATAGCCAAAAACAAAATCCGGATAAAGCATCGGATTAAAGCCTGCCATGTGTTTGGCCGAATCCGGATAACTCAATGTGACACGGATTTCATTGTCAGCCTCATCCACCACCCGGCTTCTCATCTTGGGCAATCCCTGCCACTGCCCTTGCGAGATTTCAAAGCGCACATCTCCATTGGCAGCCCTGCGGTCTCCATTCAAAACAAGGGTCAGTCCTCCCTGGTGTCCTTCAGGGTAGACGTCACTGAACACCATCACATTGGCCCCGCCATTCTCAAAATATCCCGATGGATTGATTCTGAAATCCTGGGCGTGCAGCCCCATACAAAGCATCAGTGATGCTGCACCTGCTATAAATTTTTTCATAAATACTATTTTAAACGATTATGTATTTCTACTCCCAAGCGTACCGTATGATATGGGCAACGCCACATACTCACTTTGGGAGTATCCTTCTTGGGTTCTCCATCAAAACAATCACTGTACCATTCACCGTATTCCCGGTCTATCATACAGTCCTTTACGAAAGTCCAAACCGTATCGGCCGATTGCAGATAAACGTCATTCCCGCTGATTTGCCAGGCATTGACACAAGCTATCATCGTTTCAATCTGGCCCCACCATGAGGCATGCCCGGTTGTTCTTCCGCCCTTCTTTTCATACATCATATACCCTTTGTCACTCAGTCCTTCCGCCAAGCAAGCATCCGTCACATCCAGCGCAAGCCGATTCGCCCTATCCATCAGTTGCCGGTCTTCTAACACACGGGCAGCCTCACAAAGCAGCCATCCCGCCTCTACATCATGTCCATAAGAGTCCATCTCAACCAGACTGTTCCATGCATTATCAAAGAACAAATTAAAATGTCTCTTTGAAGAGTCATAAATGCGGTCCATAAACAACTCGGTGCAGAATTCGAGTCTTTTCCTCAGTCCGTCGTCTTTCCAGCACTGATATAAAAGGGTATAAGCCTCCAGCACGTGCAAATGCGCATTCATAGTCTTGGGTGCATTGTTATCATAATTATCCAGTTGTTTCCAATCTTCAGTAAAAGATTCCACATAACCGTCATATTGCGGTTCGCGGCCTTTCTCCTCCAAGGTATGATATAAACCGACAGCCATATCCAGACTCTCGCTGTTACCTGTTGCCAGATAGTGTTCAGCCAGCCCATAGATGGCGTAGGTCATGGCATACGTATATTTGGAAGCATTCAGCACCTCACCGTCAGGATTGACCAGCCAATATACCCCACCATGTTCCTTGTCTATAAATGTATCAATGAAGTAGCGTTGCGATTTATCCGCAAGCTTCAGATAAGCCTCATCCTTAAACGTACGGTATGCGGCAGAAAAACTCCACAGAATCCGGGCATTCAGAACCCCTCCTCTCGGAGCATCCACTACCGGAGTACCATTCCGCAATACAGTTCCATAAAAACCGCCGTCGGGAGCCACTGCATAATCCATCCAAAACGGCAACACGCTGTCTCTGACATTCGTGACAATCTCTGTACGCATGCGTGTCTGCATATCTGTCTCCCCTGAATGCGACCGGCAGCCTGCCAGACAAGACGCAACCAGCAGTGCTATCCAATAAAACATCTTCCTTTCCATAATTATTCTCTAAAACCATCAAACTTTTCCTTGTATAATTCCCCGTTTATCAGAAACTGGTGTTCGTCGTCTCAAGTACTGGTGTTTGTCATGTCAGACACCGGCTTTCATCACGACAGACCCTGACGTCTATCACAACAACTACTGGTGCCTGACATTTCACTCACAAATATTTTATTATTAAGTGTTTATTTATAATTTATCAATATCCCGGATTCTGGTCAGCCTGATTGATGAGCGGGTTGGTCAGAATCTCATTCGTCGGAATCGGGAAGATTTCCTGATAAGCCTCGTGCTCAAAGAAACGGAATGAGTCACCAGTCTGCAGACAAGCCTCTTGTGAAGAGTTGGCTACTGTTTTCGGATATTCGGCGGCAAACCATTCTTTGCACATACCCATACGGCACAAATCATGGTAAAGCGAGAACTCGGCATTGAATTCATGGCGACGCTCTATAATCAGCGCCACCTTCCATACCGGAGAAGTATAGCCTTTGGCTGCTTTATAGCTTGTATAATAGGTCTCTGCATCCGGCACTTCCACCGTCTGGGTATTCAACATGTCGGCGGGTAGGTCAATCATCGTCGCTCCCATCTCCAAATTACCCCAAGCACGGTTACGTATCTGACGTATCATGTTCCATCCGGTAGCGTTGTCACCTGTCTCGAAACAACATTCTGCATAGTCGAGCATGATGCCTGCATAACGCTTCAAAGTCAACGAAATAGGATTGAATACTTTGTTGTTCTCACCTGGCTTGCATCTCCAGTATTTCAAGGAATAAACAGTAGGCATATTTTCGGAACCTTGGAAAAGACCGTCAAAACCACTTGTCACCCCTACAGTCTGCCCGGTAATGGGATGCGTATCCCCTTTGGCAACAGCAGAGTATTGGCGGCGTTTGTCACCCGGTTCAAAGGAACGTACAAACTCCCAAGAAAGACAGAGAGACCCCCAGCCTCCCCATTCGGGTGCCGCACACATATATCCGTACCACATCATGGCATCTGAAGACGAATCGGCTCCCCAGCCCATATATCCTTGTTCATGATACATCACCTCAAATACAGATTCTTTGGTCCAATGTGTATCCCAGGCATGCAGGTTACCGAAGCAGGGCTCCAATGAATAGGTTCCACTGTCCACTATATCCTTTAGTTCCGTCTTGGCTTTCGTAAAGTCTTTCTTCAACATATACAGCTCGGCCAAATAAGCTTTGCAGAACCCCTTGGTTATACGTCCGTATTCACCATTCATGGGTAACCAGTCCAGATGGTCGCGTCCAAAAGACAAATCTTCCTCGATAGCCGCATAAGTCTCATCCACGGATTCCGGACGTGCCTTTCCTACCGAAGTAGTATAGGTTTCACCGGTAAGCAACATCGGTACCCTTCCGAAAAGTTTCGTCAGGTAAAGGTAGTTATAACCGCGGATGGCACGTGCTTGCGCTTCATAAACGGTCTTGGAATTGCTGTCCGCAAATATAGAGGCATCCGCCGTCTCCAGGCCAGCCAGGAAACGGTTTGCACGGTCCACTGCACGATAACTCATCCGCCATGCAGTCTCCAGGGAACCCTTATCGGGTTTCCAGGCATGACGCTGCCATTCCGCATCCCAACCGGAAGCCTGACAGTCCATCGTAGAATGGTTGGCAGCAAATACCTGAGGCTTGAATCCCCATGTTTCGTCATCACCGGAACCGTGCTGGTCCGTATAAAAGGTATCATAAAGTCCGTTCAATCCGGAAAGGACATTCTCCTCCGTTTTAAACATGAAATCTGCCGGAAGAATATCGTAATGATCCACTTCCAAATAATCGTCACAAGACGTTACGGTGCTTAAGGCCAGCACACCGATCAACAGTTTATATAAGTTTTTCATAATCATATTTTTTATCCGTTAGTATTAGAACTGTACACTCAGACCGAAAGTAACCGACATCGGGAACGGATAACGTCCTCCGTCAAATCCCGAATACAATACATTGGAGTCACCAACTTCCGGATCGCCGAACTTATTGTACGAAGAGATGGTACATACATTGTCGACACTGGCAAATACGCGTGCATTTTCCATTTTCACCGGTTTCAGCACATTCTTCGGGAATGTATATCCTATCTGAATATTTGAAATCTTCAGATAATCCCCCTTCTGGATGTAGGCGTCGGACACACGCATGTTCTTATTATAGTCTGTCTTGGTGATACGCGGATATTTGGCGCCGGTATTCGAAGATGACCATGCATTATTGATATATTCCTTCAGTACATTCTGATAACCGCCGTCGGGTGCATAGACTGAGGTCAAGCGGGCCGAAGAATAAGAAAGGATATCCATACCGGCTACACCGTACAAGTTCATCGAGAAATCAAAGTTTTTCCAGGAAGCGGTAAGGTTCATTCCGTAAGTGAACTTGGGATATCCATTGCCTATAACAGTACGGTCGGCATCGGTAATCTGCCCGTCACCATTCAAATCAACAAACTTATAGTCGCCGGGCTGGGTAGTCTTGTCCTGATATACACCACTTTCAACTCCCTTTTCAACCGCCAGCCTATTCATTTCATCAATTTCGGCCTGGGTTCTGAAAATGCCTTCTACCTTCCAGCCATAGTAGGAACCTACAGGATAGCCGTTCTGTGTAATGGAGTGGTTGTCCCAGTTGTCGCCATCTTGTGCTGAACCTGACTTGCTGAATATCGGATCGCCGACTTCAATAGCCTCGTTCTTCAGGGTAGACCCATTCAGTCTTATGCCGATATTCCAATCGCTGAAGCTCTTGTTCCACGCAGCAGTAAACTCGAAACCTGAGTTACGGATATGTCCCGCATTAGTATAGACATTGGAGAAACCGGTGGAAGGACGAATCTGGCGATACAGAAGCAGATCCTTTGCGTCACGGATAAAGTAATCGGCAGAGAAAGAAAGCTCATTGTTCATAAAGGCAAAGTCAATACCGATATTTGTCTGCTCATTGGTTTCCCATTTCAGGTTGGTATCAATTTCTTTCTGCTGGGCAATACCGGCACCGTTAATCACACTCGAACCATTAAAGAACCAGTACATTGCATTTGCCGAAGACAACTGTGCTATGGACAAGTTGGTACCATTGCCCGCATTACCGGTCTGTCCCCATCCGGCACGCAACTTCAAGTTACTGAACAGTTCTAAATCCTTAATGAACTTTTCCTCGGAAAGACGCCAAGCTACAGAAGCGGAAGGGAATGTACCATAACGATTGCCGGCACCAAAGTTCGAAGAACCGTCGCGGCGTACCGTTGCAGTCACAATATAGCGGTCGTTCAAAGTATAAGTCAGACGGCCGAAGTAAGAAAGGAATCTTGTCTTCAAATCCAGCCCACCATCCGTTTGCTTAGACGATGGGTCATTGGTCAATGAAATTTTGCGGATGTTGTCTGCCGGGAAATCGTTGGCACTGGAATTCAGCCAGGCACCGTTCGTATCGCTGGTAGAGAAACCGGCCATTGCACTTACGCGGTGATGCTCATTGGACCAGTCATAGTTCAAGAACGCTTCCAGACCGAGTGAAGTGGACTGGCTCTGGTTCAGCGAGAACGAGTCCTTACGGTCTTGAGTTCCAAAGGTTCTATCATTATAGGCTGTATAGCCATTATAACCTTTTGTATAATAATTATAACTGGCAATAGTCTTGAAAGTCAACCCTTTGTACAAATCGAGTTGTAGGAAAGCACTAGCAAGCATACGGTCCCATTTATTAATACTGTCGGCAGTCTTGGCAGCAGCAACCAGATTGTCAGCTCCCTTGTTCACGTCTCCATTGCCTTCTTTCTTGTAATGTCCCCAAGTACCGTCGGGCAACACAATAGGCATGGAATAGAAAACACCGTCCTCTACATAATCCATGGTTGGAATGGCTTGTGCATAGTTTCTCAGGTTGCCTCCTCCCATCTTTTCCGAATGTGCATAGTTCAAGTTCAAGCCTACATGCAGAAAGTCTTTCACTTTGTGAGTGATATTAGCGCGTGCCGTCAAGCGTTTAAAATTCGACTCAATCACGATACCCTGGTTGTTCAAATAACCCAGAGATAAGTTGGCTTGGGTATTTTCGCTGCCTCCCGAAGCAGAAAGGTTATAGTTCTGCTGTAATGCCGTGCGTGACATTTCATCCTGCCAGTCAATGCTGTTCAGTCTGCCTATGTAATCCTCGCCATATGCCAGATTGGTCATGGCAATACCGTCATTCTTGACGGCGGAACGTACAGCACTTGCAAACAAGCCCGCATCAGCCACATCAATCTTATTCGAATTGAACTGGAGGGCATAGTTGGCCGAAAAGTTCACCTTTGCCTTCCCCTTACCACCGTTCTTGGTAGTAATCATAATGACGCCATTGGCACCGCGAGTACCATAGATTGCCGTAGCCGAAGCATCCTTCAGAATTTCGATGGACTCTACATCATTAGGATTCAAGAAATCGATGGAAGTTCCTACCTGCACACCGTCCACTACATAGAGTGGGTCGGCAGAACCATTCACGGTTGCCACACCGCGGATACGGATGGAGAAACCTCCTTCCGGGTCACCGGAAGAACGGATGACAGATACACCTGCCGCAGCTCCCTGCAAACCTTGTCCCAAGTTCACCGGATTCCGCTTCATCATTTCCTCCGCATTCACGGAAGCCACAGAACCGGTGAGGTCGGATTTCTTCATCGTACCGTAGCCCACAACAACTACCTCATCCAAGGTTTCGGTATCCTCCTTTAAAGTAATTTTCAGAGCATTCATATTCCCGGTTACTTTGACCGTTCGCGCCAGATAACCGATGTAACTGGTCTTCAGCGTAGAACCTACGGGACACTGCAAGGAGAAGTTACCGTCCAAATCGGTAATCATACCGTTTGTCGTACCTTCCACAATGACATTGGCACCGATGATGGGCTCGCCTTTCTCATCCACCACTTGGCCCTTCACAGTAACTACACTCTGCTGTACGACAGTGACACCTGCAAACGGCTGTACGCTTGTTGCAAAGAGAGGTCCGGCACATGCCAGCGATACTGACATGATACCCAAATACTTCATCACATTTCTCATAAATACTAAATACTTAGGTTTAACAAATACCCCGGTCATAAGCACATCGGGAAAAAGATATGCGACACAATTTTGTGCCACTATAGAGGCACTGCCGTGCCATTGGGAAGGCACATCTGTGCCACCATAGTGGCACAGATTTCGGTAACTATATCCCTTTCTCTTCCATACCGACAGGGGTGAATTCAATATAGATTTTCAAAGATTAAGTTCAGAAACTCAAGGAAGTGCCTTCAATCTGGTTCAACAGTTGCGGTTTGGCCTTTCCACAATCCACTTTCACAACCTGAATACGGTTGTCGGCAGGTAGACAAACCAATCCTTCTGCCTGCTTCTTGTCAGCACTGTATACCTTCAGGCTCATTTTGCTCCAATCCATCTCAGCAGTGGACTGCGCCAACTTCAGATGAGGAAGTACCGAACCGTCACGTACCAGCATGATTATCGGCAGACTGCCTGCTTCAATCCGGTGCCATCCGCCTTCGTAGACTTTCTCTGTCTGGTAGTCTATCCATTTTCCTTCGGGAAGGTAAACTGTGCGGCCCGTCATACCGGATTCAAGCAAGGGGGCAACCAGAATCTGCGAACCGAAGAGATACTCGTCATCCACTTTCCATGCTCCCGGATCATCGGGGAATTCTACAAACAAGGCTCTTAGCATCGGTAAGCCCTTTTCTGTACATTCCTTAGCCTGAGCATACACATAAGGCATCAGACGGTACTTCATCTCCGCACTCTTGCGGAAGACATCCTGCACACGCTTGCTGTCGTACAACCACGGCTCTGTCGGAGGTGCCCCATGCGCGCGGGTATGGGAAGTAAGAAAACCGAACGGTATCCAGCGGCAATACAAGTCCTCCGGAGTGGATTTTACAAAGCCGCCCATATCATGGCTCCAGAAGGAGAAACCGGACAAGCCGAAGGACAAGCCTGCACGAAGCGTACCCAGCAGACCCGTGTTCGTAGTTGCAGCATCACCGCCCCAATGCAATGGATAACGCTGGGAACCAGCCCATGCGGCACGTGCCCACATTATATTCTCGTTGTGCAACTTCTTGGTTATCTCGGACACTGCCATATCATAACGCACCGGATAGAGGTTATGCTCATACCATCCGCTCTTGCCGGAAGCGTAAATACCATTCAGTGGAGCAGCCTCGCCAAAGTCTACTTTAATGGCACTGACACCGATATTCAGCAATCCCGCCAGTTTGTCCTGATACCACTTTACTGTTTCCGGATTGGAAAAATCAAGCACCACATCTTCGTAGGGAAGTTCACCATTTCCATTTTTCACATACATGTCTTTCTCTATCAGTTCAGAGAAATAACGGTTTTTAGGAGTGAAATAAGGCAACTGCCACAAACATACATGGAAACCTTGAGACCTCAAATCCTTCAACATCTGCTGTGGATTCTGGAAACGGTTCTCGGAGAATTTATAGTCACACTGCCAGTCCACATCAAACCAGCCGGTATCGAAATGGATAACATCGCACGGATACTTGTTCTTACGGATATTGGCCGCTACATCATAACCTTCCTTTTCACTGAAATAGGTAATACGGCTCATCCACGTACCGAAAGACCACAAGGGGGGCATGCCCGGCTTTCCTACCAAATCGGTGTACTCGTCCAGAATATCTTTCGGCTCGCCGAAGAAAACGAACAAATCCAGGTTCTCGTCACCCATGAACATTTTGTTCAGCCCAATATAGGTAGCACCAAAATCACAAGTCACGGGAGCGGATGTATGCATAAACATACCATATCCCCGGTTACTCATAAAGAAAGGAATCGGTTTGTACATCTGGTCCGTCTCAGGCCCTTGTGGGTCTGTAACGAACAAGTTCACCTTCTGTCCGGCCTTGTTCAGCCCAGTGGCAGACTCTCCGCAACCAAAAATCATTTCATCTGCAGTCAAGGTAAATACCGGATTGATGCGGCGAGCATTGTCGCTTCCCCGCTTCACAAAACAGAACGGCGTATATTTTACCTGCGTAGAGTCCGCGTCGCTCAAAGCGGCAGTCTGGCTCAAGATACGTCCGGCTTTATCCTTCAAGACGATTCTCCAAGGATTCTTGTTAATCTGAATGGTTCCATAGTCGCTGGAATAGATAATCTTGTCATTCGTCTCGGTAACTTTCCAGCTTCCATCCCTGCCCGGTTCCTTTGCCAACATGATGGAAGCGGCAGGTTTGGGTTCCACCGGGGTCGTTAGCATACGGATACGTACCGTACGCGGAGTTACAAAGTCAATCTTGAATTTGAGGTTAGGGTCATTTTCATAGGCAGTGAAGGGGAAATCGAGCATTCTCATTTTACGGGGCTGTGCACCGTTGGTATTGAAGGCTTGGCGGGGCATCAGATGCCCGCGTTTCCAATTCACCAGCCCTTCACCCGACTTGGCATCGAATGACTCCAGGTGATCTGCAAAAAACAAGGTATTACTCAAGTCACGGAAATCGGTACTCATGTCCAGAGGTTGGTTCATCAAATACGAAGTACCGTCATTGACATGTGGCTGTGCCAACAGATTGCCACCGGCAAACAACAGCATCGCCACTGCTAAAAGTTCTTTCTTCATACTATTAGGATTTAAATGATCTCGCCTGCAAATGTATTTTTCTTAAAGGAAACACAGATGCCTTAAAAATGTCTTTTAATATCCGGTTTTGTTTCATAGAACCCATATAGGGCCATTGGAAACAAAATGCATACTATTTTTCACCAAACGGAGGATATCATCCCACACGAATACGCAAATCTTTCCTTGCTCGTTCGAAGGATTATATTTAAGTTTGCAGTTACAATATTGTTAATCCTTCTAATAAAGAAAATACATGAAACAACTGCTCCTAATATGCAACCTGGCCTTCCTCCTTACTGTTCAAGGTAACTCAGCGGAAATCCCGCCGGCTGTCATGTTCAAGCAGCTCTCTACAACAGAAGGACTCTCCAACAACAGTGTCCGAAGCATCTACAGAGACAATAGGGGATTCCTCTGGGTGGGGACAGAATCAGGACTCAACAAATACGACGGCTACTCCTTCCAGCAGTATTACCAGAACAACTCCGACCTGCCGGACGATGCCATCAGCGAAATTTTCGAAGGACCGGACGACAATGTATGGATAAGGACTTCCAGCGGCTACAGTATCTATAATTATAAGACCGGTAAATTCGACAATGACTATAAACCCATACTCGATGGGCTGCAAATCCCCAGTAAAAACATTCTGAGGATGGGAAAAACATCCAAGAATGAGTTTTGGGCCTACGACTATTCCAAACTTTACATACGAAGCATGGACAACAGCTCCATCAAAGCCTATCCACTGGCAGTTGAAAAGATTTCAAACCTCTATATAGGTGTCCAGTTCATTTATATAATGTACTCCAACGGTACCCTATACAGTATCAGCAAGCAGACTTCCGAAGTCAAGGAAATAGCCATTCCCACCATCTATAGACCTTTGCTGGAGAATCATGAGCCACACATTTACATAGACCAAAACGAAAGCCTATGGGTATACACCTTCCAAAACAGCCTACTTTTGCACAAGAACAGTTTTACACAGCAATGGGAGGACATCAGCCTGAACAATAACACTCACATACAGTACAATCGCGTGCAACGCATCCTCGACCTGGGAGACGGCAACGTATGGATACTTACCAGCCATATGGGGCTGTTCGTTTACAACACCCTGACCAAATCGCTTACCAACTTGGTGCACAATCCATTGAAACCGCACACCATTGCCAGCAACAATCTGAATACCATTTACCGGGACAAAGACGGAACCATATACATAGGGAATTTCAAACACGGTATTTCCTATTATAGCCCCATGTCCCAAATCATACTATGCAACAAATCCCTGGAATATGATGATATCCTGACCTTCTGCGAAGACACCAGCCAGGAATACATTTACTACGGAACAGACGGTACGGGACTAATCCGACGTTCACTAGTGACCGATTCATACGAAAAGATAGCAACTCCCGCCAATATTGTAGTCGACTTATCCATCGACTCCAAAAACCGCCTATGGATAGGCACCTTCCAGAAAGGACTGCTATGCTACTCGAAAGGGCAAATCAAACAATACACAGTAAGTAACAGCCAGCTTCTCGAGAACAATGTGTATACAGTAAAGGTAGACAAACACGGATACATCTGGATAGGTACCATGAAAGGATACATACAGAGGTTAAATCCGGAAACCGAGCAGTTTGACACCATCTTGTACCGTCCGGGAGAATTCTTTGTCCGAGATATGTACTATGATAAAGACAGTACCCTTTACGTAGCGACCAAAGGAGGACTCATTATCATCGATACGGAAACCCAAGCCTATAATATCTACGCCGAAGCCGGCCGCTTCAAGGAGAACAATATGCTCACTGTCTATAAGGACAGCCGGGACCTTCTTTGGATAGGACATCCACACGGACTGAGTATATGGAACCAGAAGAACGACTCCATCTACTTCCTTGACCAGAAAAACGGACTTGCCGCCAACCTCGTCAGAGCCGTCACGGAAGACAACAACAACCAGATGTGGATTGGTACCGGCAACGGCATCTCACGAATCAAAATAACAAACGGTACATACGCCATCGTGAACTACTCCGTAAGCGACGGACTGATATGCAACGATACCAATGTCCACGCCATCCTCAAGCTACAGAACGGCAATATACTGATAGGCACGCCACAAGGTTACCAGACTATCATTCCACAAGACATCCTGACCACAAGTTATGATGCCAATATTTACCTTACCGGTATTGAGCTCAAATCCGGAATGACCCATCCGGACATCCTGAACGGCAGCTCACTTGAATGTGCACAACATCTTTCCTTCACTGAAAAGGAAAATTCATTCACTCTGTCCTTCTCTGCCCTCGACCTGGTGGAAACGGATAAGATAAAATATGCCTATAAGATTCATTCCAACTGGATTTATGCTGAAAACAACAAAGTAAACCTATCCATGCTGACTGCCGGAAACTATACTTTATCCGTCAAGGCATGCAACTCACAAGGCATATGGAGCCCCAACGTCAAGGAACTGAAAATAAAGATACTCCCTCCTTGGTGGCGCACTTGGTGGGCTTATACCATATATAGCGGTATCGTTTTGTGCATCCTTCTGTCCATTATCCGCAATCTGCGCTTACGCCAAAAGCAGAAACAAATCATGCAGGCCATCGAGGTGGAAAATGAAAGGCAGCAGAAAATCAACAATATGAAACTGCAGTTCTTTGCCAACATAAGTCACGAACTGCGGACCCCCTTGTCACTTATCATCAATCCGCTTGAAGAGTTTTTCGTAGACCATCCCGAATATCGTAAAGGCATTCTGGATATGGTCAAACAAAATGCCGACTATCTGCTGGAACTGATTAACCAACTGCTGGATTTCAGAAAGCTGGATGCCAAGGCTGAAACCCTGAAATGCAAACATGACAACATCCTTATCATTCTGAGTGAAATATTCCACTCTTTCGATCCGATAGCACAGAAACGGAACATCAGCTATAGCCTTACCGCTCCACAACATTCTGTATTCATGGATTTCGACTATGACAAGATACGCAAGATATGCACAAATATCCTGTCAAATGCATTCAAGTTCACTCCCAATAAAGGAAGCATCTCACTGGATATTGCCGTAAGAGGCACAAATCTGGAACTGACCTTTACCGACACCGGTTGCGGCATAGAGGATGAAGCCAAGGAGAAAATATTCCAAAGATTCTATCAGTCGGGCAAAAACCAGTCGAACAACGGAGGCAGCGGCATTGGACTGCACATTGTTTCCGAATACGTAAAGATGCATCAGGGTACTGTCTGTGTCAGGGATAACCAGCCTTGTGGTTCTGTATTCCTGATTGCCCTACCCCTACACCAGAACAGTAATGAAACCAAAAACGGAGAACCGGTCGAAGGACCGGAAATAAAAGAAGAATCCCATCCATTCACCATACTACTCGTAGATGACAACTACGACTTCTTGAAATTTCTCTCTGAAAGTCTTGCCAGGCAGTATCATGTATTAAAAGCCACAAACGGAAAACATGCACTGAATGTACTGGAAAAGGAAGATATTGATTTAGTGGTCAGTGACATCATGATGCCCGAGATGGATGGTCTGGAACTATGTTCAACCATCAAGAATGACATACGCTACTCCCATATCCCCATTATCCTCCTGACAGCTAAGGCAAGTGAAGAACACCAATTGGAAGGGCTTAGCGTTGGCGCAGACGACTATATCACCAAGCCTTTCAATATGGAAGTCCTCAAGCTGCGCATCAACAAGATTATCGAGATGAACGTCAAACGTCAGGAAATATTCAATCAGGACATTAAAATCGAGCCAAGCCGTATCACCATCACTCCCCTTGACCAGCAGCTGGTGGAAAAAGCCATCCAGATTGTAGAGGACAATATCAGCGAAACCGAGTTTTCCGTCGAGGAGCTTGCCAGCAGCCTGAATATATCACGCAGCTATTTCTACAAGAAAATGATTAAGATAACGGGAAAGAAACCCATCGAATTCATCAGGACCATCCGTATGAAACGTGCACAACAACTCTTGACAGAAAGCCAGATGCAAGTTTCGGAAATTGCATATACCTTGGGGTATAACTCCCCCAAGATATTCTCCAAACATTTTAAAGAAGAGTTCAACATCAGCCCATCCGAATTTATAAGGCAGCAGGCTGAATAGAAACATTATTTTGACATCAAAGCATCCAACGAAGACACCAACGCCACCAAAGCAGCACTCCAATTAATGGCTATTTCATTGGAAGCATACGAACCTTCCACATCTGCATAAGACTCATCCGGCAGATTGGAAGGATAGGGTACACCGTCTTGTTGGCCAGGATTGGGACCGCCAACAAGGAAACCGGGAAGAGGTGCCTCTATATCATCCGATGCAGAAAGACGATGGTGCGGATACAGAGGACTTTTCATCCCGAAACCGGTGACATAACAATATCCCGTGGCATTCTTTCCTAAAATGTAGTCCATATTGCGGTAGGCGTTCGTCAGGTACGACTTCTCACCCGTAAGCAAATAGGCGCAAACCAGTGAAGTGGCTTGGTTAGCACACCCTTCGGCAAGGCATCCCCAAAAGAAATCTTTGGCATCGTTGCCGTAAGGAGCGTGGAAAGGAGAGCGGTCAGCACCCCGCACAGCCTCGGCAGCATAGTCCAGTAGCAGGTCTTTCATGGCATTTGCCAACTCCACGTCTTCACCCTGATATTCCCTGCCCGGTTGCAGCCAGGCAAACACGCCCAACGCAGTGGTATTGCCCCAAGAAGGAGTCTTATATGCAGTGGGCAGATGCTTCTTCACTTGTTCCCGGTAAACGGGCTTTCCCGTAGCAAGATAGAGCTCGGAAGCCGCCCAGAAGAATTCGTCATCGGCACTACGATCACCGTAAGCTCCCGTAACCACGGCAGGTTGATATTGCTTGTTGAGGAGGTCCTGATGATAGAGCGCTTGCGGATGCGCTTCTGCCCAGGCGTAAGCACGTTCGGCAGCCTGCAAAGCCACTTCCGAAAAGCCAGGATAATCCTCTTCGTAAGGAGCAAACAACACGGAAGCTTGCGCTAAAGCCGCAGCATAGTCCAATGCCGCCGTTACTGATTTCTGAACTACATAACGGGGCTGCTTACACTCCGTAGGCTTGATAAATCCCTCGAACGAAGGGGTAGTCAGCTTGTGGTAGACTCCTCCGTCGGCAGGGTCTTGCATGGTCAGCATCCATTTCAGGTTATAGTACATCTCGTCCAGCAAATCGGGCGTGTGGTTTCCGCTTTCCGGGATGTTCACCCGTTGACGGATAAAATAGTCAGGAAAGCGGGCATAAATCGCCTGCATCAATCCGATGGAATAAGCGGAGTTCACAATGTACTTGTTATAATCTCCGGCATCATACCATCCTCCCGGAGAAGAAATCACCGCTCCCGCCTTACGTTCCGGCCCGGCAGCATTGGGATGTACCAGCACCTTGTCATCTGGATGGCCTGCCGGACGGCTCCACCGACCCGCATAAGTCGCTTCGATGGGCATACCCGTACGTTGGTAATAGAAAGATTTCAAAGCGGCATCGGCCAAAGGGGACAGCACCTTTTCCTTTACTTCGAATGCCACTGAATCGCCGTTAACCAACAGAAGATATCTTCCCGGTACCGTGATGTCACTGAAATCCAATATTGTCCTGCTCCTATCCGACCAAGCGGATGAAGCGGTATATCCGGGTTTGCCGGAAAGTAGCCGATTGCCCGTGGCTGCATCTACTATGGTAAATTCACGTACCTCACCGGCATTCACCACAGCTACTTTTTCCTGCTGGGGATAATACCCTAACTGATTCAAACGTACAGTTTCTGAAGGATGCCCTAAAGTGGCCATTCCTCCCAGAACTGTAAACAGACATGTAGTTATATTCATATCACTATTCTTTATATATTAATATTATTCCATTTCAAAATTATTTATCCGACAATAAGGTAATGAAACTGATAGCCGGCAAGTGTACCCGTACCAGTCCATTCTCCACCTTCACTGCAGTTTCCTTCATGCAGTCCTTTGTATTGGTCACATAGACTTTCAGTTCCTTCACTTCTGCAGGGATACCGGAGATGACAGCCTCGCAATCCGCCCCATTATTGACCATATGGACGGCATATTCTCCGCGCACCATATTTCCGAAAGCCGCACAGTTTACATTTTTCTTGCTGCTACTGACTGGAATAGCCAAGGCATCGGCCGGAGTGGAGGCCAGCTGCTTAATGTTCCAGAAACGTTGTGTAGGACGCAAAGGACCTTTGGAGCCATAAATGCCGTCTCCCCACAACAACGAATAGTCTGAAGTGAGCTGCCACTGCAAGATGGACAATGGTTGGCAAATCGCACAAATACGTGTATACAGATTGATTTCATAAAGTGCAAACGTCGACTCATTGAATATCTCGGCATAACCATGAGCAGCGGCATCCGTACTACCCTCACCAACCAAGAGTAGTACATTAATCTCTTTGGCAGCACCCGCCCACTTCCTTAACGTAACATCATCACAACCACGCCATGAATGGAAAGAAACTGCACCAATATACTTATGAGTCTCAGGATTGTTCAAAGCAGGAAGGATAAAATCGAAAGTAGTGGCATCCGAATTGTCGCCAAGCAGCATGCGGGTAGGAAGATTCAACCCTGCCAGATAAGCACCGAACTCCTTAATGAAATCTGCATGCTCCTGCGGAGTGTGGAGGACATCAATACCCAAATCCGATTCATTGAACGAGAACATGGAGAACTCAATACCATAATACCGTTTGGCATACAACAGATAATCTGCCATGGATTTATAAATCTTCTCCTTTTTCCGGTTATCCAGACGATAAGCAATGACACCACCTTGACGGGCATAACTTGCAGGACCTCCGTCAATGGCCCATGCAGGCGGAAACCAACAGCTTAGTATTACCGGCATTCCCATCGCCTTCAAGCGCTTTGCCATGAGGAGACTTTCCTCCACCCGCTTGTTCAGTCCCCCATTCTGTGCCACGGCAATAGGATCGGATTCTTCTTCGGGTTGCCACAATCTCCACGGAAATTCCACACGGCCATAAGCTACGCGCAAGTTTTCCAGACAGTAATCTATCACTTTAGGGTCGGCAGCAGGATTCTGCAGGCGGAAATTCCCTCCAAAGCCTGCAAACAAACTTCCCGGATTCTGCATATCCAATGTAATTTCCGCGTCACTGTGATCTATCACTCCGGAAGCATGCAGTTCCATAGACAATGCTGTTCTCCCAGCCTTTTTCAGAATCGGCATTAGCGAGATATACACAACAGTACCGGTAGACTCTTTTTCAACCGTGGCCTTTACAGACTTATTGAACTTGAATTCCAACTTCCTATTGGCCGAAGTAACGGTCAGCTTCCTGCCACTTACCCTTACTTTGGCATCAATGTAGTTTTCCGGACTTAAAGCAATACAGTAATAGGCTGCCTGGTTCA
Organism: Bacteroides sp. AF39-16AC; assembly: GCF_003602735.1. NCBI lineage: Bacteria > Pseudomonadati > Bacteroidota > Bacteroidia > Bacteroidales > Bacteroidaceae > Bacteroides > Bacteroides sp. AF39-16AC. Next base: position 7,900 of record NZ_QTLN01000025.1, on the reverse strand, counting down.
AAGTAGTGTCCGACAGCGCATCAATAGAAATCTCCACCAAGCCTTTTCCCTTATCGGTCACTTTCTGATGGAACTTTACACCTCGCAGAGTAGCCGTCACTTCCTGCATATTCCCCTCACGATGGAAAACGGGACGGACCTGCTTCTCCTTTCCGGTAATCTCCATATCTCCTTTCAAGGTTCCGACACGCAGGGATGACTCAAAGTCTATCAATTCACCGTCTACGCGGACACCCGTGATATTGCTCCATGCCATCACTTCCGTCTGGGCAGAAAGCGGCAGAGATAATATACCACACAGCAATACAACTATTCCAAACTGGAAAATTCGTAAATTCTTCATAATATCAAATCTATAAAAGGTTGTCATTTCAGTCTGGTATCAATCTCAAACCCCATACGGCTGTTATGATAAGGACAATTCCACATACTTGCTTTAGGCTCCTTGTAGCGGGGAGTTCCATCTTCCAGCACCGTTCTGAACCATTCACCATACTCCTTGTCTATCATCCGTGATTTGATGAAGTTCCAGGTGCGGACGGCACTGTCCAGATAAGATTGTTCACCAGTCAGTTGCCAGGCATTGATACAGCCGACCACAGTTTCCGCTTGGCACCACCAGGAAGCGTCCTTCCTGATTTTGTCCTTATGTCGTTCATACATCATAGCTCCCATCGGGTTGATGCCCTCCTTCAAGGAAGCATCTGCAAGTTCCAATGCTACCTTCCTGCACCTCCCGATAACCTCCGGGTCACCCAGAGCCTCTGCAGCTTCCGTCAGCAGCCAAGAAGTTTCGATATCATGCCCGTAAGAGTCGATGTCATCCAGATTATTCCAATTTAAATCACAGTATGATATCAAGTGATGTGTTTGTGGGTTGTACAGCCTGGTTGTTATTAAGTCTATTACTTTTGCAAGGCGCTTGCAAAGGCTGTTATCCTTCCATACTTTATATAAAGCCGTGTATGCCTCTAATACATGGATATGTGTATTCATTGTTTTGGCAGCAATGCCATCTCCATCATACCCCAGCTTTTGGGGAGTTCCCCATTCGCGGGTAAAGGATTCTATATAGCCATCATTTACGGGATCTTTGACTTTGCTCTCCATTATCCGATAAAGCTCTATGGCTTTTTGCAGGCTTTCATTGTTGCCCGTTGCCCTGAAATGTTCGGACAACCCATAGATAGCATAAGAGCAGCCGTAAGTCTGCTTGTTCGTATCCAATGGGGTACCGTCCGCTTTTATCAGCCAATATACGCCTCCATACTGCGAATCAATGAAGTGATCTATGAAATACCGTTGCGCCCTGTCAGCCAATTTACGGTAGGCAGTATCGCCATACATCCGGTAGGCGGTTGAAAAAGTCCAAAGGATGCGGGCATTCAGTACACCACCTTTGGGAGCATCCGCTATCGGGGCACCGTCACGTCCCAATGAACCATAAAAGCCTCCGGAAGAATCTACGCTGTATCTTTCCCAAAAAGAGAGGATATTCTCTTTCAAGTCCGAGGTTATTTCATCTTTTAAAACCTTGTCTACGTGTGACTGTGCTTGCAGGAAAGGTGTAACCAGCAACCATACTGTAATCAGCAAAAAAACGGAAAACATACGTTTCATAATATAGCGATTTAAGGAGTTAGCCATAGTTACATTGCAAATGTACAAAAAAACAAATGGACACTACTCATTGCCATCCTTTTTCAAGGGATACAATTGGTTCCGATAAAGGCTATTTTTGGGTACTGAGTCCTTGTTTTACCAGACATCAGCTTCTATTGGCTCAAACGTGGGTATCCGGCAGCTCAAGCGCCATTGTCTGACAAATATAACAATGAATATCATAAAAATAGAGGAAAAAGACACATTTCATAACGTTATTGGCTACAAACAAAAGCCATCCGTTTCCTTTTTAGTCCGTATATTAGTAGAAAATTTTGTAACTCAAAAATAGATACTATGAGAAAGAAACATTTCCTATTTGCATCAGTCTTGGCACTGCTTTGCGGCAGCAGTGCGCTGCATGCGCAAGACTTCAAGCTGACATCCTCCGGTTATTTCAAGAATCAGGGAGTCGACATCATGGCTTTTGATGATATCTATCCCGAAGGACACCAAGGAGGGGTATGTATCATCATGAACGGACACCGTGTGGCGACGAATGGAGATATCCGTCTGGAAGCCACACCCGGACAATGGCAGCCCGTACCGAAACAGCTCGACCGGAAGCTCGGTGACAACAGCATCACCGCCACGCTGTGCTATCCCGACTCCTCACGCCATCTCACCGGATTCAACCCGATGATTTACCCGGACCTCCACCTTATATATACGGTAAACGTGGAAAGCAAAGGTAAAAACATAGAGGTGACCGTAGACCTTGACCGCCCCATTCCCCAGGAATTCATCGGAAAAGTGGGCTTCAACCTTGAATTCTTCCCGGGTTCCCTCTTCGGCAAGCCCTGGATTATGGACGGTCAGAGCGGCATCTTCCCGCAACAACCCAACTCTCCCCTAATGACAACCCAACCCAACTATCTGCATACGGGAAATTATCATGACGGCAAGCAATCGCTGGCAGACATGGACAAACTGATAGGAAAAGGTTACAGCCCGATTGTGGCCGACGACATCATCAGCGAACCTTATGCCAAAGGCCGTAAGTTTACCTCCCGCCCCGACGACCCTTACAACAAAGTAACCATCGAATCATTGAGTGGTGACCTACAACTGTTTGACGGGCGTATGAACCACAATAACGGCTGGTTCGTACTGCGCAGCAACATAAAACCGGGTGTCACCAAAGGGGCCGTCAAATGGATTATCACTCCGAACGTAGTGGCCGACTGGATGTATCAGCCGGTTATCCAGACTTCACAGATAGGTTATCATCCCGCCCAGGACAAGGAAGCCGTCATCGAAATGGATATACGTGACAATAGAAAGGAAACGGCACAAATCATCCGCATTGACGCAGACGGCGAGAAAGTGGTCAAGAACGTCACTCCTGCCAATTGGGGCAAGTTCCTGAGATACAACTATCTGAAGGTGGACTTCACGGATGTGAAGGAACCGGGACTCTACAAGATTAAATACGATACCTCCGTATCCCCTATCTTCCGCATCGACAATGACGTATATGCCCGCGGCGTATGGCAGCCCGTACTGGAATACTTCCTTCCCGTACAGATGTGCCACATGCGCGTCAACGAAAAATACCGCGTATGGCACGACTGCTGCCACATGGACGATGCCCAGATGGCACCGGCACACAATCATATCGACGGCTACGACCAGAAAGAGGGCCTGTCCAAGTTCAAACCGGGTGAAGTGGTTCCCGGAGTGAACATAGGCGGCTGGCACGATGCCGGAGACTTTGACCTCCGCATCGAATCCCAAGCCGGAGAATCCTATATCCTGGCACTGGCCTACGAAGCTTTCCACCCGAATCTCGACGTGACTTCCATCGACCAGATAAACCGTGTGACGGAAATCCACCAGCCCGACGGTAAGAATGACTTGCTGCAACAAGTAGAGAACGGCGCCCTTACGGTAGTCAACGGCTACCTGGCACTGGGACGTCTCTACCGGGGAATCATCTGCAACGACCTTCGCCAATACGTACTTCTGGGTGATGCCGCCGCCATGACGGACGGAAAAATCGGTAATGAAGACGACCGTTGGATATTTACAGAAGACAACCCCGGACGAGAACTGTCGACAGCCGCCCAACTTGCTGCCGTATCACGCGTATTGAAAGGCTTCAATGATACATTGAGTGTACATTGTCTCGACATTGCCCGCAAAGTATATGCTTCTACCGGAAACGGCAACAACAGAGCCTTGTTCCCCAAAGTGCAGGCAGCCGTAGAACTGTACCTCACCACGGGCGAACAACCCTATATGGACTTCATTCTGGACAACAAAGAGCTCATCATCAAGCAGATAGGCCGCATCGGCTGGTACACGGCACGTGTGGAAAAACAGTTTGCACAAATGAAGAACAAGAAAGCCAAAGCTTTCTCCACCGCTTTCCGCAAAGCTCTGACCGGATATGAACAAGAGCTGAACAAGCAAGTGCAGGAGACTCCTTACGGCATTCCCTACCGTCCACATATCTGGGGTGCAGGCTGGGATATACAGCGTTTCGGCTTCCAGCACTACTTCCTGACAACCGCCTATCCGGAAATATTCCCGAAAGCACCGGTATTCAATGCCCTCAACTTCATTCTCGGATGCCACCCGGGCTCCAACCAAGCTTCCTTCGCCTCGGGTGTCGGCGCACAATCAGCCACTGTGGGCTACGGACTGAACCGCGCAGACTGGTCGTATATTCCCGGTGGAGTCATTTCCGGTACAGCTCTTATCCGTCCCGACTTCCCGGAACTCCTCACGTTCCCGTTCCTCTGGCAGCAAACTGAATATGTGCTGGGAGGAGGTTCATCCCACTATATGTTCCTGGTACTTGCAGCAGAACAGTTGCTGAAACAATAAGAAAGACAGAGGGGGAACAAAACCCTCTGGATGTTTTCTTTTAGGCGCGGATTACACGGATTTCACGGATTTAGTTTACTGCATCCATGGATTCCGCGTAACCCGCGCCTAATATTATAGTATAATGAAAGTGTTTATCTACTTTCCATTCTTTCACCAATTATCCGTACGGAACGGAATGGTAGGCAATTCATTTCCGCCAATCATCGTACCAATCTGGAAATCATGGAAACAGTAGCGCACGCTGACGGGATGGGATACCTTTTCTGAAGAGATTACCACTTCATTCGTCTGCCAGTGCAGCCATACTTTGTCGGCAGGATGGAACACACGGTCCTCGCCTGCCACTTCGAAGCCACGAAGGTCATAGTTACGGCAGATACCCATTTCCAGGTGGTCGAAAGAGACCCAGGCTTCATTGCCTTTAGCGGTCCATGACTTATATTGTGGGCCGAAACAGTGTATCTGCTTCAATCCATAGGTGAGGTTCAATGCCAGATAACTCAAACGTTGGCCCACCTTCGTCTTGTTGCGGGGATGGATATTGTATATCTCATAAGGCTCTACAAGGTCGTTTGTAGAAATCATGGCACTGTTCGGAATCAGGCTTTGGGCACGGAATTGCGCTTCACGTAGGTAAGCAGCTTTCTCTTGCTGGGTACCTCCATAGGCGTACGGCGCTATTTCGGCAAAGTAGAAAGGCAATTCGCCCAGTCCCCATTCTTTGCGCCACAGCTGCACCATATCGGCCAAACGCTCGGCGTATGTTTCATGACGGCCTACGTTAGACTCGCCTTGATACCAGATGAATCCCTTTATGGTATAGTTCTGAAGCGGCTTCAGCATGGCATTGTACATCAGCATGGGGCGGTGCATGGGGTGCAGGCGTTCGATGGAATCGGGGTTGAGGGAAATGTCCGGATAGTTTTCCAGCAACTCCCGGCTTATCCAACCTTCCACAGTGGCTCCACCGTAGGCACTGCTGATGATACCCACGGGAATACGGAGGGCACGGCTCAGTGAAGTTGCGAAATAGTAAGCTGTTGCACTGAAATCGGGTGCGGTTTCTATGGAAGATATGTTCCAGCTACCTTTGCAGTCGGTTTGCGGTTCATAAGTCTGGTGCTTGGAAACGGTGAACATACGCACGCCTTTGTTTTCGGCAGAAGCTATAATATCATCTGCTCCATTCATGATGCAACAGCCGGCAAAGCCTTTCAGGGGCATTTCCATATTGCTCTGGCCGGAGGCAAGCCATACTTCACCGATTAGGATATTCTTCAACGTAGTTTTTTCTCCGTCATCAAAGGTTATCTCATAAAGCGTGTACCCTGCTGCCGGAGTTTTCACGGCAAGCAGCCAATGGCCATCCTTATCGGCACGGCAAGTCGTTGTCTGTCCATTCCACGAAGGCGTGACGCGTACTTCGGCTTTCGGTGCAGCCGTTCCCCACAGTTTCACTTCAGTCTGCTGCTGGAGTATCATGTTGTCGCCTACCAGTGCAGGCAGCTTTACTTTGGCGCCCAGCGAGGCGGCGCAACATAATAGAATCAATGCAAGAGTCTTACTTTTCATAGTATATTTGCTGCATGAAGTTACGAAAAGAGTGTAATTTATTGGAAATGAGCGTAGGTTAATTGCTCTTGATAGTAATAGGTTACGATTTAGTTAGTTATCTACTGCATTATCCTTCTGCGCGTTGCGTAACCTTCAAAGAACTCTTCGTATGCAAAAGTAGCTATTTAATTCGAGATTTTGATATAAACTCCCGTTTTTTATCCCCTCATTCATAAGAATTTTCCGTAAAAGCGGTATTGTCCGTCGGCACACCATTGCCCAAAACGAGTTTGGAACAAACGTGTGCCGACTACCGCATAGCTGGAGAAAAGGGCATTGCCTCACGCCTAAACGATGTTTAGACAGATGAAGCAATGCCCCTTTCTTTTGCGCCTATGCCAAGAGGTGCTTTTACGGGTTTTCAAATGATTTTTCTTTTTTCGCTGTCTCTTTTGCCGGAAGCGGAAAGTGAATGCAGAGTGTGTCAGCCTGCCCCATGAATGAAACAGGCGCCCACACACAGCCGGACAAACCGGGAAGAATGATTGTTGCCACCCGGCTGAACAAGTTCCGTCGGATCGGAAACAATCATACTTCCTTTGTTGTGGTTTGCCCTTTTCACGCTTCCGGTGATGTCTTTTTCCTTTTGGTGATTCTTTTTTTTACGGATTTTCCCCTGAAGTTTTTTTCTACACAATCTGCCTCTGTTTTCGTTTACCTCCATTTTGCGCCTTTCAGTAAGCCGCATCAGTCAGTCATTTTCGTTCTGGGCGCAAAGGTAATTCCGGGATTGGACGGGAAAGCAAGGTCAAGCCTCCTGTTTTCGGTAAAAATCTCCAGCCCTGCGGGTAGTATTTTGACCGAAAAACCTTGCATTCCCTAATCCCTACCTTTTCAAGCACCCGAAACGAAAACGACCGATGCGACAGAAAGACGCATAAAAAAAATGTCGGATAAACGAGAGGCAGATAAGATAGTTTGAAACTCAACTCCCTCAGCTCTTGAATCCGCATAAAA
>NZ_QTLN01000025.1:0-822 GCF_003602735.1 Bacteroides sp. AF39-16AC | reverse complement strand
AGACGCATAAAAAAAATGTCGGATAAACGAGAGGCAGATAAGATAGTTTGAAACTCAACTCCCTCAGCTCTTGAATCCGCATAAAAAACAAAAAAATCAAAAACAGCGAAGATATGACGGCAACGGCAAATTTCAGACAAATGGCGCAACACATCGGGTTGGCGATATGCGGCTTGATGATGCGCACCGCCTTCGGGGTGTTCGGCATCCTTTGGGGCATCATCAGAGAGATTGTAAACGGAGTGTTCCGAGTGGCGATAGGTGTAATCGTGGCTATCCTTTCCACCATTGCCTTCTTTGGCTTCATCCTTTGGTTATTCACCCTTTAACCCTTACCGACATGGCAAAAAGAAACAGCAAGACGGCAGCGCAGCAGTGCAGATATTACGAGGTGGACAACATCTTCGTGTATATGGTGGAAACGTACATCAACGGCAATTTTGAAACTTTCCGAAGATTGTACCACGAACTGAACAAGGACGCACGGAGGGATTTCATGGACTTCCTTCTCAGCGAGGTAGAGCCGACCTATTGGAGAGAGATACTGAAACAGATAATCTAAAAATGACAGCGATATGAAAGGAACAGACCATTTCAAGAGAACGATATATATGTACTTGGAACAGCGTGCGGAGGAAGATGCGCTATTTGCAAAGAAGTACCGCAACCCTGCCAAGAACATGGACGAGTGCGTGACCCACATTCTGAACTATGTGCAGAAAAGCGGTTGCAACGGTTTCACGGACGGAGAGATATTCGGGCAAGCCATCCACTATTATCCCAATTAGTGACTTATCACAAGTTGATATTTTTGTTGAAGTA
>NZ_QTLN01000024.1:915-70198 GCF_003602735.1 Bacteroides sp. AF39-16AC | reverse complement strand
TTGCTCAGGTACTTAAAAAAAATATTTTATAATAGTGTTGCGGAATTAAGGATTAATAATTCCGGCCGTAACTTGCTGGCTAACTATTCCGATGTTTTCCGTTTGGCAAACAACAAGAATGAAGAGTGTCTCTTCTCCTGGCACTGGTCGGCAGGACGTGACCCCTGGACACAGCAGAATACGTTGCAGTCGGACTTGGCAATGGTGGGATTCGATGAATTTGGTGATTGCTGGGGCGGCTATGCAGGTCCGTCGGTTGATTTGCAGGATGCATTTGGAATTTCCGCTTTGGAAAGTCCTGAGACGCGTTCGGATACGGATACCCGTCGTAAGGCTACTATGATGATGGCAGGTGATGTATACGATTATTTCTGGCAGGACAAGGGCGGATTTGATTATCTGCGGTTTATTTATGATGCCGAATATGGGAAGGGAGGACCTAATGGCGATTACCAGTCTCCTACCGGTGCCAATCACGTGAAGCATCTCTATGGTAACAATAATGACCATGTATTGGGCTTGGGCGTATCGGCTGGTAATATGTACAGCGGCCTGGCAACCCATATCCTGCGCCTGTCCGATATCTATCTGGTATATGCCGAGGCGAAAATGGGACTGGCTACCTCTACTACAGACCAGAGTGCACTGGATGCTTTCAATGCAGTACGTGGCCGTGCCATTCCGGGAGTTACTCCGAAAACCTCCATTACTTGGGAGGACGTCTGGAAGGAACGCCGGCTGGAACTGGCTTGCGAAGGCGACCGTTGGTATGATTATGTACGTTTGGCATATTATGATTCCCAGCGTGCTATCAATGAGCTGAAGGCACAGCGCCGTGATGTTTATTATAGTCTGGGTACTACTTATAAGGCTTATTATGAAAACGGCAGTTGGACGGTGAATCCGGACGAGACCCGTTACAATCCGGATGCAAAGGCGCCGAATGTGACAGTCTCCAGCTTTACATTGCCGTTCCCGACAGAAGACGTGGTGTTCAATCCTAATTTGATGAAAGACCCGGTACACGTAGATGTACGTTCTGAATTCAGTTATTAATTTAATGCTTGAAAAGATGAAAAATAATAGATATACGAATTGGTTCTTCGCGGCAGCTGTTGTTGTAGCAGGCTTTTCCATGGCGGCTTGTGAGGATGAACCGGATAAATATGAAGTGGCAGGGGGAAAGCCTACCTTGAAATATGTTCGTGTCCCTGATCCGGCAGCGGCAGACTCTTTGCTGACGGGGGCTTATATGGCGAATACGATTTGTCTGGTCGGTGAAAATCTGCGGAGTGTTTACGAGCTCTATTTCAATGACCAGAAGGCGATACTTAATACCAGTTACATCACTGACCATACACTTATGGTAGATGTTCCGAAAGAGATTCCTTCGGTAGTGACTGATAAGATTTATATGGTGACCAAAGCAAAGGATACCATAGATTATGATTTCAAGGTGTTGGTTCCGGCTCCTACCGTGAACTCCATTTCTTGTGAGTTTGCAAAGCCGGGTAGTGAGGTGACACTGATTGGTGACTATTTCATTGATGACCCGAATGTGCCGCTGACCATTACGATGGCCGGTAATGTGGAAGTGACTAATATTACGAACATAACCAAGACTGCGGTCAGCTTTATTCTTCCGGACAATGCTCCTGCAGGCTATATCAACGTGAAGTCCATTTATGGTACCGGACGTTCCAAGTTCCGCTATTATGATACACGTAACATTCTCTTTGACTGGGACGGTTCTCATGGCGGTATGGCTATTGCCCACGGTTGGCGTGATGGTAGCAAGGTGTTGAGAGAAGCCGATGAAAACAGTATTGACGGTGCTTATATCTGTCTCACCGGAGCACTTGACGGTGCTATCGGAGCTACTTGGGCAGAAGATGAGTTCTCGTTCAACTATTGGCCGGAACCGTCTGCCGGTTATCCCGAACTTTCTGCACGTCCTGAGTTTGCAGAACTGCTCGAGGAGTATGGCGTCAATGGCTTGCAACTGAAATTCGAGGTGAATATTCCTTCTTCCAATCCGTGGCAGTCTTGCGCTCTACAAGTGATGTTTACGGGTAATGATGTGGTGACTTATGCGACGGGAACTAATGCTTATTTTAGTGATACGAATGTGCCGCGCGGTTTGTGGTTGCCTTGGAAGAATACGGGTTCGTATGATACGGGTGGTAAATGGACAACCGTTTCCATGAATCTGTCCGAGTTCAACAAGACGCATGAAGGTAATAAGTGTGATAGAACTTTTGACAAGACTATGCTGACCGGATTGACATTCTTTGTCTGGGCAGGTGGTGTGGAAGGTAAGGATTGCAATCCGGTGATTATGATTGACAACATCCGTGTGGTACCTATTGAATAACCTTTTAAATAGAATACTGATATGAATAAAACATATAAATTTCCGGCACTGTGGATGATGTGCCTGATGCTCTTCAGTTGCTTGACGTTTACGGCCTGCGACAATGGGGATGATGAAGATACCAACCAATATAAAGGGGGAATCAGTCTGAATGTATTCGGACCGAGTCCCGTATCCCGCGGCGGTGTACTCCGTTTCCTAGGCAGTGGCATGGATAAAGTGACTGCGGTCGCTATTCCCGGTTGCGACGATATAACAGACATCGAAGTAGTCAGTGATACGGAAATCCGTGTCACTGTACCTCAGACAGCCCAGCCGGGGTTGGTTGTCTTGAAGACTCCGAAAGGGGATATTACAACAAAAACCGAGTTGACATTTACGGAGCCGATTGCTTTGGAGGCTTTTGCACCGGCAGAAGTAAAGCCTGGTAGTGAATTGACCATTACTGGTGAATATTTGAATTTGATTAAAGAAGTGATATTTGCTGACGAGGTAACAGTGCCTGCTGATGAGTTTGTCAGTCAAAGCCGTCAGGAGATTAAAGTTATTGTTCCTGATTCTGCTCAGACCGGTAAGTTCATCTTGTCTGATGGAGCTGAAATCCCCAATTGGATTTATTCTGAAGGGGAACTGGAGGTTACTTTGCCATCGGTAGAGGCTCCACTCGACCTGGTAGATAAGAAGCCGGGGGATGTCATTCGAGTTTCTGGTGAAAACTTTGATTTGGTGAAGAAAGTGCAGATGCCGAATGGGGATGAAGTTGAATTTACGATGACTGCCTCTTCCGAAGGAGATGAACTTACTTTTACATTGCCGGATAATGTCTCGGACGGAGAAGTTACGGTACTTCCTGCTTCGGATGTAAAAGTTGTGGTCGCTACTGTTGTAGTAGCTACGCCTTCGAACGTAGTGGCTGTTCCTGCTGTAAACTTGCGTGGTGGAGATATGATTACCTTGAAAGGTACCAATATGGATTTGGTGACTGATGTAACGTTCCCTGGTGTAGAAGAAGCAGTAGGATTGGAATCACAAAACTCGACTGAAATAAAGGTCTTGATGCCGGCTGCGGCTATTAGTGGTGATTTGCAATTGAATACAAATAGTGGAAAAGCAACTGCCGTATCTATTGCAACGGCAAAGCCGGAAAACATTTCTTATAGTGCGGCGACGGTCCCGGCAGGAGAGGCTTTGACTGTCAAAGGAGTAAATATGGATGTAGTTTCGGCTGTTGTATTCAGTGGTAATGTGGAGGTTACCGTATCCGATGCCACCGCTACTGCCATTTCCTTGACTGTACCCACAACTGCTGAAACCGGGGCCTTACTCTTGAAGATGGCCAATGGTGAATCTGTGGAAGCACCGTCTTTGACAATAGAGAAACCGGTATGTGCCTATTTGCCGGCATTGCCTGACAAATTGGTTCGGGGACGAATTGTGGAACTTGAGATTGTTAATGCTGATAAGCTGACAAATGTATTGCTGAATGAGGCTGCTGTTCAGTATATCAATGATGCAGCTAAAGGGGTATTGATGTTGAATGTACCGGCTGAGCTGGATGGAACTTATAGCCTAAAACTGATTTCTTCAAATGGTGAAATTGCTTATGATGTTCTTGTAGTTGCCAATGAAGAAACAGTTTGGGCTGGTCCGCTTGATATTAGTTGGGGTGATGGAGGACGTGTGTTGGTACCGGCTGTATCTTTTGCCAAGGTAACGGCAGGCACTGTCATGAAAGTCTATTTTGATCAGAAAGACCAGACTTGGGCACAGGCTCAGTTTAACTATGGCGATTGGAGTGGCATAGCTTTCTCTTTGTTTGATACGACTATGGTACCGACAGACATTTACGGATGGAGTTTCGAGAGCCGTGTGATGGAGTTGACGTTGACTCAGGAGATACTTGATAATATTCAAGCTAAACAAGGAGATTGTGAAGACCAGACAAATGTAGGTATCATTATTCAGGGCAGTGATTTGACGTTTACAAAAATAACGATTGTAAATTGATGAATTGTGGCTTGAAGAATGTGACTATGGATGCCCTGATTAAGAATGAAATAAAATCATAATTAAGATGAAGAAACTGAATATAAAATGGATGCTTTCGTTGATAGCAGCTTTTACTTTTGCCTCCTGCGATACTGATGTCGATCATGATATCCCAGCAGTGGATACACCGGTATTGGTGTCTACTACTCCTGAAAGTGGAGCAGCCAAAGTGAAAACGGGAGAAATCACTATTGAGGTGAAATATGACAAGAATATATTCTTTGCAACAGACAATCTGAGCGAAATCAAGTTTACCGGTGGTGAACTGATAAGTGCCGATGTACTTGGCGCAAGCAATATACTGACTGTAAAAGTGAATGTTCCCGGGAGAGAGACGGCTTGTTCTCTCTCTATCCCCGAGGGAATAGTAACCGGACCGAACCAGATGCCTGCTCCGGCTGTATCGGTTCAGTTCTCTACTGTCGCTTTGGACAAGGCACTGGTTGCCGCTAGTTCGGCCAAAGCTGTGAAACTGTACAATTATCTATTGGATAACTTCGAGACGAAGACACTTTCAGCTATGATGGCCAATGTTGCCTGGAATACGGAAATGTCCGAAAAGGTGTATGGATGGACTGGAAAATATCCGGCTATCAACTGTTTCGACTATGTTCATCTGCCGGCATCTGTAGCTGGAGCAGACTGGATTAATTACGGTGACATTACTCCTGTTAAGGATTGGTCTGACAAAGGTGGCATCGTAGCTGCCATGTGGCATTGGAATGTACCCAAGAAAGCTGTAGGCGAAGCTTCTTCTACCCAAATATGGGAAGGAGAGACAGTAATGCCGGGTGATTGGAGTGGAAATGTACAGATGACGGATGATGCTGCAAAAGCTGTCTTTGCTGATGCACAAGTGGGTCAGGTGATACGCGTGGCTGTGAAGGATGTGGCAGCGGGTGCACAAGGTTCGTTCAAAAACAGTGGTTGGAGCGAGATTGCTTCAGGAACTGATTATTTTGACATATCCGGGGACTATACATTGGTGATTACCGAAGATGTTTTGAAATCCCTGCAAGAAGGTGGTCTCATCATTGGTGGACATGATTATACAGCAGTTGCTGTTTATCTTGAAAATAACGGTACAGCTCTCGACCCGAATAAGGATTATGCCTTTTATAAGGCAGATACGGAGTTTGATGCTACCAATGCCACAGTGGAAGGCACTTGGGAAAACAAGGTGTTTACCGAAGATTTGAAAAATGCTGCCGCTTACTTGAAGCTATTGAGAGATGCGGATATTCCGGTATTGTGGCGTCCATTCCACGAGGCAGCCGGTGGCTGGTTCTGGTGGGGTAAGGATGCTGCCAGCTTTAAATCTCTGTGGATTGCTATGTTCAATTACTTCAAGACTGAAGGATTGGATAATCTTATCTGGGTTTGGACTACCGAGGGCAATGATGCCGATTGGTATCCGGGAGATCAATATGTAGACATCGTGGGACGTGATGTTTATAATAAGGAAACTGCAGATTGTGTTTCAGAATATACTTCCATTGCCGAAAATTATGGAAACAAGATTGTTTCGCTGAGTGAATGTGGTACGGTCGGACTTATTTCCGAACAATGGGCATCTGGTGCACGTTGGAGTTGGTTCATGCCGTGGTATGACGGGACAAATGAGGATGGTAGCCCGGTAGTCCATGCTGATGAAGCATGGTGGAAGGATGCTATGAGCCAGGAATTTGTTGTTTCCCGTGAAGAGCTTCCTTCTATGGAATAGCAATTTTTAATAATAAAATAGAAAGGGTTGTCTCTGGTTAGTATCGGGGCAACCCTTTCTGTCTTTTATAGCTTTTAGTTGTTGGTTATAGAATTCATGCTTTATACTTTTTAGGAAAAATAGTAATGGATGTTAAATGAGTGTCGTTATTTGATAAAATAGTATTATAAGGTTTGCTGCTAAAAGTCTACTTTTGTCAAGCCTAATTAAAATTTGATAATAATCATATAATGTTTAACCGCTAATGAAATGAAAAATGCCTATGAGAAAGGAGTGATATGTATACCAACCACTTTATAGAATAAGGTATATTTAATTTTTCCTCAAAAAGAGAAGTTTAACCTTATATTAAACGGTAGATGCCGCCAGGCAATACCAATTCATTAATCTAAGAAAAATACAAGTATGAATTTAAATTTCAGAAGAACCGCGCTGCTCGTGGGTATCTGTTCGGCTGTCAGCCTGACTTATACTCCGCAACTTTTCGCCGCATCGGTCGATGCAATAGATGCTGTGCAGCAAGCAAAAAAAATCACAGGTACTGTAACAGATGCAATGGGACCGGTCATCGGTGCCAATGTATTGGAGAAAGGAACCACAAATGGTGTCATTACCGACATTGACGGTAATTTCACATTGAATGTTCAGCCGGGAGCAACGATTGTTGTGTCTTTTATCGGTTATCAGCCGCAAGAAATAGTGGTAGGTAACCAGACTAGTTTCAAGATTCAGCTAAAGGAAGATACGGAATTGTTGGATGAAGTAGTCGTAGTGGGTTACGGTGTACAGAAGAAGAAACTGGTGACAGGTGCTACGGTTGAGGTAAAAGGCGAAGACATCGCAAAATTAAATACTACGCAGGCATTGGGCGCTTTACAAAGCCAGTCTCCGGGTGTAAATATTCAGGCCGTTTCCGGTCAGCCGGGTGATGGGTTTAAAATTAATATTCGTGGTGCTGGTACTAACGGAAATACAGCTCCAGTTTACGTTATTGATGGTGTAGCCGGTGGCGATATTAACGCCTTGAATCCTGCCGATATTGAACGTATTGACGTGTTGAAAGATGCTGCATCTTGTGCAATTTACGGTTCGAGCGGTGCCAACGGTGTTATCCTTATTACTACGAAGCAGGGTAAGGTAGGAAAGGTTTCTGTATCTTATGATGGAAACATAGGTTGGGCAAATATATATAAGATGCCTGATATGTTGAATGCCAAAGAATATATGGCGGTAATGGATCAAGTGGCCTATAATAATGGAGGCCAACCGTATGATTGGTCAAAATTCGTAGATGCTGATTTGCTGACTGCTTATCAGAATGGTACCAATCCTGGTACAGATTGGGTAAAAGAATTCCGGAATAAAAATGCTGTGGTTACTAATCATGCGTTGAATGTAACAGGTGGTTCTGAATTCTCCAAATTTTCGACAGGTATAGGCTATCAGTATCAGGATGGTGCATTCGGTGGTCCGGTGAAGACTGACTATCGTCGTTTTACTTTCCGCATTAATTCTGAGCATGTGATATATCGTAAGGGAGATGTGGATGTGATAAAGTTTGGTGAGAATATATATTATCAGCACAAACAGAATCAAGGTGTGCAGTTAGGTAATCAATATTCGAATGACCTTTCTAATGCTTTGCGTGCTATTCCTCTGATTCCTGTATATAATGAAAATGGTGATTTCTTCATGTATGATGATTTGAAGAATTTTGGAACGAGTGCTAATGGTATACTTGATTATACTGCATATGCTTCTAATCCGATGGCTCACATGGTATATAATCAGGCTGGGAATAATAAGAATAAGAATTTTAATCTGAACACAGCGGCATATCTGGAAGTACAACCACTTAAGAATCTTATTTATAAAGGTCAGGTTAGTTACAAACAATGGTCAAGTTCATGGCGTTCATATCTTCCCGTTTACCAAATTAATAATCAGGGAGATAGCCGTGATAAAGACCAAACGATAAATAACGTGTCTTTGGGTTGGAACTGGAGTTTGACTAATACGTTGAGTTATCGGTTTGATATTACAGACTTACATCATTTTGATGTTTTGGCTGGTACAGAGTATTCTAAATCAAGACCAACTTATGGCGAATCAGTAGAGGCAACCGGTTATAATAGTGCTTTTGGTGACTTTACACATGCTTATTTGCATAATACAGAACGTAAAGCTACTGCTACAGTAAATGGTTATCCCTCGGATTATGGTTCTAAGATGTCTTATTTTGGACGTTTGAATTATGACTTTAAGGAAACTTATATGTTTTCTGCTATCATTCGTGCCGATGGCTCGTCTAAGTTTGCGAAAGGCAATCAATGGGGATATTTCCCATCATTCTCTGCTGGTTGGGTTATTTCAAACGAGGCTTTTATGAAGAATACTGCTTCTTGGCTTGGTTTCTTGAAAGTCCGTGCTGGTTGGGGACAGAATGGTAATGACAATATCCCTAATTCAAATTGGCGTGCCGGTTACGAGTTTGGCGATTATGGTCTTTATACATTTGGCTCGGATAAGAATGGAGGTACAACCGGAGCTTACCCGAATCGTTTGGCTAACCCCGATTTGACATGGGAAACTTCAGAACAGACCAATATCGGTATTGATGCCCGTTTCTTGGATAACCGTCTGAGTTTTACCATGGACTGGTATAGCAAGCAGACGAAAGACTTGTTAGTGGAAGTGGGTACCAATGCGGCTTCCGGTTTCGCTACTCAATATCAAAATGCTGGTACGGTAAAGAATACTGGCCTTGAACTTTCAATGGGCTGGAGAGATCAGATTGGTAAGGAGTTCAAGTATGGGGTGAATGTCAATATGGCCTATAATAAGAATGAAGTAACGGAGGTTAATAACGCCAATCATTTTATTGAAGGCGGTAATGATTTGTTGGCTCAAAGTACGGGTCGGTTTGTCCGTATGGAAGAAGGACATCCTATTGGCTATTTTTATGGTTATAAGACGGATGGTGTCATTCAGAACCAGAATGACTTGCAGGCATATCTTGACCAGAATTGTAAAGGAAATGCGGCAAACTCTAAGCAAGGTGCAAGTATTAAACCGGGTGATTTGAAGTTTGTGGATGTTGATGGAAATGGGGTGATTAATGATGACGATAAGACTGATTTGGGTAATCCTCATCCTGACGTGACAATGGGTCTTACGTTAAGTGCGGAATATAAAGGATTTGATTTCTCTGTAACAACCTATGGCGCTTTTGGTGCACAGGTAGCTCGCTCTTGGCGAAAGTTCTCAGATGGACAGTATGAAAACTATACGACAGAAGTTTACGATTACTGGCATGGCGAAGGAACCTCAAACAGATATCCGCTGCTTGCGCCGGGAAATAGTGGACAGAATTTCCAGGCCATTTCAGATATTTATATTGATGATGCCGACTATGTTCGCATTCAAAATCTGACTATAGGATACGATTTCAAGAGAATTTGGAAGAACTGTCCGTTCCAGCAACTTCGTGTGTATGCTGCTGCACAGAATCTATTTACTTTTACCGGTTATAAAGGGATGGATCCGGAGAATGGTAGAGCCCTCAATGACAAAGAACCGTGGGTAACCGGTGTTGATGTAGGTAACTATCCTCAACCTCGTACTTATATGGTAGGTGTTAATGTTAAATTCTAAAATTGATACACGATGAAAAAAATAGCATATTTAATAGGTGCAGCTTTGATGATAGCAGGAATGTTTGCTTCTTGTAGCTTGGACTCGATGAGTCTGACGGAAAAAGATACGACCAATTTTCCTAAAACGGCTGAAGATGCCAATCAGGCTTTAGCTGCCATATATCAGAACCTGAATAATGTCAATGCTTTTCCACAGCAGTCTTTCTTGTATAATTCTCTGCTGGCTTGCGATGATATGTTGGGTGGTGGTGGTCCCAATGATAAGTTGATGCAATCTTTGGACCTTATTTGTAATACGGGTACAAATGCTACGCAGGACTACTGGGTGGCTCGCTATCAAGGAATCAACCGTGCCAATACGTTGTTGGAGGCTCTTGCTGGTATTGAAATGGATCCGGAAGTAAGAGCGCAGGCTGAGGGCGAAGCCAAGTTCCTTCGTGCTTTTTATTACTACGAGTTGGCTTCCATGTATGGGCGCGTACCTTTGGTGATTACTGCTTTGTTGCCCGAAGATACTACTCCTCCGACTGCCGCTGTTATCTGGGGGCAGATTCTGCAGGATCTTCGCGATGCGGCTGCAAATATGCCGGCTGTTCGCAAGTCGGATGGGCATGTTGATAAATATACGGCTGAAGCTATGTTAGGACGTGCTTGGTTGTATTATACTGGTATGTATGGCAATGGTGAAACTCTGAACGATTTGGTTAGTACGAACTATAGTCCGTTGACTTCAGTTGATTTGCCTGATGGGACAACTTTGACCAAGCAGGATGTGGTTGGGTATATTGATGATTGTGTGAATAATTCTGGTTATAGTCTTGTTCCTGAGTTTCGTAATTTGTGGGCATATACCAATAAATGTACGGTAGAAGATTTTCCGTTTACTGCCGGTCAGGGATTGAAGTGGGTAGAAGATGATGCAGCGGTAAATCCCGAATCCATGTTTGCCATTAAATATAATAAACTTGCATCTTGGAGCACTACTATCGGTTATGGTAACGGTTATGCTCTGCATTTTGGTGTACGTGGCAATGATCAGGCCAATTCTTTCCCCTTCGGACAAGGATGGGGTGCCGGTCCTGTAGCTCCCAATTTTTATAATGATTGGAGTGTGGCAGAACAAGATGATGCCCGTCGTCCGGCCTCCGTATTCAAGACGGAGGATATGCCGAGTTATAATAAAGGTGGTGGTGACGGCTTTATCCAAGAAACGGATTATTATCAGATGAAAATAGGTTCTATCATGGCTTATAGTACGGATGCGGCTGGAAATAAAACGATTGAGCCGGTATTTGAGAAGATAATGTATGGTGCCGACGGCTGGATTAATGATAATCTGATGCAAACCGGTTCTATTCATGATTTGGTTTTGATTCGTTTTGCGGATGTATTGTTGATGCAGTCTGAATTGAAGGAAGATGTTTCCGGTATAAACAGAGTGCGTAGTCGTGCCGGACTTGAACCTATTGGTACATATTCGTTGGCTGCATTGCAGAATGAACGCCGTTGGGAATTATGTTTTGAAGGTACTCGCTGGAACGATATTCGCCGTTGGCATATTGCTGCCGATGCCCTTGAAAGACAGACGGGAGCAAAGGTTTATACAAATGGGGCTGAAAGCCGTAATGTGGCGCAGAACGGTGGTTATGCCGCACGTTATAAGGCTACGGCAGGTTTCCAGAAGATTCCCGAAAACCAAGTCCTCCTGAATGAAGGAAAGGTAGAACAAAATGAGGGTTATACGGATGCAAGTGCTGAGTATAATGGTTGGCAAGAATAGAATATGAATTTAAAATGAAAAAAGATATGAAAAAGATATTATTCGCAATACCTTTGTTTGCAATGCTGCTGGTGGCTTGCGATCCGATAGTGGATGAAATCAGTCCGGATCCCAATGTCACACCGGAAAATCTTACTTTTGAACTTGTGGCCAAGAACCAGGGAAACAACAACATTCAGATTGTTCCTACTCCGTCACGTTATGTGAAGGTTTATGATGCTACGTCTGATATCAAGTTGGCAGAAGGTACGGCTCCGTCGGTTCAAGTAGCTCCTCCTAATAAAGAATTGCAAGTATATGTAACAACCATTAATTCGGACGGCTCCATAACAAAATCGGCTTCCAAATCAATAGCAGTAACGGAGTATACAGATCTTCCCGCTATTTATGCTGATGTATTCGGCACAACTCCGGACGGTGGTTATGGAACAACCACTTGGGTCTGGAATACAGAAGCTGCAGACGGTTGTTGGGGTAATGGAGGTTATCTCGGCAATACCGGCCCCGGTTGGTGGATTTGTGATGCTGTGGGAGATGTCGGAAACGGTAGAGGGCAAATTGATGAACAAGCTGTAGGAAAAGGATTGCCTGATGATGGATTAAATGGTTGGTTCTCACTTAGTTTGACTGGTGTTCAGACAAGTCGTGGTGAAAGTGGTTCTGTCAAGGTGTCAGAAGATGTGGTGCAATCCGGTTGGGATGTAGGTACTATGGAGTTCTCTGGTACTATTCCATTGTTAGGTATACAGCCGAATCAAGGAAATGCACGTCAGTATGAGTATCATATTTTGAAGATTACAGAAGATGAACTTCGTCTTTGTGCTCCTGAACCCGGTGCTGGCGCTTGGGGTACGGCATGGTTCTGGAACTTCAAGAAAAAATAGTTAATATTGAAAGGTACGGGTGGGTAACGACCACTCGTATACTTTTATTACTAATAAAAAAATGCAACAATGAAACGAACTTTCTTTTTGATATTACTGTTCTTCTGTGCTCTTTTTGTTAAAGCGGATGTTTTGGGACCGTATACAATGGATAGTAATGTACCTCCCACACCAACCGGATATGCTCGGGTTGTACTTCCGATAGGAGGTGCTGACGCTTCGGTAGCCGTAAGCATAACTGTTTGTGACGAAAGTGGTCAACAGTATGTTTTGAGAACTACTACCCCAAATGCTGCTCCATATTGTTATTTCTTGGCTTATGGCGTTTACCGCGTGGTCGCTTTAGAGGATTGTACAGCACAATCTAATTGGGGCGCACTTACGGTTGGTACAATTTTCGAAGTGACAGGAGGTGGCTATATTTCTTTAAATTATATAGGAACAATCTCTACTCCAAGTATTGTTCAAGCATCGGGTACTGATGATAATGTTCCTCCTTCCAAAGTAGGTTACAATATAATGAAAGTGTATGGAATAGAGACAAACGGCGGTGGGGTGTTGGTTGATTCTGACAAAAAAGAATATGGTATCTTTAATTATACCGGACATATAGGCGGTGCTCATTACTTTTACATTAAGCCAGGCACATACACTATAAAATCTTTGAGTGCTACCAATGGAAATTATATTTATTTGGAGTATGGAAATGTTAGACAACCGCTTTCTGCTGGTAGGACTTTCACAGTTCCTGCGTCATTCTTCTCCATTGTGTTTTCTAAAAAGGCACTTTAAGAATAATCTATAAATGAATTATTCAACTCAAAGCAGTTGTCGTTACCCCCCGACTTTATTAGTCGCCCGTAACATCGGATAATTGTAAATGCATTAACCGAATAGTACAATTGTTTAATGGTTAAATCAGGAAAAGGCGAGTCGTGAGATTCGCCTTTTCGCATTCATTCTCTATTGCCTTTCCGGATGCAATTCACATTCCTTTTTGTATTACCCCTGATTTCAGGGCGCAGAATGTTTCTTTTTATCCCTGCATCTCCTTCACCTCCTTCTCCCATCCTCCTGTTCATTGGCTTTCCCGGTGAAACCGCTTTCCACCCTCATCGCCCCGCCTTTGCATCGCGCGACACGCCGTAGTATCCCGGCATGGCCCGGTAGATGGGTTGCGTGGGCTTCCCCACATTCTTCAGCTTGCCCTCTTGCTGCAACCGTTTCAGGTGGACGTTCGCGGTGGTGCGCGCCATGCCGCAGAGCGCTTGGAAGTCACTGCGAATCAGCACGTCGTGGTCGGCAAAGTATTCTTTCAGCTTCATGTCTATCTCCACTTCCGAAAGCTTCAGGGAGTGGCGGGTGTATTTACTGCGGATGGCATTGACTCCCGTCATCGCTTGTTTCAGCCTGACGTCGGGACGGAAGCTGATGCTTTTCAGCCGGAGTTTCAGGTGCTTGTTCGGGGTGCTGCGGGTCACTTTCTGTGTGGCTTCCAGGGTGGGGGCGAAGTAGCCCAGCCCTTCGATGTGCACCTCGTGGCCGTCGCGCAGTTCTTCGCCGCAAATTTGCGCCAGGCAGTCTATCGCGTTCATCACGTCGCCCACCGTGAGCGAGCTGCGGGCATGCACGCGGTTGTAGAGCTGCCGCATGGTTACTTTCCCGTTGAGCAACGGGCGGGGATGGAGGCCTCTCTCTTCAGGGGCTTCCTCATTAGTGCCCGGATTCTCGTACCAGTCATATAGTATTGCCATATCAATAGGTTTTAGTGCGTTCAACATACTTGTTTCTTCCCTCGGAAGTGTCTTCCTGTAAGTGAACGACTCCGGTCGGCCGAACGAATAACCCGGGTCGTTCGATTGAACGACCTAAGTCAGTCGATTGGACGACCCGGGGCGTTCACTTATAAAGAACCGTGCAAAGGTACTGAAAATAAAGGGTTCCGAAGCATAAATAAGTATGTTTGTCGGCAGGAATGATTTTTGAAGAATAAGCGGAGAATGGTTTGCAAAACGCCCTCGGCAGGCAGTAACTTTGGCGAAGAGGCGAGAGGAAAGAAAGGATGATTCCCTTCCTCGAAACCTCCCAATAATCATTTTAATAAAAAATATTTATGAAGAAAAAACTGATGACTTTGCAGCAACACCGGCTCTTGAAGGAAGCGGGACAACTGATAGCCTTTTCCGAAAGGCTGAAACACGCACAAAAAGAAACGACCGACCGAAACTGGAAGGAGCGGGAAGAGCAGCGCCGCCGGAGCGCGAAAGCCGCAAGCACCGTGACTGCACTGAGCGGCGACATCGAGGAGTTCCTCACTTCGCGCTACGACTTTCGCTATAATCTGCTGACGGATGAAACCGAGTTCCGCCCCGCCGGACAACGCTCTGCCGCCTTCACCCCCGTGGGCAAGCGCGAGTTGAACACTTTCTGCATCGAAGCCCATGCCGAAGGTATTCCTTGCTGGGACAAGGACTTGAACCGATACGTCTATTCCACTTACATCCCTGCCTACCATCCCTTCCTGCTCTACATGGACGAACTGCCCGATTGGGACGGCAAGGACCGGCTGACTGCGCTTGCCTGCCGCGTCTCTTCTCGGCCTCACTGGGTGCGGGGATTCCATACCTGGATGCTGGGACTTGCCTCGCAATGGATGGGCGTGTCCGGACTGCATGCCAACAGCGTGGCTCCCGTTCTCGTCAGCCGCGAGCAGGGACGACGGAAATCCAGCTTTTGTCGCGCCTTGATGCCTGACGTGCTGACGCGTTACTACGCCGACAACCTGAAACTGACCTCGCAGGGACAAGCTGAGAGAATGCTGGCGGAAATGGGGCTGCTCAATATGGACGAGTTCGACAAGTATGCCGACAACAAAATGCCCTTACTGAAAAATCTGATGCAGATGTCGGTGCTCAACATCCGCAAGGCCTATCAGCAGAACTTCAGGCAACTGCCCCGTATCGCCTCGTTCATCGGCACCAGCAACCGGTTCGACCTGCTGACCGACCCCACCGGGAGCCGGCGCTTCCTCTGCATCGAGGTGAAGCACAATATTGACTGCATAGGCATAGAGCACGACCAGATTTTTGCCCAACTGAAAGCGGAACTCATTGCCGGGCGGCGCAACTGGTTCACCAAGCCGGAGGAGGAGGAACTGCAATGGCATAACGAGGCTTTCTATCGTGTCAGCCTTGTGGAGGAGGCAGTTCACAGCTTGTTTCGTGCCCCGCTTCCGGCAGAGAAGAGCTTCGATCTGACTGCCGCCGACATCTTTGATGAGTTACAAAAAACGCATCCCGCCCTGATGCGTGGCAGCAATCCCGTGCAGTTCGGCTCGGTGCTGTTGCGGGCGGGACTGAAACGCCGGCATACGAAGTACGGCAACGTATACGAGGTGGTGAGAAGGAAAAAAGAAGTTTCACCGGAAAGGGTTGAACGATAGGGAAATAATGCGAAAGGTGAAGGGGTGAAGGAAGAGAAAGCCGGTTTATAGTCTCATTACGGATTGACATAGATTCCTATTAATTCAGGTTGTAGATGCCGATGGGATAAATATTTTCGCTCATAATAACTGTATATTTTATAGATTTCTATAAAAGTAACTTTTTTATAAGAACAAAACAAGCGAAAGTTGCGATTTTCACTACTTCTTGTCGGATAAAAAACTTATCTTTGCGATTGAAACAATCTCTTGTTAATGATATGAAATACACATCATATTCTTATCCTTCAGGCAGGGCGGAAGTGGCTGCATTTGTTGTGACCGGCGGAGTGACGGAATACCATGTGATGATACATGCCACTGACCCGAAACAGACCTATCGTGAACAGATGAATGTCGTGTTGGATGCGTATGCCGCTTTACTGAAAAAAGAACTGTCCGGAGCCGTGGCGGTTTTTAAAAGATACTTCCTGAGTGATGCCGCCAACCAAGCGGAACTGTTGCTTGCCGCTACGGCAGAAAGCTCCGATTGCGCGCTGTCTGTGGTGGAACAGCCTCCGCTGGATGGTACCAAGATTGCTTTGTGGGCCTATCTGCAGACCGATGTGCAGACACGAGTGCTGCCGAACGGACTGTATGAAGTGAAACACGGTGTTTACCGCCAGCTCTGGATGGGAGGCAGCTTCAACCGTGCCGCCAATTCGGAATACCAGATGCGTCTTTTGCTCAACGACTATGCCATGCAACTGATGGAGGAAGGGTGTACTCTGGCCGACAATTGCCTGCGTACCTGGATATTTGTGCAGAATGTGGATTGCAATTATGCCGGTGTAGTCAAGGCACGTAATGAGATGTTCGTCACCCAGAACCTGACGGAGAACACGCACTATATTGCCAGTACCGGTATCGGTGGGCGTCATGCCGACCCGAAGGCATTGGTGATGCTTGACGCTTTTGCCGTAGCGGGATTAAAGCCCGGACAAATCAAATATCTCTATGCCCGCACACACTTGAATCCCACTTATGAGTATGGAGTCAGTTTCGAACGGGGAACGGCGGTGGATTACGACGACCGCCGACAAGTGCTCATTTCCGGTACGGCGAGTATCAACAACCGTGGGGAAGTGATGTATGCCGGAGATGTCCGTCGTCAGACGGAACGGATGTGGGAGAATGTGGAAGCTCTGCTGAAAGAGGCTGACTGCGGCTTTGGAGATGTGGGGCATATCATTGTCTATCTGCGTGATATTGCGGACTATGCTGTAGTGAAAGAGATGTTTGACAAGCGTTTTCCCGATATTCCGAGAGTTGTCACGTTGGCTCCCGTCTGTCGTCCGGGGTGGCTGGTGGAAATGGAG
The DNA here is from genome assembly GCF_003602735.1 of Bacteroides sp. AF39-16AC. Lineage (NCBI taxonomy): Bacteria > Pseudomonadati > Bacteroidota > Bacteroidia > Bacteroidales > Bacteroidaceae > Bacteroides > Bacteroides sp. AF39-16AC. Next base: position 52,932 of record NZ_QTLN01000024.1, on the reverse strand, counting down.
TGTATGGCGGTGAAGAAAATCTCTGATTAAAAATATTATCTTTGGTTAATTGAATATTAGGCTGACAGTTGGTAAACGCCTACCTTTGTTGAAATTCTAATGTATAAGGATGAAAACACGTATCTTGCTTTTCTGTATCAGTTGCCTTCTTTGGGCAAGTTGTGAAAATTCCAGACAGAATTATGTGATTGAAGGAACGTTGCCGTCGGTGAAATACGACGGGGAATGGATATACCTCGTGCCGATGGAGAATGCGCCGGGGCGGGTGGATTCTGTAAAGATAACCAATGCCTCTTTTTCTTTTTCCGGACAAGGGGAGGAGATGAGGGTGTTGCGTCTGCGCCATCTGCTGCGTATCTACATCCAGGAACTGCTGGTGGTGACGGAGCCGGGAACCATACATGTGAAGGCCGACTCTGTCGGCTCGGTAACGGGCACTTCGCAAAATGATGCCCTTCAGAAATGGAAAGAGGGGAGGGAAAAGATGCAAGAGGCTTACCATTTCATCCGGACGGGACTACGGAATGCCACCGGAAAAGATTCACTGCATCTGACACAGATACGTGACAGTCTGAGGATGCAGGAGCAGGAAACGAACTTTCTTTTCCTGAAAGAGCAGGGAAACAATACGTTGGGAACATTCATGCGGAAGATGGTGCGTGGCTCCTTGACGGAAGAACAACAAAAACTGTTGGATGAAAGCTTGCAGAAGGAAATACATTGAATGGGGAGCGGCAGGAATCGGCGCTTTGGCGTTGTTTCTTTTTTTCTTCCGGATATTGCCCTATCATCTGTTCCATCGGGAGCAGACACAGCTCTTTTTGCTTGCCACCGAACCATTGGCCGGGTATCTGCGGCATCCGGCGGCTCTGGCACGTCTGTCAGGAGATTTCCTCACTCAATTCTTTTATTACGAAGGGGGTGGTCCGGCCATAATGGCTGTCGTGCTGTTGCTTTGGGGAGTGGTGGTGTTTCGTTTGTTGGTTCCGTACATGGGACGTTGGGCGTGGGTTCCTACGGTGTTGGCGGTGGCTTGGGAGGCAGGAAGGCAATGCGGATTGAGTTATCCGCTTTCCGGCACAATCGCTTTAACCGGTATCGGAGGTGTTTTGTTGTTGTGTCGTAGCTGCATGCGACGTTCGTGGAAGTCGGGCTTACCGGTAAGCATATTGGCGGTATTGTCCGGCTATTGGCTGTTTGGCTGTGGCGATTGGTCGTCACGATGGTACAATATGCCCGATTTAGGGCGGGAATATCTTTTGGCGTTGGATTCGGAAATGTATTTCGGCCGTTCGGAAAAAGTACGGAAACTGTTGGTGGAGGGTGAATACCGCTCTCCGTTCACTGCCTATTATTATAATTTGCTGAATGCACAGCAGAACCGGCTTCCCGACCGGCTGATGGATGGTTATCAACCGGCTTCGCAAGGGCTGTTTCTGCCCGTGGCTCCCCATTCTACCTACCTCACTATTTATGCAGCCAATGAAGTCTGGTTTGCGTTGGGAGATATGACGATGGCTGAACATGCTGCCATTCTGGGAATGATTTTTTCTCCGCATCATACCGGAGCAAGAGCTGTCAAGCGTTTGGCGGAAATCAACCTGGTGAACGGTGATGAGGCGGCGGCTATGAAATATCTTCGTCTCCTGCAAAAGACAATGTGTTACCGTGATTGGGCAGAACGACGTATTCCCGGAAAACAGACGGCCGAAGTCTGCCAATGGCTGGAACGGAAGCGGTTGTTGTTGCCTGCAACGGATACTTTGCGTTCTTCTGCCGACATTCCGCTTTCACTTCGTCATCTGTTACGTAATAATCCTGATAATACGTTGGCATGCGATTACCTTCTCTGCTTTGATTTGCTGAATAAGGATATTGGGGCTTTCGCCGGAGATTATCGGGAGTTTGCTGCAAAGAAGTTTCCTTCCAGATTGTATGCCGAAGGTTTACTTATCTATCTTGCCGGGAAAAAGGCTTCGTTGGATGAAGTGGAAAAATGGAATATACCGCCTCAAGTATTGGATGAATTCAGTGAATATACCCGGCTGTACGAGGCGAATGGTGGTAATGGTGCCCCTTTGCAAGCCAAATACGGAAAAACATATTGGTTTTATTTCCACTATGCTACGATGAAAAAGGGGAAGTGATTTATGATGAACATAGATATGAAATATATACAAGTTGTTGTGGGGCTGTTACTGTGCTACTGCCTATATGCTTGCAGTCCCCGTCCGGAGTCTGTACAGCCTGCAGACCGGTTATTGGTGCTCTATCCGGAATATCAGGATGTAACCATTCCCTACAATGTGGCTCCTTTGAATTTCCTTGTGCGGAATGAAGGGGTGGATGCGGTATGCGTGAGTGTAAAGGGAGCATCGGACAGCTTGGAGATAAATGCGCGCGGGAACAAGGCGATATTCCCCTTGAAAGCTTGGCGTGCATTGCTTGAAGCGGAGAAGGAACATACTTTGGAAGTAACTGTTACTGCCCGTACCGACGGCCGCTGGCTGCGCTATCCTTCCTTTGCATGGCAGGTAGTGGCGGACAAGCTTGACGCCTATGTCAGTTACCGTCTGATAGAGCCCGGTTATGAGGTATGGAATACCTTGCAGATACGTGAACGTTGTATTGAGAATTTCGAAGAGCGTATTTTGGCGGATAACAGTCAGACAGACGGCAAGTGCATGAACTGTCATGTGCACGGAGGAAATAGTGGCAACCTTTCGATGTTCCATCTTCGGGGTGAGGGAGGGGGGACTGTCCTGAACCGTGACGGCAAGCTCCGTAAGCTTGCCTTGAAGAATGAACAGATGATATCTGCGGCTGTCTACGGGGATTTCCATCCTGACGGGCGGTATGGTGTGTTCTCGTCTAATGTGATTATTCCCATGTTCCATACGGAAAGTAACCGCCGTCTGGAAGTTTACGATACCGTCTCCGATTTGGCTGTCGCCGATTTTGACGGAAACCGGATGATTCTATCTCCGCTTACGGCGGATTCCACCGTATTGGAAACTTTTCCCACATTCTCTGCCGATGGGAAATGGATATATTACTGCTCAGCTCCGACTGTGCCATTGCCGGACAGCGTACAGCAATTACGCTATTCGCTTTGCCGCATTGCGTTCGATGCCAATCACGGCGCATGGGGTGACCGCGTGGATACCCTTTGGAATGCCCGGCTGGAGAAAGGCTCCGTGTGTCATCCGAAAGCCTCACCGGACGGACGCTACCTGCTTTATACCGTTGCTGATTATGGAACATTCCCCATTTGGCACCGGGAGACGGAATTGCAGCTGATGGATTTGCAGACGGGCGCCATCGACTCCCTGCCAATGGTCAACTCCAGCCGTTCGGACACTTATCACAGTTGGTCGTCAGGCAGCCGTTGGTTTGCCTTTGCCAGCAAGCGGGGTGACGGGCAGTACGGGCGGGTTTATTTTGCCTATCTGGATGCTGAAGGGAAGGCGCATAAGCCTTTTGTGCTACCCCAGTCGGACCCTGAAAAAGACGATTTGACATTGAAATCCTACAATATTCCCGATTTGTCGGCTACTCCCGTTCCTTTTGATGCTTCTTCCATCAAGCGGATAAACCGGCAACTGAAGGCTGAGGAATTCAAATGACAAGACATACAGAGAGTACCAAATTGTAAATAATAAATTGTAAATAGTAAATGTTCTTATTTCTGAAAAAGACTTGGAAGATAGGGTTGTCGATACTTTTTGGCGTAGCGGTGCTTCTCTTTTGGGGAAGCGTATATCCGGCCCATATTTCCTATCAGGAGCAGTTCCAGCTTTTCTTGTTCGATGCCGACTACTGGTGGGAACGGATAGTGGTTCCCGGTGGGTTGGCCGATTATATCGCTGAGTATCTGACGCAGTTCTATTATCACGTGTGGGCGGGAGCTTGTATTCTGGCTTTTTTGTACGTGTTGTTGCAACGGTTGGTTTGGAAACTGGCGAAGGAGCAGGGTGCGGCTGATGTGTATTATCCGCTGAGTTTTCTGCCCATCATTGTCTTGTGGCATTTCATGGGTGATGAAAATGCGATGCTGTCATTGGTGGTGGCTCTGCTGTTAGCATTGTCTGCATCCTGCTGGTATGCGGATTTGAAAGGGAAGTGGCAGCGTGTGGCATACATTCTGATAGTCCTTCCGCTGCTTTACTGGACAGCGGGTGCGGCACACTTCATCTTTATGGGCTGGGTGATTGTACGCGAGTTCCGGTTGAATCTTAAAGGTAAGAATTTCTGGGGTGGTGTCGGAGTGTTCTGGGGTGTAGGATTGTGGGGTATCGGTTGTCCGCTATTGGCAAGCATGTGGGTACAATTCCCCATTTACCGTCTGATGGGTGGTATAGGATATTACCGTTTCCCGGCAGTGATTCCCTGGATAGAGATAGGGCTTGCCGTATTACTGGTTGTTCTCCCCTTCCTGCTGTCCGCTTTGCCCGCTTTGAAGAAGAAGCCGGTATTTTATGGAGTTCTGCAAGTGGTGGCGGTAACATTGTTCGGCTATTACTACGTGGCGGCCGGTTGCGATATGGATAAAGAGGAAGCGATGGAGTATGACCAGCTGGTACGTAATAAACAATGGCAGGAGATTATAGAAAAGGCAGAAGAGAAGTCACCGGTTTCACCTTTCGGCGTGACCTGCCTGAATCTTGCTTTGGGAAAGACGGGACAGATGGGCGACCGTATGTTCGAGTTTTACCAGAACGGGACGGAAGGGCTGCTGCCGGAGTTTCAGCGTGATTTTACTTCTCCGTTGCCCACCAGTGAGGCATACTATCATTTGGGTATGGTCAATACGGCACAGCGTTTCACTTTTGAGGCGATGGAGGCCATACCTAACTTCAACAAGAGTGGCCGTTGCTTCAAGCGTCTGGCAGAGACGAACCTGATAAACGGGCAATACGAAGTGGCAGCCAAGTACCTGCGTTTGTTGAGGAAGACAATCTTCTACAGGGATTGGGCAGAGGATGCCATGACCTATCTGTATAATGAGGAAAAAATCAATGCCCACAAGGAGTGGGGTTGGTTAAGGCAGATACGCTATACGGAAGACTTCTTGTTCAGCAGCCAGGAAACGGACATCATGCTGGGGCTGCTTTACCAGCACAACCACCGGAACTGGATGGCATTTGAGTATATGCTGGCCTATGTCCTGCAGCAACGTGATTTGGAACGTTTCATGAAGTACTATCCGCTGGGTAAGCATGCCGGCTACGACCATATTCCCCGCAGCTATCAAGAGGCGTTGATATATGTATGGACACAGACGCACAAGAACTTCCAGGGTATGCCGTGGAGCATTTCGCCCCAAGTGGTGCGGGATGTAACGGAATTTGCGCGGATATATACCTCGCAGCAGAATGCCCGGCAGATGTTGGAGGCGCGTTTCGGCAGTACATACTGGAATTATTTGCTACTAAGAAAGTAAAATGAAAAAGATGAAGAATATAGCTGTTTGCATAATGGCTGCATGGTGGTTTGCCGCTTGCGGCAATCCGGTGACTTCCCCGGAAAGGGTGGATGAATGGCCGGATATCTATCCCGACTATATCGGTGTGACTATTCCTGCAACCATTGCTCCTATGAATTTCAATTGTATTGGTGGAGCGTACGAACGTGTGGATGTGACCGTGACCGGAGGAAAGTCCGGAGAGATGCACGTAAATGATAAAATAGTATCATTTCCGCAAGATGCATGGCAAGAGCTTTTGGAGGAGAACAAGGGTGATAGCCTTCTGTTTACGGTATGTATCCGGAAAGACGGCGAGTGGAAACAGTACCGCTCTTTTCCCATGTATGTCAGTCCGTATCCTATAGATTATGGGGTGGTATACCGCAAGCTGGCTCCCGGATATGAAGTTTATAGCAAGATGGGCATTTATGAGCGTGACCTTGCTTCGTTCGAGGAGCGTCCCTTGCTGGAGAATACCATGGTGCCGGGCATGTGCCTGAATTGTCATGCTTTCAACAAAACAAATCCGGACCATCTGAGCCTGCATATCCGTGGAAAGAACGGAGGGACCTTGATGCAGATAGACGGGAAGCGCGAAATGCTGGATACGAAAACGGATTCCACTCTCTCTGCGGGGGTGTACCCTTATTGGCATCCAAACGGCAAATATATTGCCTATTCTGTCAACAATACGCGCCAGTCTTTCCATGCGGTGAAGGATGAGCGTGTGGAAGTGCTCGACTTGGAATCGGATGTACTGGTCTATCATCCCGAGACACATGAATTACTGCTCTCTCCCTTGCTTCAGAAGAAGGAAGTCTTCGAAACCTTTCCAGTATTTTCACCGGACGGACGCAAACTGTATTTCTGTACTGCGGAGGCCAAGCCGATACCGGCGGAATATAAGGAAATACGTTATAGCTTGTGTAGTATAGATTTCAATCCGGAAGACGGGACATTTGGCGAAAAGATAGATACGCTGGTCAATGCGGCAGCTATGAAGAAAAGCATCTCCTTCCCGAGGCCCTCGTACGACGGCGAGTATATCATGTTTACTTTGTCGGATTACGGGAATTTCTCAATTTGGCATAAAGAAGCCGATTTATGGCTGTTGGATTTGAAGGATGGCGGTATGCGTCCCATAAAGGAGGTGAACAGCGATGATACGGAAAGTTTCCATAACTGGAGCAGTAACTCCCGATGGTTTGTGTTCAGTAGCCGCAGGGGAGATGGGCTTTATACCCGTCTGTATCTGGCAAGTATGGATGAGAATGGGGTGGTGGGCAAGCCTTTCCTGCTTCCTCAGGAAAATCCTTGGGAGTATTACGACCGTCTGGTCTACTCGTACAATGTTCCCGATTTTACAAGCGAACCGGTGAAGCTGGAACGCCGGAAAGTGGAACGGGGAATTGTCTCGCGGAAGCGCGTTCCGGTGAAAGTTAGATGATACGTTTTTTATATTCTGCTTTTTAATACAGTAAAGGGATAAAATTGTATCATTTTCTCTTGGTGCAATCCGCTATCTTTGTGCCAGGAATTAGTGTTACCAATAACAATACCAGATTGAAAAACATGGATATGAGAAAAGTAAAATTTGCTATGATGATTCTGGCGGCAAGTCTGTTGACCGCCTGCGGTTCTTCCAAGAAAGAACAGAGTGTGAATGAAGAGACGGCTGCTGCACGTACGCAGGAAACGGAGAACTTACTGGCTAACTTGAAAAAAATCCCTTCCAAAGGTATCATGCTCGGCCATCATGACGATACGGTATATGGTATCGGCTGGGAAGGTGAGGAAGGCCGTTCGGATGTGAAAAGCGTGTGTGGCGACTATCCGGCTGTTATCAGCTTTGATTTGGGAGAGCTGGAACTTGGGAATGCCGCCAATCTGGATAAGGTTCCCTTCGATAAAATCAGGAAAGAGATAATCAATCAGTATCAGCGGGGCGGCATGGTTTCGCTCAGTTGGCATGCGCGCAATCCCAAGACGGGCGGTGATGCCTGGGATGTATCAGATACGACGGTGGTGAAGTCCATCCTGCCCGGTGGCGAGAATCATCAGAAGTTTGCCGGCTGGTTGGGAGGAGTGGCCGATTTCCTTCATTCGTTGAAGACGGCGGACGGCGTGAAGATACCCGTACTTTTCCGTCCCTGGCACGAACACAGCGGCAGCTGGTTCTGGTGGGGCGAAAAACTGTGTACCCCTGAAGAGTATAAGGCATTGTGGCACATGACAGTGGATACTCTGCAGGCCAAAGGAGTGGACAATGCACTTTATGCTTACTCTCCGGGCACGGAACCCAAGGACACGACGGAATATTTGAAGAAGTATCCGGGCGATGAGTTGATAGACGTTATCGGTTTCGATACCTATCAGTTCGATCGGGATGCCTATCTTGCCGGGATGGATAGGGCACTTTCCATTATCGACAGTGTAGGGAAAGCACACAATAAGGTGATTGCTGTGACCGAAACCGGTTACGAAGGAATTCCCGATGCCAAATGGTGGACTGGTACTCTGCTGCCTGCGTTGGAGAAATATCCGCTTGCCTATGTGCTGGTGTGGCGCAATGCCCGTGAAAAGGTGACCCATTACTATGCCCCCTATCCGGGACAGACATCTGCGGAGGATTTTGTGGAGTTTTATAACAATCCCAAGACGCTGTTTGCAGCTGATGTAAATCTGTATCAATAAACAAACAATCAATATAACAGACATGGAAGCTTTTAAAGAAAAGGTAGAGAGGCTCTTTCAGAGACACGAAGAGTTGATTACGAGAAAGAATGTGGCCGTGGAAGACGGCAATGGCATATTCACCCGCTATAAATATCCGGTAGTGACGGCTGCTCATACACCTGTATTCTGGCGGTATGATTTGGATGAGAAGTCCAACCCGTACCTGATGGAACGTATCGGTATGAATGCGACCATGAATTCGGGGGCCATTAAGTGGAATGGCAAGTATCTGATGGTGGTACGTGTAGAGGGCGCTGACCGTAAGTCGTTCTTTGCCGTAGCCGAGAGTCCCAACGGCATTGATAATTTCCGGTTCTGGGATTACCCCATCAGCATGCCCGAAGACACGATTCCGGCAACGAATGTATACGACATGCGACTCACGGCTCATGAGGACGGCTGGATTTACGGTATCTTCTGCGCCGAACGCCACGACGACAATGCGCCTGCCGGTGATTTGTCCTCGGCTACGGCTACAGCTGCCATTGCCCGCACCAAGGATTTAAAGAACTGGGAACGCCTGCCCGACCTGAAGACCAAGAGCCAGCAACGCAACGTAGTGCTGCACCCGGAGTTTGTAGATGGCAAGTATGCCCTCTATACCCGTCCGCAGGATGGCTTTATTGATGCCGGCAGCGGTGGTGGTATCGGCTGGGCGCTGGTGGACGACATAACCCATGCCGAGGTGAAGGAAGAGAAGATTATCGACCAGCGCTACTATCACACCATCAAGGAGGTGAAGAATGGTGAAGGTCCGCATCCCATCAAGACTCCGAAAGGATGGTTGCATCTGGCTCATGGTGTCCGCGGTTGTGCCGCCGGATTGCGTTATGTGCTTTATATGTACATGACTTCCCTGGAAGACCCGACGAAACTGATTGCCACTCCCGGTGGGGCCTTTATGGTACCCGAGGGTGAGGAGCGTATAGGTGACGTAAGCAATGTACTTTTCACCAACGGCTGGATTGCCGACGAAGACGGAACAGTATTCATCTACTACGCTTCTTCCGACACGCGGATGCATGTGGCTACCTCTACCATTGATAAGCTGGTGGACTATTGCATGAATACGCCTGCTGACGGCTTGTCTTCATCAGCTTCGGTAGAAACGTTGAAGAAGCTGATAGACAAGAATTTGCAGATAATGAAATAATAAAAATACAACATACTATGGCAACACTAAAAGAGAAAATCGGTTATGGTTTCGGGGATATGTCTTCCTCTATGTTCTGGAAAATATTCTCCTATTACTTACCGTTCTTCTATTCGAATATTTTTGGCTTGAGCTTGGCTGATGCAGGATTGCTGATGCTGGTGACACGTATTTGGGATGCAGTGTCCGATCCGATGATGGGAGTCATTGCAGACCGTACTCATACGCGTTGGGGTAAATACCGTCCTTATTTGTTGTGGATTGCAGCTCCTTTTGCCATTGCCGGGATTTTACTTTTTACAACGCCCGACATGGGGACAACGGGTAAGCTGGTATGGGCTTATGTCACTTACATCTTGATGATGACGGTATATACGGCAATCAATGTACCATACGGGGCTATGTTGGGAGTAATGACTGATGATTCGAACACAAAAACGGTTTTCTCTTCTTACCGTATGTTTTTTGCATACGGAGGTAGTTTTATCGCTTTGGGAGCATGGGAGCCATTGTGTAATTGGTTTAAATCAATGGACTATAGCAATGCTTCCAGTTGGCAATATGCCATGGTATGCATTGCCACGCTCTGCTTTTTGGGTTTTCTGTTTTGCTTTAGCATGACGCGCGAGCATGTCAAGAGTGTGGCGTCCGAATCCATCGGTAAGGATGTGAAGTCACTGGTGCGCAATTCGCCTTGGTGGATATTGAATGGTGCGGCGTTGTTGTCGAATTTCTTCAATACGGTACGCGGAGCTACTGCCGCCTACTTCTTCAAGGACTATATCAGTGCCAATGCATTCCTCGATTTCGGGGTGTTCAATCTGGTATTGTATGCCGGCTTGTTCTTGATGGTGGGTGAAGTGTGTAATATGATTGGTGTGGCGCTGGCTGTGCCTCTGTCCATGAAGTTTGGAAAGAAGTCCACTTATATCATTTCGCTCGTGTGCCTGGTAGTGTTCAGTGTGCTCTTCTTCTTTGTGCCGAATGACGGGCTGGGATGGTGGCTGATGATGATTTTCCAGGTGCTTATCTCCATCTGCACCGGTATCGTATCTCCGTTGATTTGGAGCATGTATGCGGATGTGGCGGACTATGCCGAGCAAAAGGATGGCACATCCTCTACAGGGCTGATATTCTCTTCCGGTTCTATGGCGCAGAAGTTTGGCGGTGCATTTGCAGGCTGGGCAGTAATGGCACTGTTGGCATTCTTCGGTTACAATACCGCAGAGAATGCCGTGCAGACTCCCGAGGCGCTGGATGGCTTGAAGTATCTGATGAGCTTTATTCCTGCTGCGATAGCCGCACTTTCCATCGTTGTCGTATTCATCTATCCATTGAATAAGACGCGTATGGCAGCCATCAATGCAGACCTGAAAGAGCGCCGTGAGAACCTTCAGCAGAATAACTCATAACTTATAACTCATAACTCAAAAACTTGTGGATATCAAGAAGATGAAACAGGAGATGGAGGAGGAGTTGGTCTCCAATATCCTCCCCTTCTGGATAAACAGAATGACGGATGAAGTGAACGGCGGCTTCTACGGCCGTATCACGGGTCGAGAGGAGGTGAAGCCCGAAGCTGAAAAGGGGGCCATCCTGAACGCCCGCATCTTGTGGACCTTTTCGGCTGCATACCGCTTGCTGAGGAGGCCGGAGTATCTGGAAACGGCTACGCGTGCCAAACGCACTCTTATCGACCGTTTCTACGACAATGAATTTGGCGGAGTTTACTGGTCTCTCGACTATAAAGGCAATCCGCTCGATACCAAGAAGCAGATTTACGCTTTGGGTTTCGCCATCTACGGGCTGAGTGAATATGCTCGTGCCACGGGCGATGATGAAGCGCTGGCATATGCCATCCGTTTGTTCGAGACTATCGAAGAGCATAGCTTCGACCCCGTGAAGAACGGTTATTGTGAAGCCTTGACCCGCGAATGGGGAGAGATAGCCGACATGCGCCTCAGCGCCAAGGATGAGAACGAGCGCAAGACGATGAATACCCATCTGCATATTCTGGAACCTTATACCAATCTTTTCCGCATGTGGAAGGATACCCGTCTGGAGAGGCAACTGCGCAATTTGATAGGCCTTTTCACGGAACGGATTCTGAATATCAAGACCGGTCATCTGGAATTGTTCTTCAATGATGATTGGGTTAGTAAATACCGCATTGTCTCCTATGGGCACGACATCGAAGCCTCCTGGTTGATACACGAGGCTGCCCTTGTTCTGGGCGATAAGGACCTCCTGGAGAAAGTGGAACCACTTGTAGAATACATCGCTGCCGCTGCCGATGAAGGATTGACGCCCGACGGCAGCATGATATACGAGACTTTTCTGGATAAAGGAAAGACCGATACTGACCGCCACTGGTGGGTGCAGGCCGAGAACGTAGTGGGACATGCCAACCTCTACCAGCACTTTGATGACGAAGTGGCCATGCAGAAGGCTCTCCGATGTTGGGACTTCATCAAGCAGCATCTGGTAGACTACAAGTACGGAGAATGGCATTGGAGCGTGCGTGCCGACGGCACGGTGAACACCGATGATGACAAGGCGGGATTCTGGAAATGTCCGTATCACAACGGACGTATGTGCATGGAAATTATTGAACGTTTTTCATAGGTTTTCTATCATAAGAAGATGAATAGATTGATGGTTTTGGGGATTCTTGTCTGGATGGGGATTGCGCTGCATGCGCAATCTCTTTATCCGGACTTCAGCAAGCTGAGCTTCGGGTGCGACGGAAACAGCATTACCGCAGGCGAACAATGGTCTAAGACTGTAGTGGATAAACTCGGATTCGCTACACATCACAACGTGGCGGTCGGTTCTGCCACATGGGCATGCCATCCCGATACTCAGGATTATGGCAGCGAAGCTTTTGCCGGCATCTCCGGCGGTTGGCAGGTTACGGAGGATAAGCATGAGTTACAGATGCGGCACAACAACGTGTCAAAGGTGCATATCCAGAAGTTCATAGCCGAAGTGGAAAGTGGCGCTTACCCTGCGCCCGATGTCTTTGTGTTCTCTATGGGAACGAATGACCGTAACTTGGGTAGTGCCGAAGAGGCCCTTAAAGGGAAGACGCTCGATGAAGTAGATGTCAACACCATGGCGGGCGGTGCCCGTTGGTCCATTCAGACCATTCTGGAGCATTATCCCCAATGCCGCGTATTCGTGTGCACGCCGATTCAGACCGGCAACCCCGAACACAATGCACTGAATCTGCAGAAGATTGCCATCTTGCGTGAGTTGTGCCGGGCGCTTTCCGTGCAGCTGATAGACTGTTACTCCAACTGTGGTATCACCGAAAAGTTTGAGCAGCCTTCCGGTAGCGGGCGCTATCTGCGCGACGGGTTGCATCCCGACAAACCGGGGCAGGAGCTGATGGGCCGTTACATCGCGAAGGAGATACGGAACCATTTCTTTTAGTTCCGTTCTGCATATTCCGGTTGGAATAACTTATCATTTAGGGCTTGTAAAGCCCTTTTTTTGTCTGTATTCTTAATGACGAATGCCACGTCATTATTGCTGCTGCCATATGAAATCATCCGTAGGGGGATGTCCTTTAGCGCCTCCATAATCTTTGCCTCAAACCCGGCATATTCCCATTGCATGTTGCCCACCACGGAGACGATGGTCATGCGGTCTTCTACCAATACATGGGCATATTGGCGTAGTTCGGAGATGATGTTCGATAAACGAGTGCAGTCGTCTATAGCCACAGATACGTCCAGATTGGAAGATACCAGCAGGCAGAGGGGGGTACGGTACTTGGCAAAAATGTCGAAAATCTTGCTGATGAACAGATAGGGACACAGATTATGGTTCGATTCGAACTTTATGTATATGATGTGGTCCTTGGCGGCTATGGCCTTGATGATATTGTCGTCCTGCAGGTTGGAAATCAACGTGCCTTCTGCCGACGGTTCCATAGAGTTAAGCAGCCGGACGGGAATATTCCTTAGGCGTGCCGGGGCGATACAGAAGGGATGCAGTATCTTGGCACCATAGAAGGCCAGTTGTTCGGCTTCGTTGAAGCTGAGGCGTTTCACGGGGCGGGTACCTGACACCTCGCGCAGATCATTGTTGTGCATGCCATCTATGTCCGTCCATATTTGTATCTCGTCTGCTTGGAGGGCGGTGCCAATGAGGGAAGCAGTGTAATCACTGCCGCCGCGTTTCAGGTTATCTGTTTCGTTATAGGCATTCTTGCAGATGAAACCCTGAGTGATGAAGAGATTGATGCCGGGATGGCAGGCAAGCTGTTCTCGGAGTTTCTGTTCTATATATTCCAAGTCGGGTTCGTTGTCGGGGCCGATACGCATGAAGTCGAATGCACAAAGCAGTACATTGGGAACTTTCAGCTCGCGCAGGTAGAAGTGCATTAGGGCGGTACTGATAAGTTCGCCTTGTGCCAGCACTTCCTTCTCTTCGACAGAGGTGAAGGAATCTTTGGTAAATTTCCAAAGTTGCTGGAAGCGGTCGAGGATATAATCTATTGCTTCCCGTTTCTGTTTCTCGTCGGTCAGCAACCCATTGGCAAATTCGATGAATTGGAATTCCAGCCGGGTGATACGGTCGTGAGCTTGTTCTATTTCACGGTTGAACAAGTTGGCGGCAATCTCCTCCAGATGGTTGGTGGTGCCTGCAGTGGCAGACAGTACCACAATCTTGGGTGTTGCATCTTTAATGAGTGTTGCTACATGTTTCATTCTCTCTACGGTGCCGACGGAAGTTCCGCCGAATTTACAAACTTTCATTTCTTGTTTCTTTTTTAACAGTTTCATAATTGCATTCATCCGGATGTTCTTCCTTCCGGCTTTTCATTTCAGGTGGCCTCTTTCCAAAATGGAAGGGGGAGGCATGAGGGGCTTTCACTGGGACTAGGCCTGCATAATGCCGCTGTGGCATTGCTGTGGTGGGATATTCATATCCCGGTTGGTGGCAGGCTCTTGCCCCTTCACCTATAAAAGTTCAAAAGATATGCCGTTGGTATTTGGGAAAAGCTTATATTTGCACACCCTGTTTTTTACCGTTATCAGTTTAAAAACTTATCGAATAGATATGAGTAAGATTCTAATCATTGATGATGAGGTACAAATCCGTACCCTTCTGACACGGATGATGGAGTTGGAGGGATATGACGTCTGTCAGGCTGGTGATTGCAGGGCTGCCCTGAAGCAACTGGAACTCCAAAATCCCGATGTAGTTTTGTGTGATGTGTTTCTGCCCGATGGAAATGGGGTAGACCTGGTGTTGGCTATCAAGAAGGCGGCACCCAATGTGGAAGTTATTCTGCTGACAGCGCACGGCAATATTCCCGATGGGGTGCAGGCCATCAAGAACGGTGCTTTCGACTACATCACCAAGGGAGACGATAATAACAAGATTATTCCTCTGATAAGCCGTGCTGTAGAGAAAGCGCGTATGAATGTGCGGTTGGAAAAACTGGAGAAGAAGGTGGGACAGACGTACTCTTTTGATTCTATCCTGGGAGAATCCAAAGTCCTGAAGGATGCTGTTTCATTAGCTCAGAAGGTGTCAGGGACTGATGTTCCTGTTCTGTTGACTGGAGAAACGGGCACGGGTAAGGAGGTATTTGCCCAGGCCATCCATTACAGTAGTAAGCGTGCACGGCAGAATTTTGTAGCGGTTAACTGTTCTTCGTTCAGCAAGGAGTTGCTGGAAAGTGAAATGTTCGGTCATAAAGCCGGTTCGTTTACCGGCGCATTGAAGGATAAGAAGGGACTGTTCGAGGAAGCGAATAATGGGACTATTTTTTTGGATGAAATCGGTGAGATGGCGTTTGAACTGCAAGCCAAGTTGCTGCGTATTCTTGAAACCGGTGAGTATATTAAGATAGGTGATACGAAACCTACCCGTGTCAATGTCCGCATCATTGCCGCTACGAACCGCAACTTGTCCCAGGAGATTGTTGCCGGACGTTTCCGCGAGGATTTGTTTTATAGATTAAGCGTATTTCAGATACATCTGCCGCCATTGCGCGAACGTGCAGGTGATATCCGGCTGTTGGCGAAGGCTTTTATAAAGAGTTTTGCGGAACAGCTGGCGCGTCCGGTGGTTGAAATAGCTCCCGCATTTCTTGAAGCATTGGACTCCCAACCGTGGAAGGGAAATATTCGTGAATTACGTAACGTGATAGAACGCAGTATGATTGTTTGCGAGAGCGGATATCTGGACATTGCTGATTTGCCGTTTGATATTCAGAATGCCCATTATGAACACTCCAATGATTCAAGTCCCGGCAGTTTTGAACTTTCAGCTATGGAACGCCGGCACATTGCCCGTGTACTGGAGTATACAAAGGGGAATAAGACAGAAGCAGCCCGGTTATTGAAAATAGGTTTGACGACGTTGTATCGGAAGATTGAGGAATACAAGATCTCAGATCTATAATAGGGGGCTCAGTATACGACTGAGGTACCTTCGATATAGGACCGTGGCAAGATTATTCTTGAAACAGGCTTAGAAGCAGAAAGTGCCTATGGGCTAAAACATATCAAAACAGGTTGCACCTTTTCATTTTGAAAGGGTGCAACCTGTTTCTTTTTATACTTGT
Source organism: Bacteroides sp. AF39-16AC (assembly GCF_003602735.1). Classification (NCBI taxonomy): domain Bacteria; kingdom Pseudomonadati; phylum Bacteroidota; class Bacteroidia; order Bacteroidales; family Bacteroidaceae; genus Bacteroides; species Bacteroides sp. AF39-16AC. The sequence continues at coordinate 36,990 of NZ_QTLN01000024.1, read as the reverse complement.
TTAGTATGTATTTTGTTGATAATTAATGGTGTATGGTATATGCGCTCTTTTTGGCACATATTTGGCACATTCCTGGCAGACAAAAATATGTAGTAACATTTTAAAAGGTAAAAACATGGGAATAACAGTATCATTTATTTTTTGCCTATTGAGCGGTTTGTTCGCCTTTTGGCTTTTCTGGAAATGCGTAGATTGGTTTGAGAAGATTTAAAAGAGAGAATTATGTACACAGCTTTATTTGTATTAGGTATTGTAATGTTCGGGTATCTGACTTATGTGCTGATAAGACCCGAAAAGTTTTAATGAATGGAGAGTGGAGAAATGAACACTGAAATTTTAGGTGTAGCCTTGCAGATTGTTCTGCTGATTGTGATATCCTATCCTCTGGGAAAGTATATTGCCAAGGTTTACAAAGGCGAAAAGACATGGTCGGATTTCATGAAGCCGGTCGAGAGATTGATTTATAAAGTGGCCGGAGTCAATCCGGAGGAAGAGATGAACTGGAAACAGTTCTTGAAAGCCCTGCTGATTCTGAATGCCTTTTGGTTTGTATGGGGCATGGTGCTACTCTGTACACAGCAGTGGTTGCCGTTAAATCCGGATGGAAACGCTAACCAGACACCGGACCTGGCATTCAATACATGTATCAGTTTTATGGTGAACTGTAATTTGCAGCATTATTCCGGTGAAAGCGGACTGACATATTTTACACAGTTGTTCGTCATTATGTTGTTCCAATTCATTACCGCCGCTACCGGTATGGCAGCTATGGCAGGTATCATGAAGGGTATGGCTGCTAAATCGACGAAGACTATCGGTAACTTCTGGAAGTTCTTGGTTTTGAGCTGTACCCGTGTATTATTACCGCTTTCGTTGATTGTGGGCTTCATCCTCATTCTACAAGGTACTCCGATGGGATTTGATGGTAAGCTGGAAGTTCAGACGATGGAAGGACAAACCCAGTTGGTTTCACAAGGTCCTACGGCAGCGATTGTTCCTATCAAGCAATTGGGTACGAACGGTGGCGGTTACTTTGGATGTAACTCTTCACATCCGTTGGAAAATCCTACTTACTTGACAGATATTGCAGAATGTTGGTCTATCCTAATTATACCAATGTCTATGGTGATTGCACTCGGCTTTTACATCAAACGTAAGAAGATGGCTTACTCTATCTATAGCGTAATGCTTTTTGCTTTTCTTGTCGGTGTTTGCATCAATGTTTCGCAGGAGATGGGAGGTAATCCGCGCATTGATGAGATGGGAATTGCTCAAGACAATGGAGCAATGGAAGGTAAAGAAGTCCGTTTAGGGTCTGCTGCTACTGCTCTTTGGAGTATTGTGACTACAGTTACTTCCAATGGCTCTGTGAATGGTATGCATGATTCAACGATGCCTCTTTCCGGTATGATGGAAATGCTGAACATGCAGATTAATACGTGGTTTGGAGGTGTGGGTGTAGGTTTCATGAACTATTATACATTCATCATTATCGCCGTATTCATCAGTGGACTGATGGTGGGACGTACTCCGGAATTTCTCGGTAAGAAGGTAGAGGCGCGTGAAATGAAGATTGCTACCATTGTGGCACTGCTTCATCCGCTTATCATCTTGGGCGGTGTGGCACTTTCTTGCTTTTTGTTCGCTCATTATCCTGAATTTGTGGCAGGTGAAGGCGGCTGGTTGAATAATCCCAGTTTCCACGGACTGAGTGAGCAGCTTTATGAATATACTTCGGCTGCGGCCAATAATGGTTCTGGCTTCGAAGGATTGGGCGACAATACTTACTTCTGGAACTATACTACCGGCTGGACGCTGATTTTAGGACGTTTCCTGCCTATCGTAGGTCAGGTAGCCATTGCTGGTCTGTTGGCCGGAAAGAAATATGTTCCGGAGAGTGCCGGTACGCTGAAGACAGATACAGTAACTTTCGGTGTGATGACTTTTGCCGTTATCTTTATTGTGGCTGCCTTGTCATTCTTCCCGGCACATGCATTGAGTACGATTGCTGAACATTTCAGTTTGTAATAGTAGTTTGTAAAAAGTAATTTCATAGGTATGAAAGATAATAAATCAGCTTCTCTGTTTCAGAAGGAGCAAGTAATGGAAAGTTTGAAGCAATCATTCGTGAAGCTAAATCCACGGGTGATGATAAAGAATCCAATTATGTTTACGGTGGAAGTCGTAACGGTTGTCATGCTGATTGTCTGTTTCCTTTCATTGGGTACTTCGGAATATGGAGCATTCGGATATAATTTATTGGTATTCATCATCTTGTTTGTGACGTTACTGTTTGCTAATTTTGCTGAAGCCATCGCTGAAGCTCGTGGTAAGGCCCAAGCTGACAGTTTGCGTAAAACCCGTGAAGAGACTCCTGCTAAAGTGTTGGTTGACGGTAAAATCCATACCGTTAGCAGTTCACGTTTGAAGAAAGGTGACTATTTTATTTGTGAAGCAGGAGATACGATTCCTGCCGACGGTGAGATTGTGGAAGGTTTGGCCTCCATTGACGAAAGTGCCATTACCGGTGAATCTGCTCCGGTTATCCGTGAGGCCGGTGGTGACAAGAGTTCCGTAACTGGTGGTACAAAAGTTCTTTCTGATAAAATCAAGGTATTGGTGACGCAGCAACCGGGTGAGAGCTTTCTTGACAAGATGATTGCTTTGGTAGAAGGCGCTACTCGCCAGAAGACTCCGAACGAAATAGCATTGACTATTCTTCTGGCTGGTTTCACTTTGGTATTCGTTATTGTATGTGTAACGTTGATTCCTATGGCTGATTATACGAATATTGACCATCCGGGAACTTATATCTCCATTGCAGCCATCATATCTTTGTTTGTCTGCTTGATACCGACTACTATCGGCGGACTGCTTTCTGCCATCGGCATTGCTGGGATGGACCGTGCTTTGCGCGCTAATGTAATTACAAAATCCGGTAAGGCGGTAGAAACAGCCGGTGACATTGATACCTTGTTGCTAGACAAGACTGGCACCATTACAATCGGTAACCGTAAAGCTACTAAGTTTCATTCGGCTTCGGGTGTTGACGAGAATTTGTTCGTAGAGGCTTGCTTGTTGTCCTCACTTTCTGACGAGACTCCGGAGGGTAAGTCTATCATTGAACTGGGACGTGAAAACGGTCATCGTATGCGTGATTTGAATACTACCGGTGCTCATATGATTAAGTTTACAGCCGAAACAAAATGTTCGGGTGTGGATTTGCAGGATGGTACTCAGATACGTAAAGGCGCATTCGACGCTATTCGCAAGATTGTGGAAAATGCCGGAAACAAGTTCCCGAAAGAGATTGAAGAGGTGATTGCTGTAATTACCAGCAACGGTGGAACTCCGCTGGTGGTATGTGTCAATCAGAAAGTTACTGGGGTAATTGAGTTGCAGGATATTATCAAACCGGGCATTCAGGAACGTTTTGAGCGTCTTCGCAGGATGGGTGTGAAAACTGTGATGGTGACCGGTGACAACCCTTTGACAGCCAAATATATTGCAGAGAAAGCTGGAGTAGATGATTTCATTGCTGAAGCCAAGCCGGAAGACAAGATGGAATATATCAAAAAAGAACAGCAGGCCGGTAAGCTGGTGGCTATGATGGGTGACGGTACAAACGACGCTCCCGCCCTTGCACAAGCTAATGTGGGGGTGGCAATGAACAGCGGTACGCAGGCAGCCAAAGAAGCTGGTAACATGGTGGACCTTGACAACGATCCGACGAAGCTGATTGAAATTGTGGAGATTGGCAAACAGTTGTTAATGACACGCGGTACGTTGACTACCTTCTCCATTGCGAACGACGTTGCCAAGTACTTTGCTATTATCCCTGCTTTGTTTATGGTAGCCATCCCTCAGTTGGCTCCTCTGAACATTATGGGACTGCATAGCCCTGAAACGGCCATTCTCTCGGCTGTCATATTCAACGCTATCATTATTCCTATCTTGATTCCGTTGGCTTTGAAAGGTGTTCAGTATAAGCCGATCGGTGCCAGTGCGCTACTTCGTCGCAATCTGTTGATTTATGGTGTGGGTGGCGTCATTGCTCCGTTTGTCGGCATCAAACTGATAGATATGATAGTTAGTCTGTTTTTTTAAAACTTGGATAAAATGAAAACTCTTTGGAAATCATTTAAAATAACAATTGCATTTTGCATATTTTTCTCTCTGTTCTATATCCTTGTCTTGTGGATATTTGCACAGTTCGCCGGTCCCAACAAGGGAAATGCAGAGGTGGCAACACTCAATGGTAAAGTGGTAGGTGCAGCCAATGTAGGCCAGATGTTTACGCAAGATATTTATTTCTGGGGACGCCCATCTGCGGGTAATTATACAGCCGATGCTTCGGGTGGTAGTAACAAGGGACCTACGAACGATGAATACCTGGCAGAAGTGGAAGCCCGTATCGATACTTTTCTGGTACATCATCCTTATCTGAGCCGCAAGGATGTGCCTGCTGAAATGGTAACCGCCAGTGGTTCCGGTCTAGACCCACATATCACACCTGCTTGTGCTTATGTACAAGTGAAGCGTGTGGCTCAGGCACGTGGCATGAACGAGGCTGAAGTGAAAGCCATTGTAGACAAGAACATCAGCAAACCCTTTTTAGGACTGTTTGGTACGGAAACTGTAAACGTGCTGAAACTGAACATTGCATTAGAAGGAGTCGATCAGAATAAATAATTTTTTTAGTTGTGTTTGTCATGTGTTATGGGCAGGAACGGAAGTATTTCTGTTCAGGCAGTGAAAGGCTGTCATTTTACAGGGGGAGCCGAAACTTCCTTCCTGCCTTTCAACGATTGATTAGTAATGGTAAATAAATAGTTGGATATGAAAAGTTTAAAAATATCAATTCTAGTTCTTGCGAGTATGGTGGTTGCTTGTTTTATGGGAACCGGCAAAGTGCAAGCTCAGGAATTTACAATACAAGGTGATTTAGTCAGTTCTTATGTTTGGCGCGGCTTTTACCAGACGGGAGTCAGTTTTCAGCCCACTTTGGGTTTTGGGGTCGGTGATTTTTCTTTGACGGCATGGGGCTCTACCGATTTTGACGGAGTTTCTTCAGGAGAAGGGGCTGCGGCTAAGGAGATTGATTTGACGGCTGCCTATGCTTTGGGAGAATCAGGTCTAACTTTTTCTGTTGCCAGCTTGTGGTGGGGCGGACAAGGAGCAAGAAAGTATTTTAATTTTAAGAGTCACGAAACAGCTCATCACTTTGAAGCGGGATTAGCCTATACATTGCCGGTTGAAAAGTTCCCTTTGTCAATCGCTTGGTACACAATGTTTGCCGGAGCTGACAAAGATGACAAAGGCAGGCAGAACTATTCTTCGTATGTTGAATTCAACTATCCGTTCAGTGTTAAGTCTGTAGATTTGAACCTGACTTGCGGATTTCTGCCTTATGAAGCTGGGGTAGGAGTATATGGTGTTCCTAACAGTGGATTTGCCGTAACCAATGTGGCACTGAAAGGTATTACGGAAATCAAGATTACTGACAGTTTCTCAATACCTGTATTTGCACAAGCCATTTGGAACCCTCGTATGGAAGATGCACATCTGGTATTCGGCTTTACTTTAAGGCCATGATTTATTTAGATATAACTTTAGAACTCATGAATTAGTGTTGGATGCCCGTGGCGGTCGTGATGATCGTTACGGGTTATATGGCATATATAAGACAAGTAAAAAAACAGAAGAAATGAGTAGGGAAGAAAGCGTACAGCATTTTCTTGATTTGATTAAAAAGTCGCGGCGTGGCAAGTTCAAAGTCTACATCGGCATGATTGCTGGTGTAGGTAAATCTTATCGTATGCTTCAGGAAGCACACGAGTTACTTGACAACGGAGTAGATGTGAAGATAGGCTATATAGAGACACACGGGCGTGCCGGTACGGATGCTATGTTGGAAGGATTGCCCGTTGTTCCTCGTCGTAAGATATTCTATAAAGGAAAAGAGCTGGAAGAAATGGATTTGGATGCCATTATCCAGATACACCCTGAGATAGTAGTGGTGGATGAACTGGCACATACCAATGTGGAAGGTAGCCGGAATGAGAAACGCTGGCAGGATGTGATGGATTTGCTTGATGAGGGTATCAATGTGATTTCTGCCGTTAACATCCAGCACATTGAGAGTGTCAATGAAGAAGTACAAGGCATCTCGGGTATTGAGGTGAAGGAACGTATTCCCGATAGCGTTTTGCAAGAGGCAGATGAGGTGGTGAATATTGACTTGACTGCGGAAGAATTGATAGCCCGTCTGAAAGCTGGAAAAATTTACAAGCCGGAAAAGGTCTCTACTGCCTTGAACAATTTCTTTAAAACGGAAAATATTCTCCAATTACGTGAACTGGCTTTAAAAGAGGTGGCTTTACGGGTGGAAAAGAAAGTGGAGAATGAAGTGGTTACCAGTGTGGGAGTCCGTCATGAGAGATTTCTGGCATGTATCAGCAGCAACGAGAAAACACCACGACGCATCATTCGTAAAGCTGCACGTCTGGCAACCCGCTACAATACTTCGTTTGTTGCCCTTTATGTGCAGACTCCCAGAGAAAGTACTGACCGCATCGGTCTGGCAAATCAAAGGTATTTATTGAACCACTTCAAATTGGTGACCGAACTGGGAGGGGAGGTCGTTCAGGTGCAATCGCCGGATGTGCTGGGAAGCATTGTTGATACTTGTAGGGAGAAACAGATAACAACTGTCTGCATGGGAAGTCCGTCACTTTCTTTTCCGAAATCATTGTTCATGATATTGAAATACCGAAAATTTGTGCGTGATTTGGCACAAGTAAACATAGATTTGATTATACTTGCATAATATTAATTCTTAGGAACATTATGAATATTCGTACAAAATTGATACTCAGCGTAGGGGTATTGGCTGGAATGATTATTTTGTTGGTTGCTCTTTCTGTGGTGAATCTACAGATACTGACGGCTACAGAGCCGGATAGTCCTGCTGCTGTACCGGGATTGCAACGTGCATTGCTCTGGATTTCTGTGATAGGTGGGGTATGTATTTTTGCCAGTATCATATTGTTGGTATGGCTTCCCCGTTCCATCAGCAAACCTATTCAAGAACTGACGCGTGGGATTCTTGAAATAGCGAACCATAATTATGAGAAACGTCTGGATATGAGTGGACACGAGGAATTTCGTGAAGTGGCTGATAGTTTTAATCGGATGGCGGAACGACTGACGGAGTATCGCGCCAGTACGCTGAACGACATACTTTCTGCTAAGAAATTTCTTGAGGCTATTGTGAATAGTATTGATGAACCTATTATTGGTTTGAACCGTAATAGGGAAATTCTCTTTATCAATAATGAGGCTTTAACTGTGCTGAATTTAAAACGGGAAGAGGTAATTCGCCGTTCGGCTGAGGAGCTTTCTTTGAAGAATGATTTGCTCCGCCGTTTAGTTCGTGAATTGGTAAATCCGGGTGAAAAGAAAGAACCGTTGAAGATTTATGCAGACAATAAGGAGAGTTACTTTAAAGCTTCTTACATTACCATTATAAATGCAGAGGCTGATGATGACGAACCTCATAATCTTGGTGATGTGATTTTACTGAAAAATATTACAGAATTCAAAGAATTGGATAGTGCCAAGACTACTTTTATCTCGACTATTTCTCATGAACTGAAAACGCCTATATCCGCTATTCTGATGAGTCTGCAGTTGTTGGAGGACAAACGGGTAGGGGTGTTGAACGACGAGCAGGAGCAATTATCGAACAGCATTAAGGAAAATGCTGATCGCCTTCTTGGGATTACCGGAGAACTACTGAACATGACGCAGGTAGAAGCCGGTAAACTGCAGATGATGCCTAAAATAACAAAGCCCATTGAACTGATAGAGTATGCCATCAAGGCTAATCAGGTACAGGCTGATAAATTCGGCATTCAGATAGAAGTGGAGTATCCGGAAGAAAAAATGCCTAAATTGTTTGTCGATAGCGAAAAGATTGCTTGGGTACTCACCAATTTGTTGAGTAATGCTATCCGCTATTCCAAAGAGAACGGGAGGGTGGTTATCGGCGCCAAGCATGACGAGGATTTTGTGGAAATGTATGTGCAGGATTTTGGAAAAGGTATCGACCCGCGTTATCACCAGAGCATTTTTGACCGTTATTTCCGAGTGCCGGGCACTAAAGTGCAAGGTAGTGGCTTAGGACTTTCCATTTCGAAAGACTTTGTGGAAGCGCATGGCGGTACACTGACTGTTCAGAGTGAGCTGGGTAAGGGGAGCCGCTTCGTTATCCGGTTGAAAGCGTAACGTTTTCTATTTTTTGCGGTACTGTTGCGGAGACATGCCTGTTTGTTTCTTGAAAAATGTACCAAAATAAGAAGCATTGGGAAAATTGAAGAAATCGGCGATTTCCTGGATATTTTTCTGGGTGTTCTTGAGTAGTGAGATGCTTTTGCGGATGATGGATTTGAATATCAGTTCCTGCACGGTGAATCCGCAGACGGACTTGGATAGTGCAGAGAGGTATTTGGGTGATAAGCAGAGTTTGTCTGCATAAAACTCTACACCGCGTTCTTCCGTGTAGTGCGCATCTATCAACTGAATCAGCCGGATAAAAATTTCATGTTTGTGGCCAACCGTTGTTTTAAGGTTCATCAGTTTACGGTTGTAAATGGAACAGATGCGGTATGTGAGTCCCAGCAGAAGCAGCCTTTGTTCGTTGTCGTTGAAGGTGTTGTTGTCTAAGTGCAGGGTATTGTCCAGTAAGGACATGTATTTCAGAACTTCTTCTTCGTCTCCGGTGTTCCATACGTAGCATGGTTCGGTCCGGAGCTGCATGTATAGGTACATGGTTGCCACTGAATTGCCTATGATGTCCCTTATCGGTTCTATCTGGTAAATGAATATGAATAGTTGCAGGTCTTCCGATTCGCTCAGCACTTGGAAGAGGGAATCTTCCGGAATGAAAACTGTTTCGCCAGCCTGGGCCGAGAATACTTTCATATTGAGCGAAAAGGTGAAGTTACCCTGGCGGCAAACTATCAGTCCTGCTCCATTAATCATAAAAGGTTTCTTCAGGGAGGTGGGAAAGGAGCAGAGCATACCTTCTGAACTACAAATGTTTTCTCCGTTTGACAATGCGTGGTCCAAGTGGGATAAACGTTCTTGTTGGGTATCCATAACAGACAAAATTACAGGTTGTACTGAAAATTGTCCGCTAAGTTAGTAATTTTCGTTTAGGATATCGCACGACAAGCACAAATATCATGCAAATCAGGCAGGCATAGAGTGTCCATCCTGCCATTTCCTTTATAGCAGAGAGAGTGGCTTGTACTTGGATGCGTCCTTTGGTGGATATGGCAGCCATGTTGATTGCTTCTTGTTTGCTCTTTCCCTGATATTGCATACCTTGTACAGTTTGGGTAAACGAGGCGGACGCTTCGGGGTGCAGCATGTCTACATTCTGTGCATAGCGGGTGACGTAGTGCTGCTGGCGTTCTTGCAGTACATTCGTATAGAGTGCGGCTCCGATGCTGGGAGCCAATACCATGCGTACGGTAAGCATGGTGCATATCCAGGAAGAAAGATATTTGTAAGGCATGCGTTGGGTGGCGTAGGTTGGAATCAGCGAATAGAGGAACATCATACCAGTGGAACGGATGATGACCGGATACTTCATCCGTTCGTACAGTCCTGCACCTTGTACCTCGAAATACATGAACATGGTGGAAAGCCCCAATAGAAGGAAACCGGCGGCAAAGAGATATTTGAAGTGTACGCCTTTCACACTGAGCCAGATGGTGGCTATACCGCCGATGAGGTAGCCCAGCATGGACCAGTTGCCTAGGGTGGCGTTCTGAAAGTTGTCCAGTTTCATGCCTATGCCTGTGAATACGTTGACAAACATGGCGCTGGAATTCAGTACCATTAACAGAAAATAGAATAGGAAACCCATACGGATGGTGCGCAGTTTGAATACATCGAGTTGATAGTAAGGATTGCGTTGGGTAGACTCGATGTAGAGGAATATACCACCAGCAATGATGGCGCAGACTGTGGCCCATCGTATGGTTGGGTCGTCGTACCAGTCGAGCACTTTGCCATAAGTAAGCACGTAGGTAATGCAGGCCAGTGTGATGCAGAAGATGGAGGCATTGCCAAACTGCTTGAGGTTGATGGGGAAGCGGCGGGTGGTATATTTATGATAAGGCATAGTGATGAATGTGATGAGGATGCAAAGTAATAGTAGCCCCATCATAAAGTAGTGTATGTACTGCCATTCGTACTCAAAGGCGAGCCAGGCGGTGAGCGAGGTTCCCAATTGTCCCAGTACCATGAAGAATAGGTAGATGGCAGGTTGTGCCGCACTCCGTTCGATGTCCAGCTTGTCCCAGCCTTCGCCGGTTACAGGCTCGTTGCCGGGTGTAATCTTATCGTACGCTTCGATATGCCCTGCATACTTTATGAGGGTGAAGAGGTTGACCATCATCAGTACCATTCGTAGGAATCCCATAAAGATGCTGCATAGTGCCAGCAGGAAAACACTGTCTGTCTTGGCACAGATATAACTGAAGATGTACATCAGGGAGAATCCTGCCAGACACATCATTTTCTGCCGGCGTATGACTACCAGCCTATATAGAAAGGGGCAGAATGCCGCCATACCGATGGAAGTGGCGAAGTTGGCAAACTGGATATGCTCGGAAATGATGCCGAGCCCGCTCATCATTTCGGTGCTTGCCACCGAGTAGGTACCGCCTACAGTCAGTATCGGCAAAAAGAATACGAATAGGATGATGATACCTACCGGCTTAGGTACCCAGTTGTAGAAGGGATAGTTCTTGGGGGATGAGGGCATGGATAATTAAAAATTAATCATTAAACACTAATCATTATTCCATCTTCGCTTTGACTATTACCATCATACCGGCGGCAAGGCTGCTGTTGTCTTCTTTGGACAAATCGGTAAAGTCGATGCGGACTGGGATGCGTTGCTGTATCTTCACGAAGTTGCCGGCAGAATTATCCGTGGGCACTAGGGAATATTTGGAGCCGGTGGCTCCGGAGATGGCAGTGATTTTTCCTTTGAATTCTTTGTCGCTGATGGCATCGACGGTAATGACTACTTCTTGTCCCAAGTGCAGATTCTCAATCTGGGTTTCCTTGTAGTTGGCTATAATCCACTTTTGTGTGTCAGGCAGAATGTAGGTGATGGTTTGTCCGGCAGTGATGAATTGTCCTTCTTCAAGAGTACGCCGCCCCAATTTCCCATCACAAGGAGCTACTACTACGGTGTAGGAGAGATTCAGTCGTGCCATTTCGAGTGCGGCTGTTGCCCGTTGTATGGCAGCTTCGGTATTTTCACGGCGATGTGACACTTCGTTCACACCCGACAAGGCAGCTTTCTGTTGTCGTTTCACGGCTTCCAACTTCTTGTGGGTAGCTGCATATTCGGTTTCTATCTGTTCCAATTGAATGGGGGTGGCAGCGTTTCTCTTCACCAGATTCTGGTATCGTTGGCGGTCTTTCTCCAGCTTGGTAAGGCGGATTTCTATCTCTGCTATGGAGGCGTCGTAGACAGAGGCTGTAGTTTGCGTGGTTTGTAGTGTGGCACCAATGACTGTGGCACCGGCTTGTGCATCCTTGAGTGCAGCTTCAGCTTCCATGACTCTGATTTTATATTCCCGGTCGTCCAATATAAGTAAGGTATCTCCTTTGTGTACTTCTTGGTGTTCTGTGAAACAAATTTTCTTGATATATCCTGATGCGCGCAGATTGACGGGAGATATGTATTGTTCAATCTGTGCATCATTACTGGTTTCCGTCCGTTTGTAGTTCAAAAAGAGGCAGACCACTTGAATAATTCCCCAGATAAGGATAGCTATTCCTAATAGGCTGACAACGATTTGCCAACGGCGAAGCTTCTTCAATTTCCGTGCTTTTTCTTGGTGGGTACTTGCGGTGTTATTGTTCTCTTTTGTTTCCATATTTTCTATATTATATTGTTTACTTATTATTATATATACATCCGTCCTTGAATACGGGCTCTATTCATCTTCCTCTTTAATGAATTGAGGGGCTCAACGTCTCCAGCTGTCCCGTCAGCTTCAGCAAAGTCAGATTGGTTATCCGGTAATTGTAGTGGGCACTGATATAGTTGTTTTGGGCTTCGCTCATCCGCATTTCGTCCTGCAACACTTCGGTCATTGAGGCGATTCCTTCCCGATAACGGTCCATGGTAACGGTATATACATCTTCAGCAAGCAGATAATTGTCCTTCTGCTTCTTAAAGTTACGCTGGCTGTTCATCAGGTCATTGGTAGCATTCAGATATTGTGTCTGAAGATTTTTTCGGGTATTCTCTTGAGCGAGTTTGATGTTCTCTATGTCAATGGTTGCCTTACGCATCTTGTAGCGTTTGTCCAGTCCGTCGAAAATGGGAATGCGCAAGGAGAGTCCCACTCCATAGGAGCGATACCAATGGTTGGAAGGGCCGGAATGGAACCAATGGTAAGCTTTGTCCGTATAGGCAGAGAACATCCAGCTTCCCGTCAAGCTCAAGGAGGGGATGTAACCGTTGCTGACTATTGTTTTTTGTTGCTCTGCGAGTTGTTTCTGTGATTGCAGCAGCTGTAGTTCATATAGTGTTTCAGATAGCCCGGTGAGTGCTGCGGGCGTAATCATTTCTGTATTCACCGGTACCAGTGCTATATTTTCTTCTGCCGGATAGTCGATGATGTATTTCAGTAGGTTCAGTTGCTGTTCCATCATGGCTTGTGCGTTGTCGTGTTGCACCTTGAGGTTCTCCAGGTTGATGTTGACGCGTTTCACATCTACTTCCATAGCCATACCGTTGTCATAGAAGGCCTGAGTGATATCTCTCAACTCTTCTAGGCGAGTGATGTTGGCTTTTATCAAAATAATCTGTTCAGCTGTAACCTGTCCTAGGTAGTACATTTGACTAATTTGAAGGATGAGGTCTTCTCTTGCCTTTTCATAAGAAAGGCGATTCATCTCATCCATGGTTTTAGCTATGGACAGAGTGGTGTAGAGTGTTTGGTTATAAAGTGGTATCTGCAGCTGTAATCCGAAGTTGGCGTTGTATTGCAAAGTTTGGGTTACATTATAGGGATTGCCATACGCTGAACCATCGGTAACGGATACGGGTGGATCGATATTGTCGTTATAGTTGGCAAAACCATTGATTTGGGGCAGTAGTTTGGCTCGATTCTCAGAGATGCCGTATTTCCCTTTTTGTATTTCCTTCCGTTTGCTTTGTAAGGACAAATTGTTTTCGATACCTATTTTGAGGCAGTCCTCCAAGGTTAGGGTATCTTGTGCTCTTGTACCTAGTGCAAGCAGACACAGAAAGGAAAATGTGAACAGTTGTCTTTTCATAATAGTCACTTGATATTTGCACACAAAGTTAGTGGCTTAAAATGCAAGAGGACTATCCATATATCAACTGTTTGTATTCATATTTTCCTTTTTACTATAATTTGAAAACAAACCATAGTAAAAAACGAGTATTAAAAACAAAAAAGACCGCCAAGAGTGGAAGCCTCCTAACAGTCTAAATCTTCTTTGTAGCGGGACCCGGGATTGAACCGGGGACCTCATGATTATGAATCATGCGCTCTAACCAGCTGAGCTATCCCGCCATCATTTCTCGATTGCGGGTGCAAAGATATAGCTTTTATTTAAATTGCCAAAACTTTTATGGATATTTTCTGCTTTTTCTTTTGCTGATAGGGTGCTGAAGTGGTTTGCAGTACTTTTTATTAAAAGTCTTTGTATAACATTATCAATGAATTAGGGGTGTATGGAAAGGGAGGTATAAATAAATTTGATGATTTATTTTCTGTAATTAGAAAAAAGTATTTATCTTGGCTGGCGCAATAAAAAGCAGAATAGACTATGGAAAGAAAGAAAATACATTTGGAATATCTCTTGAATGCGACTTCTAAAAGTATTCTTTGGGCAGCGATAAGTACCCCTACTGGTTTGGAGGGCTGGTTTGCTGATAGGGTTCAGTCAGACGATAAAACAGTAACCTTTTTTTGGGGAAAAACAGAAAAACGTGATGCCGAGATTATTGCCGTGCGGGCGTATTCATTCATCCGCTTCCGCTGGCTGGACGATGAGAACGAGCGAGAATACTTCGAACTGAAGATGACAAACAATGAGTTGACCAATGATTTCGTATTGGAGATAACAGACTTTGCCGATATAGACGAGGTGGGTGATTCGCGTGAATTATGGGAATCGCAAGTGGATACTTTGCGAAGAACTTGTGGTTTTTAGTTAACTTTAGATTAAAAATTTCCCGTACTCCCTTTTTTGTACTACTTTTGTGCTCTCATTGCATGAAACGAGTAAAATGCTGCGCATAAAAAAGTTAGATATATTTGTTTTGAAGAGCTTTTGCATGCTCTTTATGGGTACTTTCTTCATCTGCCTCTTCATCTTTATGATGCAGTTTTTATGGAGGTATGTGGACGAAATGGTAGGAAAAGGATTGGAGATGACTGTCCTTGCACAGTTTTTCTTTTATTCTGCGCTTTCGTTGGTACCTGCGTCGTTGCCGCTGGCTATTCTGCTGGCTGCCCTTATCACCTTTGGAAATTTCGGAGAACGTTTTGAATTACTTGCCATGAAGGCAGCCGGTATTTCTTTATTGAAAATCATGCGGCCCCTGATTATCTTTATTTGTTTCATCTGTTGTGTCTCTTTCTATTTCCAAAATGTCATAGGACCAAAAGCCCAAACAAAATTATGGACTTTGCTTATTTCCATGAAGCAGAAATCTCCCGAAGTGGATATTCCTGAAGGTGTGTTCTACGATGAAATAGATGGTTATAATCTGTATGTGAAGCATAAGAACCGCAAAACTGGTATGCTGTATGACGTACTGATATATAATTTTGAGAAAGGTTTTGAGAATGCTCAAATTATCAAGTCTGATTCGGGACGTCTGGAGATGACGGCTGACAAACAGCATTTATATTTGCATTTATACAGTGGTGAGCAGTTTGAGAATTTGAAATCGCAGAACATGAACCAAAGGAATGTGCCTTACCGGCGTGAGACATTCCGCGAAAAGCATGCAATCATTGAGTTCAATTCGGATTTTAATATGGTGGATGCAGGTATCATGAGTAATCAGTCCAACAGTAAGGATATGAGAATGCTGCAGGCGGATATTGATTCCATGAAATTGCAGAATGACAGTGTGGGACGTGGTTATTATAAAGAAGCTATGGCAGGAACTTATAAGGTGACAGCCAGCTTGTCTAAAGAGGATACATTGAAGATTGAAAAGGCCTATTTAGGTGAGTACAATGTAGACAGCCTCTACAATGTGGCTACACTGATGCAGAAACAGAAGGTTATATCCACGGCCGTCAGCCGTGCAGAGAGTGCGGGGAGTGACTGGAGTTTTAAGAGCTTTAATATATCGCAGACTGAAAGCAGCCTTCGACGGCACATGACTTCCTGGCATGAGAAACTGACTCTTTCTCTGGCATGTCTCATCTTCTTCTTTATTGGTGCGCCACTCGGAGGAATTATCCGTAAAGGAGGCTTGGGAATGCCGGTGGTGGTTTCTGTATTGATTTTTATTATCTATTACATCATCAACAATACGGGGTATAAGATGGCCCGTGACGGACAGTGGGTTGTCTGGATGGGTATGTGGACCAGTACTGCTGTCTTGGCTCCATTGGGTGCGTTCTTGACATATAAATCCAACAATGATTCAGTGGTATTGAATGCTGATGCTTATATAAATTGGTTCAAGAAGGTTGTGGGTATTCGCAGTGTACGCCATCTGTTCCGTAAGGAAGTAATCATCCATGATCCTGATTATACACGTATTCCGGAAGAGCTGAAGGCTTTGTCCGTAGACTGTCGTGAATATGCTGATAGAAAGGGGTTGAAACGTGCTCCCAATTACTTTAAATTGTGGATGACTGATAGCCAGGATGAGGCAGTGGAAGATATTAACGAACGTTTGGAGAGTCTGATAGATGAGATGTCGAATACAAGATCCGTTACTTTGTTGACAGCGCTGAACACCTATCCGGTCATCCCCATCCATGCGCATGTCCGTCCGTTCCGCAATTATTGGTTAAACTTGCTCTGCGGTATTGTTTTCCCGATAGGCTTGTTCTTTTATTTCCGTATCTGGGCATTCCGTATCCGTCTGAATAAGGATATGGAGCGGATTATCAAGACAAATGAAGATGTGATTGGAATCATAGAAAGAGATCAGAATAAATAAAAACAAAATAGATTATGGAAAATGTAAAGTTGAATACGATAGAAGAGGCCATTGAAGACTTCAAAGCCGGTAACTTTGTGATTGTTGTGGATGATGAGGACCGTGAGAATGAGGGTGATTTGATAATTGCAGCTGAAAAGATTACACCGGAGAAAGTAAACTTTATGTTGAAGCATGCCCGTGGTGTACTTTGTGCTCCAATTACAGTTTCGCGTTGCAAGGAACTGGATTTGCCGCATCAGGTATCGGATAATACTTCTGTATTGGGTACTCCCTTTACGGTGACTATTGACAAGTTGGAAGGTTGCAGTACCGGGGTTTCTGCGGCAGACCGCGCTGCTACTATCCAGGCGTTGGCCGATCCGGCTTCTACTCCGGCCACTTTCGGGCGTCCTGGCCACATTAATCCATTGTATGCCCAGGAGAAAGGTGTGTTGCGCCGTGCCGGACATACGGAGGCTACTATTGATATGGCACGTTTGGCTGGACTTTATCCGGCGGGAGCCCTTATGGAAATAATGAATGAGGATGGTACAATGGCCCGTTTGCCCGAATTGCGCAGAATGGCAGATGAATTTGGCTTGAAATTGATTTCTATCCGTGACTTGATTGCCTACCGTTTGAAGCAGGAGTCTATTGTAGAAAAAGGAGTGGAAGTGGATATGCCTACAGACCACGGTCATTTCCGTTTGATTCCTTTCCGCCAGAAGTCGAACGGTTTGGAACATGTAGCTTTGTTCAAGGGTACTTGGGAATTGGATGAACCGATTCTGGTGCGTGTACATTCTTCTTGTGCCACTGGTGATATATTCAATTCCAAACGCTGTGATTGTGGCGAGCAGCTGCATAAGGCAATGGAGATGATAGAGAAAGCCGGTAAGGGGGTAGTTGTATATCTGAATCAGGAAGGTCGCGGCATTGGCCTGATGGAAAAAATGAAAGCATATAAATTGCAGGAAGAAGGCATGGATACTGTGGATGCTAATATTTGCCTGGGACATCTGGCAGACGAGCGTGATTATGGTGTGGGTGCCCAGATGCTTCGTGAGATAGGAGTGCACAAAATGCGGCTGATGACCAATAATCCCGTGAAACGTGTGGGCTTGGAGGCTTACGGTTTGGAAATAACGGAGAACGTAGCTATTGAGACTACTCCGAATCCATACAACGAGCGTTATCTCCGTACCAAGAAAGAACGTATGGGACATACACTTCATTTCAATAAGTAACTGTCTTTTTGTTTTCTTATATCAAAGAAAATCGCTTATTTTGCAACCGGATTTGCGTAACAATCATTAAATAGTAACAAAATGAACCAATTATCAGATCGTTTAAACAGTTTGTCGCCTTCTGCGACACTGGCTATGTCTCAAAAGAGCGCAGAGCTGAAGGCTCAAGGCGTAGACGTAATTAACCTGAGTGTGGGAGAACCGGACTTCAATACTCCCGACCACATTAAAGAGGCTGCGAAAAAGGCGATAGACGATAACTTTTCTCGCTATTCTCCAGTGCCGGGTTATCCTGCCTTACGTAATGCAATTGTAGAGAAGTTGAAGAAGGAAAACGGTCTGGAATATACCGCCGCACAAATTTCTTGCGCCAATGGTGCCAAGCAGTCGGTTTGCAATGCAATCCTGGTATTGGTAAATCCGGGTGACGAAGTAATTGTACCTGCTCCCTATTGGGTCAGTTATCCGGAAATGGTAAAGTTGGCTGAGGGTACGCCGGTTATCGTACCTGCCGGTATCGACCAGGACTTTAAGATAACACCTGCACAGCTGGAGGCTGCCATCACCCCGAAGACAAAGGCGCTGATTCTTTGCTCTCCCTCTAACCCTACGGGTTCGGTGTACAGCAAGGAGGAGTTGGCAGGCCTGGCCGCAGTATTGGCAAAGTATCCGCAGGTTGTTGTGATTGCCGATGAGATTTACGAACATATCAACTATATCGGCAAGCATCAGAGCATAGCACAATTCCCCGAAATGAAAGAGCGTACGGTCATTGTGAATGGTGTTTCCAAAGCATATGCAATGACTGGTTGGCGTATCGGTTTCATTGCAGGTCCGGAATGGCTTGTGAAGGCTTGCAATAAATTGCAGGGACAGTATACTTCCGGTCCTTGTTCTGTATCTCAGAAGGCTGCTGAGGCTGCTTATACGGGTACACAAGTTCCGGTGGAGGAAATGCGCAAGGCTTTCGAGCGTCGTCGTGATTTGATTGTAAAGTTGGCCAAGGAAGTTCCGGGTTTCGAGGTGAATGTACCGGAAGGTGCTTTCTATCTGTTCCCTAAATGCGATTCATTCTTCGGTAAATCTGCCGGAGAACGTAAAATCAATGATTCAGATGATTTGGCCATGTATCTGTTGGAAGTGGCTCATGTGGCTTGCGTAGGTGGTGCTTCTTTCGGAGCTCCCGAATGCATTCGTATGAGTTATGCAACCAGCGATGAAAATATAGTTGAAGCTATCCGTCGTATAAAAGAAGCACTGGCTAATCTGAAGTGATTCTAACTTCTTCTACAAACTTATTTTAGCAAGACATCTGTCATGCTGTCACGAACAGTTCGTTTCATCAAAGCGGACTGTTCGTTTTGTTATGACGAACACTTTGTTTTGTTATGACGAACACTTTGTTTCATTATAGCGAACACTCTGTTCCATACAGTATAAACACTTTGTTTTATATTATACGAACATTTTGTTTTCTACTATATGAACACTTTGTTTTATACTTATGGAACAAAGTGTTCATGTCTGTGAACTAACGTATTATCCGTATATAGAAAATAACAATGAGGGGGGTGAAGGTACTGAATTTCACGTGGGGGATATAAAAAAGCGCAGGCAGTTTATCTACCCACGCTTTTGTTTTTGATACTGGGATTGTATTATTCTCCCGGATGAATTGCTTCAGAAGGACAAACATCTGCACAAGTACCACACTCTGTGCAAGTCTCAGGGTCGATATGATAGATATCACCTTCAGAGATAGCGCCAACCGGACACTCGTCGATACAAGTTCCGCAAGCAATACAATCGTCACTAATTACGTAAGCCATTTTCTTTTAGATTTAAATTATTATTAGTACTAATTCGTTTGGCAAAAATAGTGGTTTTCTTTATTACTTGCTATCAATCTTGATTAAAAACGTATAATTTGTATGTCGTCTAAATAAGGAGTCGAGAAAGCGACACAGCATACCGCAGAGACTGAAAAATGTTCGTTTTTGAATTTCGTAAACGAATTGCTCTGATACTATTGGCTTTAGCTGGAGCTTAAGCCGATTTTCAACTTTTAAGAAAGAGTCGGATAGGTAAAAGTAATCACTGCGATTTCTCCTTCTTCGACATTCTCGGTTTGATAGGTACCTTTGAAATGTTCAAAGAACAACTGGTTGATTTTCTGTTGCACTGATACTTTTTGAGAGGCAAACCTGGAATCGGCTATAGGACTGTTCTCTATCCGGCATGCGATGATGTGTTTGTCCGGATGGTTGACCAAGAACATGCTGACTTTGCGCGTTTCTTTGCAGTCGTTCGGATAAAGCAGCATACTTGTCACTATTTGTGTAAGGCGGTTGACGTCGGTATGGATACGCACATCTCCCACCTCCACTTGTAGTTCCAGGAGGATACGGCCTTCACTACGCATTTGTATTAGACAACCTAGTTCGTTGCACCATTCTTTTACATTACAATCCTGCAATTGAAATTTCATCATATTCGCTTCCAGGCGTGAGAGGTCCAATACGTCGTTTACCAGTTGGATAAGCTCACCCGAATTGGTCTGGATAATACCGGAATACTCTTTTCGCTCTTCTTCATCCAGTTCGTTGTCGGTGGAAAGCAGTTGGGAGAAACCGACTACATTGTTCAGTGGAATACGGATATTATAACTCATATTGGCAAGGAAACGGCTTTTTACTTCGTTGGCTTCTTCGGCAATAATTGCCAATTTACGCATTTCCTTCTCATCTTGTTGCAGCCGCTTCCTGCTTCTATACATATGTAGGTTGAAAAGTAACAAGGCTATAATGATGATAATGGAAGTGACCAGACAGATACGGTGAAAAGTGGCTTGCCGCTGTTCTTTCTGGAAAAGCAGTTGGTCCATATTATATAGGCTTTGTATCTGTTCTATCTGTGAGGTGGAGAATACTGTATATAACGAATCTCTTGCCTTGGTTATTTGTTTATAGATAGGAAGTGCGTCGTCCGGAAACCCCATCTTTACTAGTATATCCGCTTTCTGAAGTCCATAAATCATGGCATTATCCAGTGAAATAGGGGTTACAAGTTCAATGGCGTCTTCTAAATAAACCAAAGCTTTGTCGTATTCTTTTGTCAGTTGGTAATATTCGGCATATGCTGCCAAACGTATCAACCGATAAGGAAGAAATGAAGATGTACTGAGATGCCGCTCTGCTTTCTGCAAATATTCCCATGCTTCCGCAGGACGTTGAAGGCGGGTATAGTAAAGGGCGTATTGTAAATCTATGAGCAGATACAAATTGGTATAGCCGTTTGTCAGTACGGTGGTGCCTTCTTCCTGCAATCTGTTTTTTGCATTGTTGAGTTCCTCCAGATACCGGAACATGTTGTCGTTGTCATGGAGATATGAGTAAGCCAGTACCGCTTTTGTCAATAAATCAATCTGAGTGGCAAGGGAGGAATCCGGACTTGTCAGTTCAAAAGCCTTGTTCAGGTAGATGATTCCTTCTTTGTAACGTAAGGTATTGAAATATCCAGTCATCAGGCATAGGCATGCTTCGCGCATACCGTCATGGTTGCCAAGACTTTGAGCCTTGTCGTACATGTCTTGTGCTTGTTTGAGGGCTAATTCAATCTTCTGGCTGATGACATAGAATTCTATCATCATCTTTTTGCCTCTGAAGTAATGACGGTAGTAGTTGTGCTCTTCAGACAACTGTTCGAGCCTCCTCAGCCATTGTTCTGCATGTTTTTGGTCCAGTAGGTTGTAATAATAAATAATGTGTGCATATATGGCCGCACTCTGGTAAAGTATATTTTTCTGGGCGATGGCCTCTTCCAGTAATTTGTTCTCGTAATAGATGAATGTCGGTGACAGTTGGTCAAGCAGTGCTATCTGATATAGGGTTTCCAATCTGGTGGTATCGGCTGGGGAGGCAAGATATATACGTAGCAGGCTATCCTTGGCTTCTGTCCGTCGCACATCTGCGTGTGCGGACGGTAACAGCCAGCATAAGGCAATGAGCAATGTAAATATCTGTTTCATTTCTTATTCTCCTTTCTGCCTGTCTGGCTTATGGGGTGGGTGAAGCAGAAGCGTGAGCCTTCGGCATACTCTGAATCAATCCATATTTGTCCGCCGATATGCTCTATGATAAGTTGGCATATGGAGAGCCCCAACCCACTGCCTTGAGCATTCTCGTTCAGCTTTTCAAAACGTTGGAAAATGTTGGCTTGCTTGTCTTTGGGAATGCCGCAACCGGTATCTGTTACGGTGAATAGTACGGTGTCGTCCGTTTCTTTTTCCAGCTTTAGGACAATGCTGCCTTGTGGGGTAAATTTGGTAGCATTTATCAGTAGGTTAATCAGGACTTGCTGCAGGCGTGAGTCGTCAGTCTCGATGGGCATTTCTTCCAGCTCGGTGGTGAATGTAAGTTCAGCTTGTGTCTGTTTCACTTTGTTCACGGTATCTATCACGTTTCTGCAGATGCTTACGGCATCATGTTGTGCAATACAGAATTGCAGTTTGCCGAATTCAAGACTCGATAGATCTATCACGTCGTTAATAAGCTTCAGCAATAGTTCTGAGTTCTGTTGGATAACTTCATTGCACTGACGGCGTGTCTCATCGTCCAGTCCCTCTTCCGTCAATAGGGATGAAAAGCCCGATAATGCATTGAGCGGGGTACGGATTTCGTGGCTCATGTTCGAGAGGAACACGCTTTTTGCACGCATGGCATTTTCGGCATTTATCCGTGATGTTGCCAGTTTTTGGGTGGAGAGCTTCACCTTTTCCCGCTGCCTTTTGAGTAGGATGGCAAGTAGAACAAATAACGTTACTAATGCCATCGTTCCTACCAATATGCTGGTTATGATTTTATTGTATTCGTTATTGCTGGCCGTCTCTGCCTTATCTACCTGGTATTTTGCCTTTATCGTATTGATTTGCCGGATATAGCTTTGTGAAGCGAGTGTATCTATAGGAGGATACAATTCCTGGTAGATTCGGCAGGCTTCCATGGCCATGCCTTGTATTTTACAGAGATAGATTTTTTCCAGCGAAGTCCAGCGGTAATACGTGGAGCGCTTATTACCGGAGTATTCTGCTTGCAATTTGGAGTAGATGTCCAGAGCTTGTTTCCAGTATTGTTTGTCCCAATTTCCCATGGCTCTATAGTAGGCGGCAGTGGTATAATCCAAGTGAAACCGGTAGAACTTCTCTGGGTGCAGTTGGTAAATGGAGTCCATTTTGTGGAGCCAGATGTTTGCTTCATCAAGATAGTCTTGTGAGAGGTGTCCATGGGAAATGGCAAAATTCGTCTTTTCGATGCAGAAAAAGAAGTCTGTCGGGTAGTCAGGCTCCTGATATAATATTTTCTCCAGCTCTTCCAGGATTTTTTCCGCTTCTTCCAGACGTCCTTTCCGTTGCAGAACGTTGGACATTTTTAAAAGAAGCTGTGCCCTATATGGATGCTGGTCTGAAATGTTGGATAGTTCAGTCAAAGCATCCTGGTATGATTCCAGGGCTTTATCCCCCATGTTGGCTATTGTATTATAGGCGTCTCCGATGGCTTGGTTGGCCACTACCATACCAAATTGGTAGTCTGTTGCTTTAGCTTCTTCGTACATAAGTTGTGCCCGGTTCGTTGCTAAGCTGATATCGCCGCGCAATGTATAGGCATTGGCCAATTGAAGTTGTAATAGAAAATATGTTGTTCTATCTTCATTTGATTGTAGGATGGGAAGAAGTTGCTCACTCCACGCAATGACACTGTCTATGGATATAGAGTCATCATAGAGAACTTGTCTTTTGACCAATGATTGCAGAATACTCTGCTTTTCTTGATTGGCTATTGTATGTGCCGATAAGACAGAAGTATACAGTATCTGCCCCAATAGCATCCATATAATTGTTTTTGTTCTCAAATGTTTGTTTGCCTCTTTTGTTTATTATTGGCAAAAATAAATATAAATGAATAAATAAAAAATTAAATAGATGTTTTTTTATCCTTTATACTCAATTTGTTAGCAACTTTATGCAGGCGATTGGAAGGGATTAATACAGTTCCAAACCAAACTCTTCTTTTAGTTGTAATAGGGCACTGTTCTTTTGTGCCATCATCTGGAATTTTTCAACGCGTCCGTAGGCACGTACCTTTTCAGTAGGAGCACTAATCCGGACAGTCATGGTGACTTTGCGGTTCTTTAGCCGGGTACGTAGGTAATTTTGCAGAGTGGGTATCATGCCGGTAAATTCCTTGGCAACGATTTCATTGTCTACCACAGCCTCAAAAGTTGTGTCATTTATTAAAGTGATGCGCATGTTCTGCATGCGCTTGGCAATGGCTACTTGCTCCTTGGGCATACGTCCGGCATACTCCTGCCAGTAATAGTTCAAATCCCTTTCATTGAAGATGTAGTCTTCTTTCGGTTGTGCTGCTTGGTGGGCGGCAGTAGGGTTAGATGAAGGGTTTCTTTGTTCCTCTTCTATATGGGGGCGTTTGATGGAGACCCCTAATCCGGACATTTTCATGACCGGAATTTTTTTCTCTTCTCTCCCTTGCGCCATTAATACGGCAGCAGGTGTGGCATGTGGAGTTGTTGCATTACTATGCTGCGTGGCAGCAGGTTGGGGAGTGCTGTTTGTCTGTACTGCCGGTTGTACGGTTTGTTGGGGCGTGGCAGCAGTGGCCTGTGGCTGCTGAGCGGCGGCAGGCTGCGTGAATATGGGTTTTATAGCTTGTTTAGGGCTGCGCCCATTGGCACCGTCGTCCTCCTCGGCGGTCAGTTGTGCCACTTGTATCAGAGTGAGCTCTACCAGTAGCCGTTTGTTTTTACTGGCACGGTAGTTCAGGTCACAATCGTTGCAGAGCTTCATGGCACGGTAAAGAAAAGGGAGGGGGCATTGCTGTGCTTGTGCTTGGTAACGTTCGCGGATGCTTGCGCCCACTTCAAGCAACGGCAGTGTTGCCGGGTCTTTGCTGACAAGCAAGTCGCGCAGGTGGGATGAAAGTCCGGTGATGAAGTGGCTGCCGTCGAAGCCTTTGTTGAGCACATCATTCAGTAATAGCAACGCGTCACTGATTTTGTTCTCAAGAAAGAATCCGGTTAGTTTGAAGTAGTATTCATAGTCCAGCACATTGAGGTTTTCAATCACGCTCTTATAGGTGATGTGTCCTCCGGTGAAGCTTACCACCTGGTCGAAGATGGATAGTGCGTCGCGCATACCACCGTCTGCTTTGAGGGCAATGACATTCAACGCTTCCGGTTCAGCAGTGATACCTTCTTTGGAGGCGACATATGCGAGGTGTGCTACGGTATCTTCCACACCAATCCGGCTGAAATCATATATTTGGCAGCGTGAAAGGATGGTGGGCAATATCTTGTGCTTCTCGGTAGTGGCAAGGATGAATATGGCATGGCGTGGCGGCTCTTCCAGTGTTTTCAGGAAAGCATTGAAAGCCGAGGCGGACAGCATATGTACCTCATCAATGATATATACTTTGTATTTGCCTATCTGAGGTGGAATGCGTACCTGCTCCACCAATTGGCGGATGTCATCCACAGAGTTGTTTGAGGCGGCATCCAGCTCATGGATATTGTAGGAGCGCTGCTCATTGAAGGCAGTACAGGATTCACACTGGTTACATGCTTCACCGTCTGCTGTGGGGCTCATGCAGTTGATTGTTTTAGCAAAGATACGGGCACAAGTTGTTTTTCCCACGCCTCTTGGACCGCAAAAAAGATAGGCATGCGCCAGTTTTCCGGTGGCAATGGCATTCTTCAAGGTAGTGGTCAGTGCACGTTGGCCTACTACGGACTCAAAGGTCGAGGGACGATATTTCCGTGCAGATACGATATAGTTTTCCATATTTGGGATATTCTTTGCTTTTTGTGCAAATGTACACAAAAAAAAGAAATCTTTCGGTTATTCCTCTTATCTTTGTGACGTGAAGTTATATGATGGACAAGCTCCATCATGAATGATAAATTGCTAAATAGTAGATAACGAGATGGATAAACTTGCTTCTCTTTGGTCTTTTGTCCGCAAGCATAAATATCTGATTACGCTTGCGTTGTTTGCTGTAATTATCGGGTTCCTGGATGAGAACAGTGTTGTACGCCGTTTGGGTTACGCCCGGGAAGAAAGCCGTCTGCGCGATGAAATAGAAAAGTACCGCAAGGAATACGAGGAGAATACCGAACGGCTCAATGAGCTTGCCGTCGACTCCGGTGCCATCGAACGGATTGCCCGTGAGAAGTATCTGATGAAAAAGCCCAATGAGGATATTTATGTATTTGAAGAAGATATAGAAGAATGAAACAACTGATACCTGCCCTTTTCGCAGTAGGGGCCGTGATGCTCTTGGCAGGAGCTGCCGTTTATATCACGGGCTGGCCTCTTTCACCTTATATATATACTATCGGCGCTACGATGGTTGCTTTGGCCCAAATTAATTCTCCGTCCAAATGTAAAAGTCCCACTGTCAAACGCCTGCGCCGACAGCAAATATTCGGTGCGCTTTTGCTGGTGCTTACGGGGGCATTCATGCTCTTTACAAGGGGCAATGAATGGATTGTGTCTCTGACGATAGCCGCCATTCTTGAGCTTTACACTTCGGTACGTATTCCACAAGAGGAGGCGAAAGAAGGTTTAAGCTAAATCCGGAACATATATTCTGCATAAACAAGAGGGGCTGAACTCTTTTATAGAGCCAGCCCCTTTCTCATTTAGTTAATCTTCTGCGTTATCCGTCTATCTTTCTACCTTTTCTACTGTCAGAACTGCCGAAGAGACACCTGCCGTTACGTCAACTGTGAACCGGTAAGCGACACCGTTTTCCAGGCTTTTGCCTTCTACGAGGCCCAAGTTGCCGGCATCACGTCCGTTGGTACCGTCACCTATAAATACTAAGTCACTGGTGGTAGACAAGGCATCGTTTTTATATTCACCTCCCCAACCTTGCTGGTGGAAGAACTTGAAGTTGATGTCATCAGATTTGATTTGCTCTCCCGCTACTACTGTTACCTGATACTTCTTCGCTTCAATCTGTGACATGCAGAGACCTTTTTCTGTAGTCCAACCTACGGCATTGGTCGCTACGGAAGGTTTACCGATACCGTCACCGATAATCCAAAGGGCGCCGGTTCCGTCATCGTTCAGAGTGGCGGTGCTTGTTCCGTTCATTTTCAATACTTCCAGATAATTCAGGGCCAGGTTGGCAATGACGCGATAAGTTCCATCGATGGGCAGGAACTTCAGCGAACCGTCTTCATTCTTTTCGAAGAAGTCGGGGTCTATCCAATATTGGTCGAAGTTGGGAATGTCTGCAGTGATGTTGTCCCCTTGCTTCAGATTGAGGTCGATGCTGTAATGGTCATCATCCACCATCTCCATTTCAGAACCGTTCAGCAGTAGTTTCACGAAAGGAGCGGCTGCATAAGTCAACGTATTGAAGGAGATGGAATATTCTCCAGCTGACAGATTGGAGAAGGTAATTTCACTGGAGGTACCTTGTGTAATGGCACCGTTGCTCCATCCGAAGTTGATTTCATTCCCGTTGGCGCCTACTTTAGGAGCTTTGATGTAACCTTTCACTTTTTGTGCAAATTCACCGGTCACGCTATACTGATTGGCTGCGACTTTTTCCATGCGGTATTCTTGGTCTCCGGAAATCAGAGTTAGGTAGGGGAAGTCCGGACGACTCAGCGCCACGTCATAGCTTTTTTCTGTAATTGTGAAATTGATGTTCTGCAGAATGAACTTCAATGTAGCTGTTCCGTTGGGAATATTTGCCAGATAGGGAACATATATTTTCCCGGTATAGTCTTGACCGTTTACTTTTGTACGGATTATAGTCTCTGACACCATTTCGTCGCTGAAGTATAACCGCGCTTTTAACGTGGAAAGGGGTACATCTGCGTCCGATGCCTTGATTGTAAAAGGCAGACTGTCTCCGAACAAGGCTGAAGAAGGTTCTGCCTGAAAGTCCATTGTCGGGTTGCCGGGAACCGGATCGTCATCGCTGCAAGCATTCAGCATGGCTATGCCTGCCAATGCCATTAGATAGTATTTTAAGCTTTTCATTATAATCTTCTGTTTAAATTATTAGTTTTATTTTTTCCAACGGTAAGAAACGACTGCTTTGGCCGGAACTTCGTAGGAAAAGTAGTGTGTGCCGTCGCTTACGGTGATTCGCTTGGCATCTGCATTGTTGTTTGCCAATACGAATGCATAGGTACCGTCCGTATTCTCGAAGGCGGAGTAGGTGATTCCGTTGGCTGTGTAACCGGTCGTTCCGATACGTACAGCTCCCGGTTTCACGACTGAAGACATGTGCCCGATAAGGTAATAATGGGAATTACGGACAATTTTAGAATAGTTTGTATTGTCAATATCCACTGCACCGTAGCAGGTCTTGCAAGAACCATCTGAGGGGCTTACCGGTCCCAGGTCACTGTCTAACATCAGATTCCACACAATGGTGCCGCGGCACCAGTTGTTGGCTGTTCCCAATGCTATTTCTTCCATATCGTTAAGCAGGCGTGCTTCCAAATCGCGACCGGAGTTCCAAGTACCGATGGAGGTTTCCGTAAAAAGCAGTTCCTTGTTGGGATAGAGTTTGTGGATATTCAGCAACTCAGAACGGTTACCGCCATAATTATGGTAGGCAGCGCCCGCAATGTATTGTGAGGCTTCCGCATCATCATAAATCTTGGTAGGGTAACTTTTTTGGTCGGCCAGATTGTCGTAGTTGTAGTTATGGTCGAAAACATAAATCTTTGTAGTAACTCCGGCTTCTTTGAAGGCAGGGCCCAGGCCGGTCTTGATGAAGTCACGGGCTTCTTCCCATCCCATGAACAAGGATGCTGAGTTACCGTGGTTCAGCGGTTCGTTCTGCGGAGTCACAGCGTGGATTTTGATGCCTTCCTTTTCGAAAGCTTGTATCCATTTTACGAAATAGTCGCCATACGTTCTGTAATATTCGGGGTTCAAGTGTCCGCTGGTCCATGAGTCAAAGGGTACACGTTTCTCCAGGCTTTTCACTTTCATCCACTTCGGACATGTCCAGGGAGCGGCAATTATTTTGACGGCAGGATTGATTGCCAGAATTTCCTTCAATATAGGAATCACATATTTGGTGTCTTCCATCGGAAGGGCAAAGTGCTCAAGCCCCTTTTCGTCACAGCAAGTGAATTCACTGAATGAGAAGTCGGAACAACCGATGGCAATACGTACATAGCTGAAGCCGTAGCCTTCTTTGTCCGAGAATGTTTCAGTCAGAAACTTCGTGCGGTTCTCTTGTGTCATCTGCATCAGGTTGTAACCGGTAGAGCCGGTGATGGCTGCACCGAAACCGTCCATTTCCTGATAGCGGGTGGCAGGGTCGAGTGTCACGGTAGAAGGTGACATGTTGCTTCCGGTGCCGAAGGCCAGCCCGGACTTTGTCAAATCATAAGTACGACTGGTGTTCGTTACATAGAGGGTAACATCCTTTGCCTCTTCCGTGGGTTGGTCTGGCTTGGGTTCCGGTGTAGGGGTGATGTTACTGTCATTGTCATTGCCGCAGGCTGCCAGTATGGTGAAGCAGCCTAATGCGGTAGTGAATATATTTCTTAAATTCATATTCAATTGATTTTTATATTACTCATTAGTATTAATAGCCCGGGTTCTGTATCAGATTTTCGTTCTGGTCGATGGCTCCTTGGGGAATAGCCAGCAGATAGGAGTTCTCATTGAACAGATTTTCTTGTGCATGGCGGCCGCTGTCTTTGGCGTAAACGGCGTTCATCACTTCTTCTACCTTATTGAGGCGGCAAAGGTCGTACCAGCGCTGTCCTTCAAAGGCAAGCTCCATGCGGCGTTCGTCCATATAAGCTTGGAGCAATGCTTCTTTATTGCTGCGGGTGCTTTGTGGAAGTTTGCCCAGTCCGGCGCGGTTGCGGATGCGGTCGATGATGTCGGCTGCACCGTTTAGGTCGGGAGTCTCTCCCATAATTTTTGCTTCGGCTTTGAGGAGCAGGATGTCGGCATATCGCAGATAGATAATGCTGTTGAACGCAGAGCGGCATTTGTACATGAAGGCATAATGGTCTGCCGGATAATAGTTGCTCCATCCGCAGTCATACCATACAACAGATTCATTGTAACGTTTCGTGTCTCCTTGCTCTTCATAGAGGCGGATAAGGTCACGGGAAGGGGTAATCCATTTGGCCCAGGTGAAACTTTCATCCCAGTTGCTCAAGTTACGGCCGAACATCCAAGTACACCAGTTGCCGGAGCCGGGAGGAAAGTGGGCTTCGAGAATTGCCTCCTTGGTATTGCGTACCCGGCAGTCTTTTTTTTCCGTATCATACGCCCAAAGGTCGCTGAAGTCTTCCACGAGGTCGAAGCCGTCGGCAGCAAGTTCATCGGCATATTTGATAACCTTTGCATAATCGCGCAGAGGTTTTTCTGCATAGACCTTGGCAAGCATGGCACGTGCCACCGATTTGGTAAGTATGCTCTTGTCTGATGTGTCGTTTGTCGGTGTGTTGGGGTTTTCCACTGCTTCAGTCAGGTCTTTCTCTATTTGGGCGTAAGCCTCTTCAGCCGTATTCTGTGGAGGAAAATAGGTCGGGTACATTTCTTCTACGTTGTCTTCGGTAATGTCACCGCCCACGGTAGTGATGACCGGGAAGTTACCCCATAAGCGTACCATATCGAACATGACCATGGCACGGAATATCTTGGCTTGTGACTGATACTTGCCGCGTTCACTTTCACTGAGTGCCTTGAGCTGGTCACAGCCCACGATGATGCGGTTGGCAACGGCAATGTCGCCTAAGAAACGGTCCCAGTCACGTTTTAGTACAGAATTAGAGCCTTCAATGGAGTTGGTTTCGTAAGGCACCACTTCGGCCCCCGTTGTTCCGGCGTAGGCATTATCGGAATGAGCGTCACCGATAAGCAGTTTGTCGACATACCAGTGCTCCTGCTGGTCACGAAATTTTTTGTGAAGGGTTACCATTGAAGTTTCCACGTCTTGCACACTGTTGAAGATAGGCTTTTCATCAGTTTTGTTCACTCCTTCCGTTACATCCGAGTAGGTGTCTACCGGATTATAGTCCAAGTCACATGAGGTTGCGGTCATTGCCAACAATACACCGCAAGCTATACTTTTATATATATGGTTTAGTTTCATAAGTTATTTCTTCCTTTTTTAGAATTCAACATTGATACCGAAAACGAATGATTTGCTCTGCGGGTAAGTTCCATAGTCGATGCCCTGTACAGAACCGCTGTTGCCATATTGGTTCACTTCAGGATCCATACCTGAATAGCTGGTCCAGGTCAGCAAATTGCTGGCGGTAAAATAAGGCTGTACGCGGCTGATACCCCATTTCTTGAACTGGCGGCAACGGATGTTGTAAGAGAGTGAAATGTCTTTGACACGCAGGTAGCTGCCGTCTTCTACAAAGTAAGTGGAGTTCTTGATGTTGAAGTTGGCTTTCGGGACATTCGTAATCTGTCCGGGAATTCTCCAGCGTTTCAATACTTCCGTTGACTGGTTTTTACCGTCATACATACCTTCGGTTTCCATACGGGACACATTGAAGATGTCGTTTCCGTAGCTTCCTTGGATGAAGATGCTCAGGCTGAGGTCTTTCCATGTAAAGGTGTTTGTCAATCCGTAGATGAAGTCGGGATTCGGGTCGCCGATATAGGTACGGTCAGAAGTGGAAATCTTGCCGTCTTCGTTAAGGTCGCGATAAACCAGGTTACCGGTTTCGGGATCTACACCGTCGCTGATGTAGCCGTAGAAACCACCCAAAGGACGTCCGGGCTCATTGCGTACGATATTTTCTTTCACCACCTCGGCGCTGCTTGCTGCTGTATAGATTTTCTGCAATGACAGCTTGGTCAGCTTGTTCTTATTGAAAGAAATGTTGAAGTCTGTATCCCAAGAAAACTCGCCGGTCAGGTTATGGGAGTTGATGGCGAACTCGAATCCCTTGTTGGTCATCTCGCCTTCGTTACGGGTGATGCTGGTGGTTGCTGCCGCACCAGCAGGCAGACTTACATTCATCAACATGTCTGTAGTTTTCTTGTAATAGTAGTCCATGCTGAAGGTTAGTCTGTTGTTCAGTACAGTCAAGTCAAGACCGATGTTCGTCTGGTTGGTAGTTTCCCATTTCAGGTCACTTGTTCTCAGGTTGGCCTGGCTGATACCGGGAACTGCATGGTCGTTACCTTCTTCAAACCAGGGTATGCGGTTGATGTTGTAACGTTGCAGATACGAGTAATCGCCTATACCGCTTTGGTTACCGGTCTGTCCCCAGCCACCGCGGAGCTTCAAGTCATCAATCCAAGCGATGTCTTTCATGAACTTTTCCGACGAAATGCGCCATGCAGCCGAGAAGGAGGGGAAAATACCCCAGCGATGGTCGGGATGCAGCTTGGATGAACCGTCGGCACGCATGTTCATGGTAAGCATGTACTTGCTGTCATAGTTGTAGGACACACGGGCGAAATAGGAAGAGATGGCCCACTGTGAAGCTCCTGTTCCGGTACCGTCCCATGAAATTTTATTGGCAGCGTTCAGGGTCTGTATTTTATCGTCCCGGAAATGTGAGCCGTTTATCCAGCTGTTGGTATAGTCCGATTTGGTATAGGAAGAACCTGCCATTACGTCGATGCCGTGCTTCTTGATATTGGTATTGTAAGTCAATATATTATCGAAAACCAACACGGTATTCATATTCCGGTTGTCAGAGGCTGTACCGAAGCTGTTGCGTCCGTCGGTGGTCGATATTGGATCGAGGAATGTGGTGCTTACACCGTTACGGCGGTCCAGGGCTACAGATGATTTCAACTTTAGGTTGGGCAGGAAGCTGATGGTAGCGGCTCCGGATGCGATGAGGCGGTTTTCCTTGTTCTTGTTGTTTTTCTGGCGGGCCAGGTTTTCCATCGGGTTCATGATGTTCACTCCATAGAAGTTCTTATTGTATTGATTCGGTTTTTCAGGATCCCAAATAGGAGCATAGGTCGGAGTGTTGATGACCGAGAGGACTACACCACCACGGTTGGCACCCGTACCGGAGATGATGCCGGTGTTTCCGATGTTGTCGGAGTAGGAGATATTGGCACTTACATTCAGCCAGCTGCGTATTTGGTTGTCGATATTGGCGCGGAAGCTATACCGCTTGAAGTATGTTCCTTCCAAAATACCTTTTTCATCCAGATAACCGGCAGAGAGGAAGTATTTCATCTTTTCATTTCCGTTTGATACGGACACTTGGTAATTCTGGGTTTGTCCGGTCTTGTAAACCTCGTCAAACCAGTCTGTCTGGTCGGTCAGCCCTTCAAGAGCAGTTGGATTTACAGCCCCGATTTCTTCTTGCAATTCGCGGTACTGTTCTGTATTCAGTGCTTCCATGCTCTTGCCTACTTTTGTCATGCCATATTGTACGTTCAATGCTACTTTGGCGTTGCCTGCCGAGCCGCTCTTGGTAGTAATCAATACCACACCGTTGGCTGCGCGCGAACCGTAGATGGCTGCTGATGAGGCATCCTTCAGAATAGAGAGGTTTTCAATGTCGTTGGGAGAGAGAAAGTTGATATTGTCTACAGGTACACCATCCACTACGTAGAGCGGGTCGTTGCTACCATTGAATGAGGTGGTACCACGTACGCGGATACTCATACCACCGCCCGGTTCGCCGCTGGGCTGCATAACCGACACACCGGCTGCTTTACCTTGTAGGGCTTGGGCTGCCGATACAATGGGGCGTTGGTCCAAATCCTTTGTAGAAACCGTAGATACGGCAGTGGTTACGTCTTTACGCTTCACACTTCCATAACCGATAACTACCACTTCGTCCAGCAGTTCGTTGTCTTCCTGCAATGTGATATTCATGTTGGTGGCTGCTTTTACCTCTATCGTTTTGTAGCCGATGAAGGATATTACCAGTGTGGCATTCTGTCCTACACTCAGGGAAAACTCCCCATCCAGATTGGTAACAACACCGTTGGTTGTTCCCTTTTCCAATACAGATGCACCAATGACCTCCAGGCCTGCGGCATCTACTACTTTACCCGTAGCTGTCAATCGTTGGGCAAATGCATTTGTTGACATTAGCAGTACGAGTAATGTCAGAAGGAGCTTGTAACTCCGCGTAAGAAGATTTCTTGTAATCATTCTCATAGTACTTTAATTAAAAGATTTAATTTATTTTAGAAAAGTATGTTCTAATAGAGATTGGATGTTTTCCATAGTACACTTTTCTTTCTCTGTTGCAAAGATAGTGGACAACCTTATTCGTCCGATAGGCGGGTAATGTATAGAAGTAAGTCGGAGTAAAATGTAAATGCCACATATATAGCGAGTTATATTCTTGCTGATTGCTGTATAAAGTAAAGGTCAGCTACTATGGAAGGAGGTCTGTATATGTTGTTTTATCGCTGTAAATGGTCGAAATACCTCTTAACTTTCATGTACTTTTTAGGGTAGAAGTAGCTTATGTTTAGATAGATTAATTTATCTTTGTGCTCTCAGCCTTATATAAATAATAGAAATGAAAAGAAAAATCATAGCTTTACTATTTTTACTGATGGGGTGTACCTTTCTGAATGCGGCACCTTACAGTGAAAAGATAAAAGAACTGCTGGTGCGCCTTGACTCTCTGATTGCGCAAAAAAACACGTTTGCTATGCTTAAAGAGGCGAAGATTGCCCAGTTGCACAAGCTGCAAAAGGATGTGCGTACTTTGGAAGAGAGATATTGGCTGAATAAAAATCTTTATGATGAGTATTGCGTCTATAACGCCGATTCTGCAATGAATTATGTGGTAGACAATTTGGATATAGTTTATAAGCAGAATGATAAATACCGGCAGATGGAGTGGAAGATAAAAAAGTCTTTTCTGTTGGCTGCTACCGGTTTGTTGAAAGAAGCTCAGGATGAATTGCGCGGAGTTTCAGGCGGTTCGCTCCCCAAAGAATTGTTAGTGGATTATTACGGGCAAATGCTGTATCTGTATTCGCATTTCAATCAGTATACCGGTAGTGAAATGGGTACTTTGCATGAACATTATGCACAGTTGGAGCGTGTTTACAAGGACTCTTTGAATATGGTTCTTACCCCTGAAGACCCCTTGTTCTTGTGGTATAAAGGGCAGGTAGTACAAGGTACGGACAGTATGTATGTTTTTAAAGAACGTTTGCAGAAGGGAATTCTTAATTCTGCATTCGACACTCGGCGCGATGCCATGAATGCTTACGTGCTGGCCTGTTTTTATCGCGAGTCCGATGAGCAGGAAAATTATCTGACTTACCTGATATATTCTGCTATGGCCGATGTACGTATCTCCAATAAAGATATTGCTTCGTTGGAAGAGCTGGCGGGGGTACTTTTTAGTTTGGGTGATATTGACCATGCCTATGTCTACATGAGTTACTGCTTACAGAATGCCTTGGCATATCGGAACCGGGTGAGGGTAGTGGGCATCTCTGCGGTGCAGGACACCATTCATCAGATCTATCAGGAACGTAATCAGAAGCAAGAAGCGCGGTTGCGCATGTACTTGGTACTGGTCAGTGTCTTGTCCTTGATATCCTTGTTTGCCTTCCTATATATATACAAGCAGATGAAGCGGTTGAAGCAGTCGCGCCAACAGCTGAATGAGGCAAACAACCGCTTGAATAAGCATGTGGAAGAGCTTTCGAAAATGCACGGACAAGTGGCAGAAACGAATGTACAGCTTACTTCTTTGAATGAACAGTTGAGGGATACCAATAATCAGCTTCGTGAATCCAACTATGTGAAGGAGGAATACATAGGTTATGTCTTTTCCATTTGTTCCAATTATATCAGTAAGCTGGATGAGTATCGGAAAAATATCAATCGTAAGCTTAAGGCAAACCAGTTGGAGGATGTGAAAGCATTAACCGATACTCATTCTATGGCACAGAATGAGTTGAAAGAGTTCTATCATAACTTTGATGCTATCTTCTTGCACATTTATCCGGATTTTGTAAGTGACTTCAATGCCTTGCTCCATCCTGACGAGCAGATTGTGCTAAAAGATGGTGAGTTACTGAATACGGAATTGCGCATTTATGCTTTGGTGCGTTTAGGTATCACTGATAGTGTGAAGATTGCCGAATTCTTGCATTATTCACCTCAGACCGTTTATAATAATCGTTTGAAAACACGTAATAAGGCTATCATTCCTCGGGAAGAGTTTGCTGCCGTTGTGCGTTCTTTGGGTAGGGCACAGAAGTGGATTTGATAAAGGCTTCTACTGATTGTCGCTGTATGATGCGTAGATGACACCTAAGAGTTAGGAAAAAAACTGCGATGTACTACCTTGTTTTTCCCTAAAAAACTAATCTTTCCACAGCAATGTTCTTTTCTTACCACAGCTGTGGAAAGAAAGAAACACGGGTGTGGTAAGAAAGAAACATATCTGTGGTGAGAAAAGTTGTTCAGTAGTTCTCGTTTAGTATCCGGGCTTTCCGGATGTAGCCTTTCGCAGGTTTATTGTCAGTTCTCTTTGGGCTCCTCAAGCGTGGTGCCGGCCGTTCAGTGGTCTATTTCAAGGGGTGAACTTAGTATA